>NZ_JBGQOK010000004.1:0-358972 GCF_052119605.1 Leeuwenhoekiella sp. W20_SRS_FM14 | reverse complement strand
GATATTACCATCTCAGTTGCTGATAACGGAGGACTTAACGGTGTAACAATTGATGCTGATGGATCAGTAATCGTGCCCGCAGCTACTCCTGCAGGAACCTATGACATTACCTATTCCATCTGTGAAAACTTAAATCCAACGAACTGCGAAACAGCTGTTGTAACTGTTGTGGTTGCTCCGGCGGTAATTGGTGCAGAACCAGATGATTTTAGCGCCACTCCAATTAATGGCCTAACAGGTGGTATTGCCGGCGATGTAACTGCAAATGACACCTTTAACGGAGCACCTGTAGATGATGATGATGTATTTATTACTGATGATGGTGGTATACAGGGAGCAAGTATTGACAACGACGGAAGTTTAATTATTCCTCCAGGAACACCAGCAGGAACTTATACTATTATTTATACTATTTGTGAAAACCTAAATCCCGGGAATTGTGGTTCGGCACCAATTACTATTGTTATTGCTGCAGCTACTATTGATGCTGTTGCAGATAACTTTAGCGCAACTCCGATTAATGGATATGAAGGTGGTAATACAACTTCTGTATATGGTAATGACACCTTAAATGAGACAGGATTTAATAACAATAAAGTGCGTTCTTCAATCATTGATAATGATGGAATCACAGGTTTAAGCATCCTAAGCGACGGTGTACTTGTAATTCCTTCGGGAACTCCGGCCGGAACGTATACAATATCTTATCAAATATGTGAAGCACTTAACCCTTCTAACTGTGATACTGCAGAAGTGACGATTGTCATTTCAGAACCTGCAATTACAGCTGTAAACGATGATTTTTCAGCACGAACAATAAATGGTATTGAAGGGGGTTCTGCCGGTAATATATTGAATAATGATACCATTAGTGGCGACCAGGCAGATGCTACTACGGTCACTATTTCTGTTCTTAGTGATGGTGGTGTAAGCGGAATTACAATTTCTCCTAATGGGGTGGTCATAATTCCTGCAAATACCCCTGCGGGCACCTATAGTGTAGATTATCAAATATGTGATGTGCTTAATCCTTCAAATTGCAGTACTGCTTCCGCAACGCTCAGTGTAGGTGCCGGTACACTTAATGCAAATGATGATGATCTTACAGCATCTCAAATAAATGGTTATCAAGGCGGTACTCTGAATGGTATTTTTGATAATGATTTACTGAATAATACAGCTGTAGATCCTACTGCAATTACGTTAAGTCTTGTAGATAACGGCGGAATAAATGGCTTAAGTATTGATGCAAATGGAATTGTAACTATTCCTTCAAATACAAAGGCCGGAAATTACAGTGTTATTTATCAGATTTGTGAAAACCTAAATGCTAACAATTGTGATAGTGCTACGATTTTAATTACCGTTGTTGCTCCTGCTATAGTTGCGCTGAATGATAATTTCACCGGAGACTCTGTTAATGGTTTTACAGGAGGAATAACTCCAAGTGTTTTAAACAACGATTCTCTCGATGGAAATGCTATAGCAGCATCAGATGTTACACTTCAATTGGTAAACACAGGTGATTTAGACGGTCTTGAATTAAATGCAGACGGAAGTTTTACGATTCCATCAGAAACACCTGCAGGTGATTATACAGTAAACTATACAATCTGTGAAAATTTAAATCCAAATAACTGTACAACGGCAACAGTAACGATTCGTGTTGATGCAGCTCCTATCGTTGCAATAGCAGATGATTTTACAGCAAATACTGTTGATGGTCAAAGCGGCGGAATTGCTGGAGACATCACAGATAATGACACTTTAAATGGCGCAGCTGTAGATGATAATGATATAGATATTACGCTTATTAACAGTGGCGGATTAAATGGTGTTGAGATAAATAATGATGGTACTGTAAATGTTCCTCCATTAACTCCTGCAGGCGTTTATACAATTACTTATTCTATCTGTGAGAACTTAAATCCAAACAATTGTTCGGGACCTGTAAACGTTCAAATTAATGTGGGACAGTCTACATTAATACTTACACCTGATAATTTTATTGGAACTCCGGTAAGTGGCCCTAATGGCGGTATAGCCGGGAACGTTCTTGTTAATGATACATTTAATGGTGCTGCAATTGATGCTGCAGACGTTGATGTAACGCTAACCAATAATGGCGGATTAAGTGGTGCCCGTATTAATGACAACGGAAACTTAATTGTACCACCCAATACACCGGCAGGTACATATACAATTACCTATTCAGTTTGTGAAAACCTGAATCCGAACAATTGCTCAACTACAACGGCAACAATAGCTGTTGAAGCAGCAGATCTAGTTGCCACTAACGATGACTTTAGTGCTACACCGGTTAACGGAGCTGATGGTGGCGTTGCTGGTAATGTCTTAGGAAATGACACCTTAGATAACGCTGCTGTTGACTTTGCAGATGTGGCTGTAACCCTATCTGACAATGGTGGATTAAGCGGAGTAGCTCTGAATGATAATGGAGACTTGATCGTTCCGCCAAATACACCGGCGGGTACATATACTATTACCTATTCAATCTGTGAAAACTTAAATCCGAATAACTGCCAGACAGCAACAGCTACTGTAGTTGTTGGAGCCAGCGAGATAATTGCAGGTGCAGATGATTTCAGTAACACTCCGGTAAATGGTAATACAGGTGGAATTGTAGGTGATGTAACGGCTAACGATACCTTGAATGGAGATCCTGTTGAAGATGCTGATGTTTATATCGTAAACAATGGCGGACTAAACGGTGCTACTATTAACGCAAATGGTACCTTAATAGTTCCACCAGGTACTCCTGCTGGTACATACACCATAAGCTACAGCATTTGTGAAGTTCTTAATCCTAATAATTGTGCAACTACAACTGTAACTGTTGTGGTTGCTGCAAGTGAATTAGTTGCCACTAACGATGACTTTAGTGCTACACCGGTTAACGGAGCTGATGGTGGCGTTGCTGGTAATGTCTTAGGAAATGACACCTTAGATAACGCTGCTGTTGACTTTGCAGATGTGGCTGTAACCCTATCTGACAATGGTGGATTAAGCGGAGTAGCTCTAAATGATAATGGTGACTTGATCGTTCCGCCAAACACACCGGCGGGTACATATACTATTACCTATTCAATCTGTGAAAACTTAAATCCGAATAACTGCCAGACAGCAACGGCTACCGTAGTTGTTGGAGCCAGCGAGATAATTGCAGGTGCAGACGATTTCAGTAACACTCCGGTAAATGGTAATACAGGTGGAATTGTAGGTGATGTAACGGCTAATGATACCTTGAATGGAGATCCTGTTGAAGATGCTGATGTTTACATCGTAAACAATGGCGGACTAAACGGTGCTGCAATTAACGCAAATGGAAACTTAGTAGTTCCACCAGGTACTCCTGCTGGTACATACACCATAAGCTACAGCATTTGTGAAGTTCTTAATCCTAATAATTGTGCAACTACCACTATAACTGTTGTAGTTGCTGCAAGTGAATTAGTTGCCACTAACGATGACTTTAGTGCTACACCGGTTAACGGAGCTGATGGTGGCGTTGCTGGTAATGTCTTAGGAAATGACACCTTAGATAACGCTGCTGTTGACTTTGCAGATGTGGCTGTAACCCTATCTGACAATGGTGGATTAAGCGGAGTAGCTCTAAATGATAATGGTGACTTGATCGTTCCGCCAAATACACCGGCGGGTACATATACTATTACCTATTCAATCTGTGAAAACTTAAATCCGAATAACTGCCA
The DNA here is from genome assembly GCF_052119605.1 of Leeuwenhoekiella sp. W20_SRS_FM14. Lineage (NCBI taxonomy): Bacteria > Pseudomonadati > Bacteroidota > Flavobacteriia > Flavobacteriales > Flavobacteriaceae > Leeuwenhoekiella > Leeuwenhoekiella sp. W20_SRS_FM14. The sequence goes on along the minus strand of NZ_JBGQOK010000004.1, from coordinate 355,238 downwards.
GACAGCAACAGCTACTGTAGTTGTTGGAGCCAGCGAGATAATTGCAGGTGCAGATGATTTCAGTAACACTCCGGTAAATGGTAATACAGGTGGAATTGTAGGTGATGTAACGGCTAACGATACCTTGAATGGAGATCCTGTTGAAGATGCTGATGTTTACATCGTAAACAATGGCGGACTAAACGGTGCTGCAATTAACGCAAATGGAAACTTAGTAGTTCCACCAGGTACTCCTGCTGGTACATACACCATAAGCTACAGCATTTGTGAAGTTCTTAATCCTAATAATTGTGCAACTACCACTATAACTGTTGTAGTTGCTGCAAGTGAATTAGTTGCCACTAACGATGACTTTAGTGCTACACCGGTTAACGGAGCTGATGGTGGCGTTGCTGGTAATGTCTTAGGAAATGACACCTTAGATAACGCTGCTGTTGACTTTGCAGATGTGGCTGTAACCCTATCTGACAATGGTGGATTAAGCGGAGTAGCTCTAAATGATAATGGTGACTTGATCGTTCCGCCAAACACACCGGCGGGTACATATACTATTACCTATTCAATCTGTGAAAACTTAAATCCGAATAACTGCCAGACAGCAACAGCTACTGTAGTTGTTGGAGCCAGCGAGATAATTGCAGGTGCAGATGATTTCAGTAACACTCCGGTAAATGGTAATACAGGTGGAATTGTAGGTGATGTAACGGCTAACGATACCTTGAATGGAGATCCTGTTGAAGATGCTGATGTTTATATCGTAAACAATGGCGGACTAAACGGTGCTGCTATTAACGCAAATGGAAACTTAATAGTTCCACCAGGTACTCCTGCTGGTACATACACCATAAGCTACAGCATTTGTGAGGTTCTTAATCCTAATAATTGTGCAACTACCACTATAACCGTTGTGGTTGCTGCAAGTGAATTAGTTGCCACTAACGATGACTTTAGTGCTACACCGGTTAACGGAGCTGATGGTGGCGTTGCTGGTAATGTCTTAGGAAATGACACCTTAGATAACGCTGCTGTTGACTTTGCAGATGTGGCTGTAACCCTATCTGACAATGGTGGATTAAGCGGAGTAGCTCTGAATGATAATGGTGACTTGATCGTTCCGCCAAATACACCGGCGGGTACATATACTATTACCTATTCAATCTGTGAAAACTTAAATCCGAATAACTGCCAGACAGCAACGGCTACTGTAGTTGTTGGAGCAAGTAGTTTGATTTTAGAAGATGATAATTTCAGTAGTACTCCTATTAATGGTATTACAGGAGGTGCTGCAGGTAATGTTCTTAGCAATGATACTTTAGATGGCAACCCAATCGATTCAATAGCGGTTAATGTTACAATTGCTGATAATGGAAGTTTAATTGGTGTTGCTGTAAACAGTAATGGTACTATAATTGTTCCACCAAATTCTAAAGCAGGAACCTATCGAGTTACATACACTGTTTGCGAAAATCTGAATCCTAATAATTGCTCAACTGCTTCTATAACTATAATTGTATTAGAATCAAGTATGCAACTTACTAAAGGCGCTGTTTATGTAGATGTAAATACAGATGGTATTGTAAACCTGGGTGATTTAATCACTTATACATTTACCGTTACCAATACCGGTAACACAGTTCTTAACAGTATCTCAATTGATGATGCCGAGATTGGAGTGACTGGTATAGCGATCTCTAATTCAACTTTAAACCCTGGAGAAGAAGGTTCGGTTTCAGTAGATTATCTAATTACACAACAGAATATAGATAGTGGGCAGGTTGTTAACTCTGCTACAGCAACAGCAACTGATGATAGCGGTAACCTAATTTCTGATATTTCAGACAGTACAAACCCTGCCGATGAAACCGGTGGTGATGCTGATGCAACTGTTACTCTATTAAATGCAAACTCTAATTTAGATCTACTTAAACGAGTAAGCTATACTGATACTAATGGAGATTCAATAATAAGTGCAGGTGATGTATTAACCTATAGCTTTACGGTAACAAATAATGGTAGTACTGCCATCAATGACATTTCAATCTTAGATGATATGGTTGCAGTTGTTGGAGGACCAATTAGTCTAGCTCCAGGTCAAAGCAATACTAATACGTTTAGCGCTACCTATACTATCACTCAAGCAGATTTACTTGCGGGAGAGGTTGTGAACATAGCCTTAGCTACAGGGACAGATGTTAATGGAATTGTAATAGATGATTTTTCGGATAACCCGGCAGATCCTACCAATCTAGATATTGATAACGATGGTGATTTTGAAGATCCTACTACGTTTGTCATTACGGCTAATCCCGGTATAGAATTATTAAAAATAGCAGAATATGTAGATTCAAATAATAATGGAATTCCTGATTTTGGAGATACCATTAACTACACGTTCAAGATTAACAATACCGGTAATGTGGTGTTAAATAATATTACAATTACAGATAGTAAAGTTACTGTGATAGGCGGACCAATTAGTCTATTGCCGGGTGAATCAGATTTCACTTCGTTCTCTGCAGTATATCAAATCACACCGCGTGATGTAACTATAGGCTATGTAGATAACACAGCTACGGTGACTGGTACAACTGAAAATAACAGCCTTATTACAGATATATCTGATGACCCTACAAACACATCTAACGAAGATTTAGATGGTGATGGTGATCCAGATGATGTTACCAGAATGGTACTTTCTATTGAAGACATATTTGTATATAATGTAATTACACCAAACGGTGATGGCATTAATGATGAGTTAATTATTGGCGCAATTGAACGTTTCCCAGATAATACCTTGCGAATATTTAACCGTTGGGGTGTTGAGGTGTTTAGCCAAGATAGCTATGGCCAAGCCGGAAGCTCTGCATTTACTGGATATTCAAATGGACGTACAACAATAGATAGCGGAAAGTTATTGCCTACCGGAACCTATTATTATGTATTAGATTATGCGACGGCAAACGGAACACCGCGTAAAAAGGCCGGATACATATATATCAATTAGAAGTAGTATTTAGAGAAACACGCTCTATGTATGTTTAAAAAAAGAAATGTGAGTATACTGAATAAATATTTAATCATTGCAGCCCTGCTCTGCTGTACATTTGGGTTTTCTCAGCAAGACCCGCAGTACACACAGTATATGTACAACCCACTAGTGATTAACCCTGCTTATGCAGGAAATCGCGGGGTAACTAGCATTTTGATGCTACACCGCAGCCAGTGGGTGGGTCTTGATGGTGCACCACGCACACAAAATCTTTCGGTACATAGTCCTATAGGTTTAGGGAAAGTAGGACTTGGTTTTAGTCTTGTAAATGATGCTTTAGGCCCAGCACGGGAAACTTACTTTAATGCAGATTTTAGCTACACGTTAGAAACAGGTGCAGAAGGGAAGTTTAGCTTTGGTATTAAAGGATCATTAAATGTACTGGATGTTGATTTTAGCAGAACCAATCCTTTTAATGCAGGAGATCCTTTTTTAGTTAACATTGATAATAAGCTTTCTCCAAATGTGGGTGTAGGTATATTTTACCACGATTCTAAGTTTTATGGAGGATTATCTGCTCCTCAACTCTTGCAGACTTCTCACTTTGATAGAAGCGGTACGGCAGGAGCAGAAACATTTTTAGCAGAAGAGCGTATTCATTATTACGGTTTAGCCGGTTATGTATTTGATTTAAACAGAGATGTAAAGTTTAAACCCTCTACATTAGTTAAAATGGTAGCGGGAGCACCGCTAGCAGTTGATGTGAATGCAAACTTTTTATTTTATGACAAACTAACATTAGGCGCTTCCTACAGGTGGAGTGCTGCCTTAAGTGGTTTAGTTGGCTTTCAGGTTAATGACGGCTTACTTATAGGTTTTGCATACGATCGCGAAAGTACTGATCTAGGAAATGCGACTTACAATGATGGAACTTATGAATTATTCTTACGCTTTGAATTATTTAAAGAATACAATCGTATGCTAACTCCTCGATTCTTTTAAATGCAATTTTTAATTTAAAATAGCTTTAGGTGTAGCCTAATTTTTAAACTCCAAAACCGCATAGAGAAATCCGTATTTGATAAAACAAATACGGATTTCTTTATTTTAAACGCTTCTATTTTGAAATAAAATTTTCATTTCTCAATCTAAATAGTAAGTGATCGATATGTGGTGAAGAGTTAAAAATTTGATTTCAAGATTATCAATTCCACAAAAAAAACTTCAAAATTGAACTTTCAGTAAACTCCATTATGTATTTCTATCGATAAGGTTAAATCATTTAGATTTAACTTTAAATTAATATAAGTTTTAAAGAATATGCGTTGAAAACCACGTGTTTATTACGATTATAACTAATCGTGCTTCAAGATTCGCAGTGTTTGCTTCATTTCTTTTAGTGCACATATTACCCTTCACATACATTTGTTTTATTGCAGCTTGTAAAAAAGCCAGTATTAATAACAAACAACATTAAACGATTTAATTATGAGTAAACTCAAACTCGCATTAATTGCACTAATTGCAATGCTCGGGCAAATTGCATTTTCGCAAACAACGACCATCACCGGTGTTGTCACTGATGAAAATGGCGCCCCACTTCCCGGAGCCTCAGTTGTAGTTGTAGGAACAAATAATGGTTCACAAACAGACTTTGACGGAAATTACAGCATTACCAATGCTCCTTCAGACGGACAACTGGTTATAAGTTTTGTTGGCTTTTTTACGCAAACGATTTCAATAAATAATCAGCGTACTATAAATATTCAATTGAAAGAAGATACAGCTCAATTAGATGAAGTTGTTGTTGTAGGTTATGGTACCCAACGTAAAGAATCTGTCACAGGGGCAGTCTCCTCAATATCTGCAGACGAAGTTACCGCATTACCAGTAGTAAGTTTTGCAGAGGCCCTACAGGGTAGAGTTCCCGGTATACAGGTTACCAATTCAGGTGGACCCGGTACAGATCCTATTGTACAGATTAGGGGTGTAGGTTCTATTACCTTTGCCTCTACCCCACTTTATGTGGTTGACGGATATCCTGTAGGTGGTCTTGGAGATTTTGATAATAATGATATCGAGTCTATTTCGGTATTAAAAGATGCAAGTGCTGCTGCTATTTATGGTTCAAGAGCTGCAAATGGGGTTGTTCTTGTTTCTACTAAAAAAGGTCGAGCAAACGGAAAAGTAGAATTTACTTATAAAGGTTTTACAGGTTTTTCTGATGTTCCTAATACATTAAACTTACTTAACAGAGAGCAATACTTACAATTTGGCCGTGAATTATTAAGCAATGCAGGACAGGCAGAACCTGCACGTTGGGCAAATTTAGACACACCTATATATGCAGGTGCAACTCAAACGTTTGCACAAACAGATACAGATTATCAAGACGCTCTTTTTCAATCTGCAGTGACTACTTCACATCATATTGATCTAAGAGGAGGTTCAGATAAATCTCGCTTTTATGGTTCTTTTGGTTACTTTAAACAAGAAGGTATTGTTGTAGGAACCGGTTTTGATCGTTATAATTTCAGAATAAATTCTGATCATGAGATTACAGACTGGTTAAGTATTGGAGAATCATTAACACTTGCAAACGGAAGAAGAGAAAATGAGGGCGAACCTGGTGGTCGTACCAGCATTCAAAATACAATACGAGGTGTACCTTATATACCCTTACGTGATCCTACTTTAGCAGGAGGCTTTAGATCTCCTGATGGTGCAGATGGTACAGACCCTGTAAACCCGCTTATTTCTAGTCTTCTTAATACAAATGAAGATACTAACGTACGTATTTTAGGTACGGCATACGCAGATTTACGTTTAGTTAAAAACTTAAAATACCGTTTTACATTTGGTCTAGACTGGACAAGCGCTACAAATAGCGACATACAACCTATTTATTTTGATGGTTTTACGGGCAATAATGAAAATAAAATAAGAAAAACTACCAGTACGTTTTCAGGGAATTACTTTTCTAATCAGTTGAATTACGAAAATAGCTGGGGAGATCACAATCTAGACGTATTAGCTGTTGCAGAACGACAAGATTTTCAGCAAACAACACTTGAGGGTTATGGTGAGCGTGATAGCAATACCATTAATGTATTACAAGGTACAGTAAATCAAACCACTAGTTCTACATTAAGCGAAAGCAGTATTTTCTCCTTTTTAGGAAGGGTAAATTATGATTTTGGCGGTAAATATTTATTTAGTGCTTCAATAAGACGTGATGGTTCTTCTAAATTTTCTGATGATAATAAATGGGCAACCTTTCCGGGTATCTCTGCAGGCTGGAATTTAGCACAGGAATCTTTTATGGAAGATGTAGATAACATCACAGAATTAAAACTTAGAGCAAGCTGGGGTAAAATGGGGTTTGAAGGTATTGGCAATTATGAAAGTAATGCTGGTATAAGCACAGACACCTATGCAGTTATTAACGGCCAGGTAGTACAAGGTGCGTTTTTTCAAAGTTTAGCTAATAGCGCTTTAGAATGGGAAATTACTGAAATGACTAACATAGGTATTGATCTGGGTCTATACCAAAATCGAGTACAGTTTACTGCAGAATATTATAAGAGAACCACAGACAATCTTATTCTTATAGTTCCTACGGCAGACTCACAAGGTTTTCAAGGAAATACACTTGCAAACGTAGGTGCTATGGAAAACTGGGGACTTGACTTCTCGGGCTCTTATTACTCTAAACCAGGTACCGCTTTTCAATGGAATGCCAGTGCGAACATTGGTATTTTTAGAAACACTGTAAATGGTTTAGGATCGGGCCCTATTTTTGGCGGAAGAAATGCAGACTTCGGTGATACAGATATTACAAGAACAGCTGTGGGTGATCCTATACAATCGTTCTACGGTTATCGTGTTGAGCGTATTTTTCAAACTCAGGCAGAGATTGATGAGTTAAACGCAGCATCGCCTAATGGTGCTTATCAAGTTGCTCAGACCGCTCCCGGAGATATTAAATTTAAAGATTTAAATGGTGACGGCCAGGTAACTCCAGATGATCGAGAAGTAATAGGAAGCTTTATACCAGATTTTAGCTACGGTTTAAATTTTGATGCAAACTATAAAAATTTCTTTATGAGTATGTACTGGTACGGTAATCAAGGTAATGATGTTTATAATGCGTTACAGGTTACAAGACAAGGTGGTGTGCGTCTGTTTGGTCACGATGTAGCAGTTTTAGATGCGTGGACACCAGAAAATACAAATACAAGCATACCTCGTATGATAAGTGGTGATCCTAATGCGAATAATAGAACTTCAGATCGTTATCTGGAAGATGCATCTTTCTTACGATTACAAAATTTAAAAATAGGATATCAGTTTCCTGAAGAATGGTTAGGCAGAACTTTAAATGACAATGTTAGTAAACTAACTATTTATGTTTCAGGTAACAATCTGGCTACGTTTACAAAATATTCAGGTTATGATCCTGAGATAGGTGCCAGAGGAAATAATTTACGCGTACAAGGTGTAGATTATGGTCAATACCCAAGACCACAATCGTTTTTATTAGGTCTTGAACTCGGATTTTAAAAAGAAAAAAATTATGAAAAATATTAAGACAATTGTTACGCTGTGTGTTGGTTTTTGGGCAGTCACAGCTTGTGATTCAGAAGATTTAAATCTTAAAAACCCCAATGATTATTCGGTACCCACATATTACCAAAACACAGCAGAATTATTAGCAGGTACAAATGCTATTTACGCGACTATTCAATCAAGTCAAATGTACGCCCGCGAATTCTGGTTTTTACATGATTTACGTGGCGATGATAATAAATCTGGTGGTGGTCAATTAGAATTGCCGCGCGCGGCACTTTTAAACGGTACAAATAATGCAGACAATGCGGTTGCAACGGCCGTCTGGAAAGGTTCTTACACTGCAATTCTACGTGCAAATACGGTAATAGAACGTGGTGCAGAAACTCCAGACATCTCTGATGCAGACCGTAAAACCTTAATAGGTGAAGCTAAATTTGCCCGCGGTTGGATGTTCTTTGAATTAGGTTCTCTTTGGGGCGGTGTACCGCTTGCTACAAAAGTAGCTACAGACTTTAATGAAGGCTTTCCTAAAGCTACTCAAGAGGCTGTGCTTAATCAGGCAATCACAGATCTTAGTGAAGCCGCCGAAGCTTTACCACTCGCATCAAACACAGCCATAAAAGGTCGCTTTTCTAAAGGTGCGGCACTTGCAATGCTGGGCCGTGTATATATGTATACCGGTCAATATGGTCTTGCAAAAGATGCATTTGATGCTATTGTAGATTCTAAAGAGTATAAGTTAATAGACCAATACGACGAGAATTTTCAAGAAGAAAATGAATTTAATGACGAGTCTATTTTAGAAATAGGCTATGCTAATGCAGGTGGTTTTGACTGGGGTGGAACTGGTAATGGTACAAATGAACAAGCTGTAAGAACTCAGGAATATTCTCACATAGGATGGAGAAACCTAATACCTTCTAATGCCTTACTAAACGATTTTGAGCGTGTCTCTAAAGGTGACGCTAAGAATGATCCGCGGTTTGCAATGAGCTTTTACAAAACAGGAGATTTGTTTAATAATGGAACAGAAGTCGTACCTCCTGCACAGGGAGAAACTACCACCTTTGAAGGAGAGACTACAGAAATAAGCTGGAGAAAATACTCGTTAATGTATAAGGAAAATCCGGGTGGTTTTAAAACAGGTGGTATTAATATGCGTGTAATTCGTTATGCAGAAGTACTACTTAATCTTGCAGAATGTGAGCTTGAAGCGGGTGATCCCGCCCGTGCAATAACTCTTATGAATCAAGTAAGAAGTCGTGCCAGTGTAAATATGCCCGGATATCCTACCGCAGCATATCCTGTAAATTCTGAACAACAGATTATGAAAGCAATTATGCACGAAAAACGAGTAGAATTAAGTTCTGAACAAGTTAGAAACAGAGATATTCTAAGATGGAGAAAAGAAGGAAAATTTACAGTTGAACCTCTGGCTAATTTTGAGCAAAAACTGTTGGTTCTACCTATACCTCAATCTGAAATTGATAATAACCCTGCATTGACACAAGCTGATCAAAATCCCGGTTATTAGATTAGAATTAAAATATTTATTTGAGTTTGTTTCAAAATGCTGTGATCTTTTATCTGATCACGGCATTTTGACTTTCTGAGAAAGTTGTCATTTAATCTGTAAATTTCTTTATGCTTAGAATCACCTACTTCTTATCGTTGATGTTATTATTTTCCTGCACAGATAAACCTGCAGAATTAACCATGTTTGTAAAGATTCCCGCACATTTATCACATTTAGATTTTGAAAATACCCTTGTAGAAAATGAATTGTTCAATATTATGGATTATCAATATATGTACAATGGCGGCGGTGTGGGAGTAGCAGATTTTAATGGTGATGGTCTTCCCGATGTCTGTTTTACCGGTAATATGGTGAGTAGTAAAATTTACATCAACCAGGGGAATCTACGTTTTAAAGATATAACTGAAACCTCGGGCTTTATAACAGATAAATGGTGTACAGGTGTATCAATTGTAGATATCAATAATGACGGTAAACCAGATATACACATATCGACCGCGCACGATCTTAATTTAAAGGAATCTAAAAATTACTTCTACATCAATAAGACAGATGCAGACGGAATAGTAAAGTTTGAAAACCTTGCGGTAGAAATGAATCTAACAACTACGGGCTACGCCATACAGGCAGCCTGGTTAGATTATGACAAAGATGGCGACCTGGATATGTATCTGGCAACAAACTCAAATGAAAATTACCCTAAGAACAATCCGTTTGGACAGCGCAAAGATGGCACAGGTAACAGCACAGATCATTTGTTTCAAAATCAGGGGTTAAATGAAAACGGCATTCCGGTTTTTAAGGAAGTTTCTGCACAAGCCGGTATTCAAATTGAAGGATGGAGTCTGGGCCTTAAAGTGCTTGATATTAATCAGGATGGTTTCCCAGATATATATGTGGCAAATGATTTTATGTCTAACGATATCTTGTATGTTAATAATGGGGACGGAACATTTACAAATAAGATAGCAACGTATTTTAAGCATCAAAGCCATAATAGTATGGGCATAGATGCTGCAGATTTAAATAACGATGCCCTGTTAGATCTGGTAGTACTTGATATGCTCCCAGATGATAACGTACGTAAAAAGACCATGTTTTCAGAAATTCCTTATGATCGCTATAATACTGCCATAAAGTCTGGGTATCAGCCCCAATTTGTGCGTAATGTGTTGCAAATAAACACTGGAAACAACTTTAGTGATTTGGGCTATTTTTCTGGAATCGCGGCAACAGACTGGAGTTGGTCTCCTTTAATAGCAGATTTTGACAATAATGGCTATAAAGACATTTACATCACAAACGGCTACAAAAAAGACATTACAGATATGGATTTTGTCGATTTTAATAATTCGGCAAGTAGTTTTGAATCACGCGATAAGCACATTGAAAAATTACGCGCAGAATTGGCCAAAATGCCAGGTGTAAAAAAATCGAATTTCTATTTTCAAAATGAAGGGTCAAACAGGTTTTCAAATCAAACTAAAGCCTATGGCTTAGCATTACCCTCCTACTCTAACGGTGCTGTTTATGCAGATTTTGATTTAGACGGCGATCTGGATATGATTACAAATAACATAGATGAACCCGCTTTTCTATTTGAAAACACCACGTTCAAAAAGGAAACAACCGCACATAATTATTTAAAATTAAACTTTCAGGCAAATGGGCAAGATCTGGGAGTAAAGGTGTGGTTGTATGCTCATAACGGTGTTCAGTTTTCAGAATTGTATCCGCATCAGGGTTATTTATCCTCTTTTGAACCTTCGCTATATTTTGGTTTAGGCAAGTCGCAGCAAGCCGATTCTATACGCATTTTGTGGCCAGACAATACCACCATCCTCTTAACAAATATTGAGAAAAACCAGATACTTACACCCACAAAAGGAAAAAAATTTCTAGCAGATCAAAATACACAAAAGCCTAAATCTTCCTATTTAACGCTTTATGAAGTAAAAGGTTTAAACTTTAGACCTGAAGAAACTACGTTTAACGATTTTAAAAAGTGGCCGTTACTCTTTAGAGCACACAGTAAACCGGGCCCTGTCATAGTCACAGGAGATAGCAACGGTGACGGCATTGAAGATGTATTTGTAGGCGGATCGAAAAATCAAAGAAACCACCTCTATTTACAATCTAAAACAGGTGATTTTAAACTAAAAAAGGAAAACCTGGTCGCTTTAGATTCAATTTCTGAAGTTTCTGCAGCCTTGTTTTTTGACGCAGATGGTGACACGGATCTTGATCTTTATATCGCCTACGGAAGCTCTGAGAATTACTTTGACACCAGTCGTTATCAAGACAGGCTTTTTATAAATGATGGTACGGGTAACTTTACCTACTCCCCCAATAGCTTACCTAAGATAGAATTTCCAACCAATACGGTTGTACAAATTGATTATGATCAAGATGGTGATCTCGACCTCTTTGTAGGCGGCAGACTCAACCCCAATAACTACCCATATGCTCCGCGATCGTATCTTTTAGAAAACAACAATGGCATCTTTAAAGATGTTACTGCTTTAAAAGCGCCTGCACTTCTCAATCCGGGAATGGTGACGGGTGCTTCTGTACAGGATCTCAACGCAGATGGCACTGCAGATCTGGTTCTCGTTGGCGAATGGATGCCTATACAGGTCTATTACTCTAAAAATGGTAAACTCATACCAGACACCTCAGCAAATGGTTTAGCTAACACAAATGGCTGGTGGAACTGCATAAAATCTGGAGATTTTGATGGGGACGGAGATCTGGATTTTGTTGTAGGCAATTGGGGACTTAATAACCCGTTTAAAGCTTCGGTAGAAGAACCGCTGCGTATTTATGCTAAAGATTATGATTCTAATGGAAGCATTGAGCCCATTATGACGCACTATATGCAGCACAAAGAATATATTATGCAGCCCAGAAACACGCTTATAAGTCAGATACCTATGATACGTAAACGTACAGGCTCCTATAAAATGTACGGCAGCTCAACCTTTCAGCAACTCTTTGGAAGTGTAAAATTTACTTCCGAAGAAATTTTAAATACATATATGTTACAATCTATATATATAGAAAATCTTGGCGACGGAACTTTTAAGTATACCGCTCTTCCTGATGAAGCGCAATGGGCTCCTATTTTTGATTTTGAGTTTATAGATATAAATGCAGATAAAAAACCTGATATTCTCGCAGTAGGAAATTATATAGATACTGAAGTATTAACGGGACAATACGATGCAGGAAATGGTTTATGCCTTATAAATAGAGGACATAATACCTTTACAGCTGCAAATGCTACAGAAAGTGGTTTTTATGTACCTGAAGAAGCCCGAAAAATCGTAAAACTGAAAACTGAAGATTCTAAAGATATATACATTGTGAGTCTTCAAAATGCTCCTTTAAAACTATTTAAAACCCGGTAGAACTTGCAATACTGCCACTCAATAAAAACCCTGAAGCTACTAAAAACACATTATACACGTGATTTTTAGTAAGTTTAGGGAATAGCATTTATTCTAAACTATTTAATTCTACGCTGTTTCAAGTCGGTTTCTATTTGAGTTTCTGCTTTTTTATTAATCTCGTAGAAAAACAACAAGCCTATACCTATTAAAAAAGGTATTGAAGGATAAATACTCACCAGCAAACGGGTTCCCTGTATAGCACTTTCGGGCTGTATAAGCGCTTCTCCTGCTACCGCAGCTTCTTTAGTGATATAGTTATATAAACCTAAAATCCACGTGACTAAAGCACTCCCAATACTCAACCCTCCTTTTAAACCTACCATCATTGCCGAAAATATAATAGCGGTTGCTCTTCGATTATTTTTCCATTCAGAATAATCTGCAACATCTGCAATCATTGCCCAAAGTAAGGGTATGGTTAACCCATAAAAGAATCCGTGTAGGATTTGGGAGAGAAATATTAAGCCTACAGACTCTTTTGAAAAAAAGTAAAACGCAATTATAAAAAGTGTTGATAAAAATAAAGCCACACCAAAAACATCTCGTTTTCCGTATTTATCTGCAAAGCGTTTTGAGAAGGTAATCCCCACAATCATAAAGATAATACCGCCGGCATTAAATAGACCAAAGCCCGCAGAGACCGGGTTTTCCCCAAAAAAATTAATTCCTATAGAATTTAAAAAATCGAGTATAGGCTGTATAAACGTAGTAAGCGCATTTGGGTCTACATAATTTTTAAAGTAATAGACATACGAACCCCCTTTCATTGCAAGTGTTATAAAAACTAACGTAGTAAGCACCAGCATTATCACCCAAGGGCGATTTTTGAATAAATCACCCAGGTCTTCCTTAATACTTGACTTTTGATCTACAGATGGTATAATACGCTCTTTTGTGGTTAAAAAAGTAATGATGAGCATTATGGTACCTATTATAGCAAGCCATGTCATTACAATCTCAATGCCTACGGCTTTATCGCCATCTCCTGCAGATTCAATGATAGGCAGCATAAATACCTGAACAAAAAACTGAGCAAACATAACTGCCACAAAACGATAGGCAGATAAACTGTTGCGTTCTCCCATATCTCCCGTAATCACCCCGCTAAGTGCGGAATAAGGAAGATTATTAGAAGCATATAAGAGTAATAATAATGTGTAGGTTACAACCGCATAAACCACTTTACCTTTATACTCAAAATCTGGAGTTGTAAAGGCTAAAAGCGCTACAATACCCAAAGGTACTGCCGTCCAGATAATCCACGGTCTAAATTTACCATACTTCGATTTTGTACGATCTGCCAAAGCCCCTATTACTGGGTTGAAACCAAATGCAGCCACCAGTCCTACAGTAAGAATAATTGCTGAAGCATCATTTGCTTTTAAACCGTAGATATCTGTATAAAAATAGGCCAGGTAGGTCATTAGGGTTTGAAAAACCAAATTTGCTGAAAGATCGCCCAGGCTGTAGCCTATTTTTTCCTTGATCGATAATTTTTGTGAATGGGTGCTCATGAAATATGTGGTAGGGTATTTATTAGTTTAAAAGGAGCTTATTTTACATGAATTTGAATCAACACATTTTGTAATACAAACAAACTAGAAAACGTTTTACGCAAATACATCGTTTGCGTAATTAACCGGTTTAGTCTAGATGTTTCCATTATTAATTTTAGCGATTAGGTGTTCAAAAAACACGTGTTGTTAGATCTCTAAAATTCGCCCAATTAAAATCTACCCAATACTAACTATGAAGCACTTGTTGAAACATTTGTGGCTAAATGCAGCAAATACGCGATCTACGAGCTCTATTTAAGCTCAGTAGGTAAAATCCCAAAATGAGCCTTAAAACATTTAGTAAAATACGAAGGGGACGAGAAACCCACTTTAAAACAAACCTCACTTATTGAAGCATTACCACTTTCGATGAGTTCTTTTGCTTTTTCAAGGCGTATTTTTCTCAAGAATTCATTAGCAGAATTACCGGTAAGAGCTTTAATTTTTCGATACAACTGACTTCTACTTAAATTCAGCTCTTCGGCCAGATTTTCTACCGTAAGGTTTTCATCAGAAATATTTGTAGTGATATACTCCAGCACTTTTGTGATAAATTTCTTGTCGAGCTGTGAGGTGTTTTCGGGAATCATGACATTATTAGAATCCTTTAGATATTTATTAAAAAGTACCTGACGACTCAAAATAATCTGACGTAATTGTGCCTTTAAAATTTTCATGTCAAAGGGCTTGTTGAGGTATACATCTGCACCGGCATCTATACCGGTTACCCAATCTTCAGTCATTGCCTTTGCCGTTAACATTATTAGTGGAATGTGACTGGTTTTTAAATCGGCTTTGAGCTGTGCGCAAAAAGCAAAGCCATCTAATTCGGGCATTACCACATCTGTAATGATTAAATCGGGTATCTTCTTCGAAGCAAGAGCTAAACCTTCGGTACCGTTAGAAGCTTCCAGAATAAAATATTCTGAAGAGAGTTCGTTTTTTAGATAATTGCGCAACTCTGCATTATCTTCAACAATAAGCAAACTTTTTAAATCGCTGTCTTTTAATAATTCTGAAACCGAATCCCTTTGAATCATATTATTTTGTGGCACAGTAGCACTTTCCTGCGGAACCAAAAACAGTTCATTTGCACTAAAGTGCGCATAGCCTAACGGGAAAAACAATTTAAACTTGGTCCCTACACCTTCTTCACTTTCTACTTCAATTTTACCTTTAAGAAGGTCTATAAAATTTTTAACCACCTCGAGACCTATACCTGTACCGCCGTAGTACTGACTGTTCATTTTTTCAACTTGATAAAACCGCTCAAAAATTTTATCTACTTCTTCTTTTTTAATACCCAGGCCAGTATCCTCAACCTGTATTTCTAAAGCAGAAACGGGTTCGTTCTCATCTACTAGCGGGAGTATTATTTTTTGATTACACCTGTACACACTTACTGAAATGCTACCAGAATCTGGTGTGATTTTAAAGGCATTTGACAATAAATTGAATAAAATTTTCTCAAGCATAGAAGGGTCGCTCCACAGATTTACATCAACCTCATCGGTCTCTACGCTCAGTGCTATATTTTTAAGTGAAGCTTCTTCTTCAAAATGAGAAGTGATTTCTTTAACAAAAGCTCCTGCATCTAATTTTGAAGCTTTTACCGAAAATTTATTGATCTCGAGCTTTCTAAAATCCATAAGCTCGTCTATAAGGCGCTTGAGACGGTTTGTATTTTTATGAATGATTGCAAGCTTATCGGTAACGGGTTTGGGCATTTTTGAAAAACCCCCATCTATAATATCTTCTAACGGATTTAAAATAAGTGTGAGGGGCGTTCTAAACTCGTGCGAGATGTTTGTGAAAAACTGAAGCTTTCTATCATTTAATACTTCTTCCTGTATTCTTCTGTCCCGTTCTGAAGCTATTGCGCGTTTTTCGGCAACCCGTTGTTTTACGAGATTGTATATAAAAAACGAAATGATAAGCAGTGCAAATAAATATGCCCCAATAGCTGTATTTGTAGACCACCACGGGCGTAAAACTTTTATGTTTAATGTCTGCGGAATTTCATCCCAAACACCATCATTATTAGCGGCTTTTACTTTAAACACATAATCACCGGGAGGAAGATTTGTGTATGTAGCGCTTCTGCTTTGACCTACATAATTCCATTTCTCATCAAAGCCTTCTAGATAATATGCATATTGATTTTTTTCAGATCGTGTAAAACTAATTCCTGCATATTCTATTGTAAATACAGATTGCGCACTGGTGAGTGTGATTGCCTCTGTTTGTGAAATAACTTTCTTTAAAGGAGCATCTTCACTATTAGGAATAACAGATTTATTAAAGAGTTTGAAGTCTGTAAAATAAACCTGCGGACTATAATCGTTAAAACTTATGTTCTTAGGATTTAAATAATTTATACCCTCATAACTACCAAAATATAAATAGCCATTCTCGTCTTTAAATGATGCATTATAATTAAAATCATTGGCCAGGAGACCATCTTGCTTATCAAAATTCTTAAACGTTTTTGAGGCGGTATTAAATTGCGTTAGACCGTTGTTTCCACCTACCCAAATATTACCCAGATCGTCTTCTAATATAGAAGCAATCGTCTCTTGACCCAGGCCATCTTCTCTAGTAAACCATGTAAATGTATTTTCAGCAGGATTGTATTTACACAAGCCGGCTCCTATGGTACCTGCCCAGATGATACCTTTAGAATCTTCAAATAGCGAAACGATGATATCTACCTCTGTTCTGTTTACTAGATTTTGACGCATTTTCTCTTTAAAAGAAATTGCACGCATACTGCCGTCAGGAAGTTGTTCTACTTCGTAAAGACCACTGGTAGTACCCAGCCAAACCGCATCTTTTTTATCTACTAAAACAGTACGCACATCGCGCTGGCTTGCCAGGGGATTCGTAAATAACTGGTCGTTAACGTGAGTGAATTTTTTAGTTTGTGGGCTGTATGAATGCAAGCCCATGAGAAATGTTCCTATCCAGATAGTGCCTTTTGAGTCTTCTGCAAAACTCATAATACGGTTTGATTTTAAACCGCCATCAGTATTAGAGACATTGTATTGTATAAATGCCGAAGCATTTTCTGGCAGATAGAAAATCCCCGAATTCCAGGTGCCCACCCAAATTGTATTTTTACTGTCTATAAATAGTGTGACAATATCGCGGGCATCAAGATTTTTTGCTATAGGGTTGTTAGGATCTGTAAGGTGTGTGATATTTTTACTTGCCGTGTTATACACATCAACACCACCGCCGTCTATCCCTATCCAGATATTTCCTTTTTTATCGTTAATTATACCGGTTACCGAAGCACCGTGCAGCGAATTATTAACGTATGGCAGGCTTTCTATATCTTTAAATTTATCATAGAATTTATCGTAAACAGCCAATCCTTGATTGTAATATCCTATCCATATACGGCCTTGCGTGTCTACAAACAAAGACCAAATAGAATTTGATTTTATGCTTCCGGTATCAAATTTATTATGTCTGTAATTTTTATAAACCTGATCATTTTTATCAATAACAAAGAGTCCGTCATTTTCAGTTCCGCAGAGCATTTTACCATCTGGAGCCTGTGCTATAGCAAGAATACGTTTATCACTTATTTCATAACGTAATGTGGTATAATTTCCTCGCGCATCAAAGCTTATTTTAAATAATCCGTTTGCAAAGGTTCCCAACCATAAAGCACCGGTATTATCAAAATACAAGGTTTCAATATGGTGTGATATAAGTTTATCATCTTGTTCATATTGAGCTAATACCGGTTCTACAATGGTACCCGTATATTTAAAAAGCCCTTTATTTGTACCTATGTATAAATCTCCGTGTGTACTATTTACAATGCTGTTAACTTCTAGCGAATTAATTCCTGAAAACCGCACGGGCACCTGATATCCTTTTAATGTTTTTGGGTTTACTTTAAAAAGCCCGTGATAATGCGAGCCTATTAACAAATTGCCATTTGCATCTTCCTGTATCGCCCTAATTTGAATATTTGAAACCTCTAGTGAGTCTACATAAAGCTTAACTTCTTTAAAATTATCAAAATCTCGATTATACAGATTTAACCCATAGTTTGTACCTGCCCACAGGCGATTTGCCTTATCTATAAAAAGTTTATGTATAAGTGAACTACCTAAAGAGTTGCTATCATTAAAATTCTGCTTGTACGATGTTAAGTCGGCACCATTATATCTATTTATGCCTACGCCATTTGTACCAAACCAAATAAAACCCAGACTATCCTGAACAATTGTAGAAACAGCTCGTTGTGTATTTCCGTTTGCAATATTTAAAAAACGGTACTCTTCTCCTACTTCCTGAGCAAATAGACTACTTTGTAGTAGTAAACTAAAAATAACTGCTATCTTGAAAGACACTCTAATCTTCATAATTCTTTAAAACGAAAAGGTACAGGTTAATTCTATTTTGACGCGTATAGGGAGTTCGTTAATTTAAAAAAAGAAAAATATCTTTTTAAAAAAATGGAAGAACTTCAGCTTTAAATTTTAGACCACATATTAGATTAATTTCAATATAAATAGAAAAAAATAACAGATTTATAAATGCACCATATGTACTAGCAAGAGCAACATATATGCTAGAAACTACCGGTTTTAACCAGGATATTTGAGCTCTAGAGAAATTAATATCATAGATAAATCTATTTTAAAATATTACCTGCATAAACTTTAAACTCCTATGAAGAATAGAATTAAAACATATATTCAAACCCTGCTCTTATTAATCATAGCTGTATTTACAACAACTGCACAAGTACAAGAATCATCAATTCCGCATCTTAGAAAACAAGGTAATGCCACTCAACTTATTGTAGAAGGGAAGCCTTTTTTAATATTGGGAGGAGAACTGGGCAATTCTACGTTTACCAGTCTTGAAAATATGGCACCTGTATGGCCCAAGTTGAAAGCACTCAATCTCAATACTGTTTTAGCTCCCGTTTACTGGGAATTATTAGAACCGGAAGAAGGAAAGTTTAAGTTTCAGCTTTTAGATGATTTACTAAAAGAAGCTCGTAAAAACGAACTCAAAGTGGTGTTGCTTTGGTTTGGTTCCTGGAAAAATAGTATGTCTAGTCATGCTCCATCCTGGGTAAAAACCAATCAGGAAAAATTTCCGCGAGCAAAAGATGATAACGGAATTAGCCAGGAATTACTTTCCCCATTTAGCTCGGCAAATTTAAATGCAGATCGCGCTGCGTTTAAAGCATTAATGCTGCATTTAAAAGAGTTTGATTCAAAAGAACAAACTGTAATTATGGTACAGCCCGAAAATGAAATAGGAATGCTACCCGCTGCACGAGATCACAGCAAAGAAGCTAATCTCAAATTTGAAATGGCAGTTCCGCAAGCTCTTATAACTTATATGCAGAAACACAAAGAGAATCTTGTGCCAGAACTTTATAGCGCGTGGGAACAACAGGGCTTTAAAACAAAAGGAAATTGGGAAGAACTCTTTGGTAAAGGAGAACACACCGATGAGTTTTTTATGGCCTGGTATTTTTCTGAATTTACAAATGCGGTTATTACAGCCGGTAAAGATGCCTATGCGCTCCCTATGTTTGTTAATGCTGCTTTAAATTACAAAGGTCGTAAACCGGGTGAATACCCTAGTGCCGGCCCTCTGCCGCATTTAATGGATATCTGGAAAGCTGCGGGATCTAAAATAGATTTTATGGCTCCCGATTTTTACAATCCAGATTTTAAATATTGGAATGATTTATATGTAAGACAGGGAGACCCTTTATTTATTCCTGAGCATCGCTATGATAATACCATTGCCGGGAAAGCTGCTTTTGCAATAGGTCACTATGAGGCAATAGGTTTTTCACCATTTGCAATAGAATCTGCTGAAAATCCCGAAAATCAACCCTTATCTAAAATGTATAATTTACTGCGACAATTAACACCAATTCTAATGGCTAATCAGGGTCAAAATAAAATTGAAGGTGTCTTGCTTGATAAAGAAAATGAAGGGAGTGTAATTACTCTGGGAGATTATGAATTTACATTTAACCACAGTTACAAATTAGGTTGGGAAGATGCCGCTAAAAATGAAAATTGGGATATGGCAGGAGCACTCATTGTACAAACCGGAGCGCATGAGTTTTATATAGCAGGAAACGGAATCTATGTAACCTTTAAAAATCTCAAAAATCCAGATTTACATGTGGGCATTTTAAAAGTAGATGAAGGAGTTTTTGAGAATGATAACTGGAAAATAATACGCCATTTAAATGGTGATCAGACGCATCAGGGCAGGCATTTGCGCATCTTTAAAGAAGATTATAAAATACAGCGTTTAGAGCTTTATAATTATAAATAAAAGTAGATTTCAATTAAAATATATACGTCACCATCTTATTAAACAAAAAAAGAAAGCCAAAAAATAGTACACATAAAATAATAACCTGCAGATAAAATTTAAAATGGTTTGTTTTCATCTGTTTTAAAATTTAAGTGAGTTATAAACTTCTTGTGTCTCTATACGTGTTATCTTATTTCTAACGAAATAAGGCGCTCATAAATGATGTTTTGTAGCGCTTTAAACTCTCTAAAATGATTTGTAAACTGATTGCGTTGCATATCTTGCTCGTGATTCCAATCTAAATTGTAAATCCCAGAGCCGTATTCTTTTTCTTTTTGAAGCCTCTGCTCCTGTCTAAATAAAGCAGCAAGAAATAACGTATTTTTTCTTCTGAATGCGAGCAGGTTATAATTTAAAGAATTGTTTTTTAATAGTTTTTTTTCGATAGCAGTTAATTGGTTTATCTCTACAGTGAGCTGCTCTAGTTGCATCATCCAGAAATTCAATTCTTTAATATCTTTATTAAAAAGTTGAATTGTTAAAAAATAGTCTTGAGGTTTATTCATTAGTATACAGCCAGAATCTTACTTCATTCCCGCTTGAATGTTGTTTTTAAGTTGAATATTTGATTGCAGGTTTAAACTATTAAAAAAACTGCATTTTAATTTTGTGCATTGTTCAGCATGATAGTTAAATAATCGTCTTAGCTGCTCGTGCTGGCGTTGATAATAAATTTCACAATCCATATCATCGCATTCTCTATTATCTTCAACCTGATTTACATATTTATAATAAATATTAAGCTGTGAGCTTGTTTCTGCTTTCTTATCAACTATCTTTTGAATTAAGCTTGAGTCTATAGTATGATTATGTTCAACGAGATTAACGAGTGTTTCAAACTCCAGATTTAGATTTTCTAATAGCTTAATCCAGGTATACAGTTCTGCGCGTGTATTCTTCTGAAAAAGATCAAACTCGTTATCGTGATTATAAGTTCTCATATTCATAATAAATAATTTACTCAACTATTATAAAACAGTAGTATCTATAGAAGTGTCTTGCTGCAAAACAGCTTTAATAAGTAAACGTTTAGAACCATCTGGGAAATCGCCTAAGACTTCATCTCCTTCAGAGAAACCCATTAATGCAGCACCTAAAGGTGACATAACAGAAATGCGTTTTTTTAAGAGATTACTTTGCGCAGGAGGCACTATGTATAAATCGTGTGTTTGCTCGCTGCTCTCAACCGTAACTTTACTATTAAACCGAACCACATCTGCGGGGACATCTATATCCTCGCAGATCATGGCCAGTTGTAATTCTTCGTTCAATTTATGTATTGAATCGCGTATAATAGGGTCGTCTAAATGATAGGAGATATTCATAATACGCTTTAAAAGAACGTATTCTTTCTTCTCTAAAATTAAGCTTCCGTATTTCAAAACAGGTATTTCAATTATGGGAAAATCCCGCGTTGCACATATGCTTTTTCAATACGCTCTATCGCTAAAATGTACGCAGCAGAACGCATATCTATATTACGCTCTTCTGCAGCATTGCATACATCGTGAAAGTTTGCTCCCAGTTTTTTATCTAATTTTTCAATAACCTCATCAAGCTTCCAAAGCTCTCCGTTACGGTTTTGAAGCCACTCAAAATAACTGGTTATAACCCCGCCAGAATTGCATAAAATATCAGGAATGATGGTCACACCTTTTTTAAGTAGAATTTTTTCTCCCTCTACATTTGTTGGTCCATTGGCACCTTCAGCTATAAGAGTTGCTTTAATATCTGCGGCATTATCTTCGGTGATTTGATTTCCTAATGCTGCCGGAATAATAAGATCACAGTCTATACCAAAGAAAGTGTCTTTCTCAATTTCGCTAGCACCCGGAAAATTCTGAACACCGCCTTCATTAGCATTAATATGGGTAAACAGCTCTGCTACTCCTATACCTTCTGCCTTATAAATACTTGCAAAAGCATCTTGAACACCTACCATAAGAGCACCTTCCTGCTCCATAAAATAAGCGGCCCAGTATCCTACATTTCCAAAGCCCTGTACAATATATTTTTTGCCCTTAAGCGGCATATTGTTTTTTTCTGCCCAGAGTTTGATACATAAATAAACACCATATCCTGTTGCACGATCGCGGCCTTCAAGACCACCAGAACCTACCGGCTTACCAGTAACAACGTGTTGATGCGTAGAACGCTCAGACGGACTTTTTGTAGACATGTATGTATCTGCAATCCACGCCATCGTTTGCGCTCCTGTGTTAACATCTGGCGCAGGTATGTCATGTTCAGGTCCTATGTTTTCACCTAATGCATACGTAAACCTACGGGTAATACGTTCTAATTCAGATTGAGAATACAGTTTAGGATTTATTTGAATACCTCCTTTTGCACCCCCGTATGGTAAACCAGCCAATGATGTTTTCCAGGTCATCCACATAGCTAAAGCCTTTGCAGCATCAATATCTACGGTATCGTGGTAACGCAGGCCGCCTTTATAAGGTCCTAAAGCATTATTGTGTTGTACACGATAACCTGTAAAAATTTCGACATCACCATTATCCATCTTTACCGGAAAATGTATGATAATCTCATTGTTAGTTACGCTAAGAATCCTGCGTATGTTAGGATTTAAATTGATAATATCTGCCGCAGTGTTAAACTGCTCCAGAACATTTTCTACCATCCCCGTTGCATTAGATTTTGAAGGACGATTTACAACTACCGTTGTATTTTTTTCTAGACTTGTCATATAAATTTATTATTTCAAGGTTACTTCACCAGTTGATAAAGCACCCTTCAAATTTATGCTAACTGCACTAACTGCATTAAAAAACTTTGATCCATCTGCGAGTTTAACGTCAATTTTAGAAATACAGCCTTCTTTATGTTGTACACCTGTTATTTCTACCTCTTTATTATTTAATTTTTTGTAGTCTACGATGCCTCCACGTTTAATTATGAAGTTTTTCTTCGGAAAATTTATATGTTGAAAGGTCGTATTTGTATCACCAGAAATTTTTAGAACATCACCTACTTTCAAATCTGGAGTATCACATTGCTTTTGTGCCTGAAGACTTAATGAACCAAAAGCGATTAGCATTGTAAATAAAATAGTTTTCATAGTACTATGTTTTAAGTTTAGTAATTATTTTTTTTGTTGTTGTGTTTGTATTAAATGTGAATTAATGAGCGTATCTGAAAAGTCGTATTCGCTGCAAGACCATACCTGATCTTTTTGCATTGTTAGCACACACGTATGCACGTGTCTGCAACTGGGGCAAATGTTAAATGAATTGATTTTCATAGTATATAACTTTAACTATACTGCTAAGGGCAATACTAATGCCAATACCGCATTAATAAAGCAGGACAAATCTCAACATCCTTATATTTAGACACTTATAGTGTCGTGCGTTATTTTTTTCGATTTAAGAAATAGGAAAAGTTTACCCAAGTGGGTAAGGATTGACCAGCTGGTGTATGTAGCACCAATTAATGGTTTTAAAATTTTAATCGTTAAATAAGAAATCCCGTCCTTTACTTGTCTGTGCTGCTTGTACCTTAGCAATGCAATTTGATAGTTAATCTTTAAGTTTTTCGCGAAGTGTTTTGCGGGTAATTTGAAGAATTTCTGCTGCTTTGGTCTTGTTGTTACCTGTAGCTCTAAGTACTTTTAATATATAATTCTTTTCCATTGCAGCTAAAGTAGTTAAAGCCTCTTCCGGAAAATCTAAAACATATTTCAAGTGATCTGGTAAATGTGTTACCTTAATATTCTTGTCACACATTATAACAGCTCGTTGTATTACATTTTCTAACTCTCTAATATTACCGGGCCATTGATAGCGCTTTAAAACGTCTACAGCTTCTCTATCTATTTTTATAAACCGGTCTTTGTATTCAATCCCGTATTTAAAGAGAAATTTTTCTACAAGCAAGGGTATATCTGCTACACGTTCGCGTAATGGCGCAACATTTATCTCTACCACACTAAGCCTGTAATACAAATCTTCTCTAAAAGTTTGTTTTTTAATCATTTCGTGTAGATCACTGTTTGTTGCTGCAATCACACGTAAATCTATTTTTTCTGGGATCTGCGATCCTATACGTACTACTTCTTTTTCCTGTAAAACACGTAGTAATCGCACCTGTACTGCAAGCGAAGCATTGCCTATTTCATCTAAAAAAAGCGTACCACCCTGAGCCGCTTGAAAAGCTCCTTTTCTATTTTTATCTGCTCCTGTAAAAGCTCCTTTTGTATACCCAAAAAGTTCTGCTTCAAGTAAATTTTCAGGAATACCCCCACAATTAACTGCAATAAATGGTGCCGCAGCAAACTTTCCGCTGTAGTGAATTGCCCGCGCCACCAGTTCTTTACCAGTACCACTTTCACCCGTAACCAGAACTGTAGCTTTGTTGTTTTTTACACGATCAATAATCTGCAGAACCTCGCTTATTTTTTCGGAGGCACCTATTATTTCATTAAACGCAGTATCATTATTTTTTGAACGCTGAATTGGTTCAACACTCTCTTTTAAATCTTTAGGGATTGCTTTTTCAATAGCATTTTTTAATTCGTCTTTAGTAAAGGGTTTAGTAAGATACTCGAGTACGCCAGATTTAATCGCTGCAAGCGAGTCTTGAACCGAAGGATAGCCGGTAACTATTAACTTAGGAATCTGTGGGTAATGCTCAGAAACAAATTTTATAAGTTCGAAGCCATCTATTTGAGGCATTTTTAAGTCTGTAATCAACAAATCTACTTGAGTATCGCTTAAAATACTCACGGCCTCTTTAACCGAAACTGCCCTGTAGGTATGATAATCCCAAGAGTTTAAATGCCGCTGCAATAGCTCTAAGATATTGAGATCATCATCAACAATAAGAATATTCTCTTTACGTAATTGCATCTCGTTTATTTAGGTAAGCTTACTATAAATGTAGCGCCTTTATCACTATTGTTTTCTGCACTAATAGTTCCCTGATGGCTTGCTACAATGCCATGTACCACGCTAAGTCCTAAACCAGAACCTTCTCCCGTAGGTTTTGTGGTAAAAAACGGCTGAAAAACTTTTTCTAAAGCGTCTTCAGTCAAACCGGGACCTTCATCAATGATTTTTAAAACAATTGTATTTGAATCTTCGTGGACTTCAACGGTAACTAATCCTTCTTCTGGAGTAAAGTATATAGCATTTATAATAAGGTTAAAAATAATTTGCGTGATTTGCACAGTATCTGCCCGCAAAAACATTTCCTCTTCCTGTATTTTTACTATGTATTTTACCCGCTCTTTTTTAAAGGTAGCGTCAAGCAGATTAATAGCATCATTAATATGAGGTACGATGTTTATCTTCTTTTTTTCCTGAGGCATAGCACAGGCAAAAAACATGAGTTTCTTTACCACCTCTCTAGAAAAAATAGCGTTTTTAATAATCTTATCTAAATCTGCTACTGTTTCTTTATCATCTTCAAAATTATCTTTAAGTAGTTCTGAAAAACCTAAAATATTAGCCAATGGTGTATTGAGCTCATGAGCAATACCCGCAGTAAGTTCGCCTAAAATTGATAGGCGGTCTGCACGCTCCATCTGTTGTTTAAGGAAGGTCTCACTACGTTTAATTGCAACCCGCTCTAGAAAATCTCCAATTTTAAGTGCAATATTGTCTATGAGCTGCTGCTCTTCCGCAAGAAAAAGCAACTCTTTTTTATTAAGACCTACCTGCAGAATACCTTCTTCTTTGTTGAATAAATTTATTGAAGCTTTTAAAAAATTGTCTGTTTTAAAATCGCCCGTTTTTGTGCTGGTCTCCCCCTGTTGAATTTTAATCTCGGTAAATTCAGGATACTGAAAAGCCCGCTTTAAACACAAGCTAATAGCTCTAAAAGTCTCTTCCTGCTCCTCAGGATTTGCATTTACCAGAATTGAAGAAACTTCATAAAGGCAGGTAAGTTCTTTAATACGTTCTCTTAATGCATCTTCGGGACTATTCATAAATTTAAATATGTTACCATAATTACCCTAAATACTGAAAACTTCAAGCTGTAAAATTACGCTTGCTTTCAGATTACTCACCACGTTTAAACCTCAATATCAAATATCCTAAAATCGCTGCAATTAACGAACCTATAAGTATGCCCATTTTTGCAGATAAGTTGTAAATAGGATCACTCGCAAAAGCTAAATTAGAAACAAAAATTGCCATCGTAAAACCTATACCTGCCAGAAAAGATGTTCCAATAATATGCTGCAGCGTAATATCTTTAGGAACTACAATAAGTCTCATTTTTTGTGCTAAAACTACAATTGCCGTGATGCCTAAACTTTTACCTAAAACAAGACAAACAATTATATTTATTATCAACATGGTGTCTAGATCTACATCATTTGACAAGGTTATCCCTGCATTAGCAAGTGCAAATATTGGAATTATTAAATAGGCTACCCAGCCATGTAAATTGTGCTCCATATGCTGCAATGGAGATTGATATCTACTCGTCCAATCTTGTAAATCATCTATTTCTTGTATTTGCTCCTTACTTAAAATAGGTTTCTTAGATATAGCTGCCTCTTTAATATTGGTGGTAATAGCTATTAGATTTTCTATAAATGCCGGTGTGTTTATGGTTTGTCGTATAGGTACTGAAAATGCCAGTAACACGCCTGCAAGTGTAGGGTGAATGCCCGACTTGAGAAACAATACCCAAATTATAATCCCAAACGTAATTAAAACAAATTTTGAATAATACCGCTTGTACGAGAGTAAATACAACATCCCTAAGAGTGCAACAGCAATACTTAAAAGTATGAGATTAATAGTCCCACTATAGAAAAAAGCAATCACCAGCACTGCTCCCAGATCATCTACGATGGCAAAAGCCGTTAGAAATATTTTGAGACTAAGCGGTACTTTTTTTTTACTTAATGTATTTAAAATAGCAAGAGAAAAAGCAATATCTGTTGCCATAGGTATTCCCCAACCTTTATAAGTTTCTCCATTGTTATTTAGTACCAAGAAAAACACAACCGGTATCAGCATTCCGCCTACTGCACCAAAGAGTGGAAAAGCCATTTTTTTTAATGAATTTAATTCTCCTATGAGAACCTCGCGCTTTATTTCTAACCCTATCAAAAAGAAGAAAATAGTCATAAAACCATCATTTACCCAAAGAATTAATGGTTTATAGAGCTCAAAACTTTCCATCTTAACACCTATCTTATAATCCCACAAGGCAGCATAACTTGCCCCTAGGGGTGAATTTGCCCACAATAAAGCGGTAAATGTTGCGAGTAAAAGTAATATTCCTCCTGAACTTTCAATTTTTACAAATTTTTAAATGGAGTAATGCGTAGTATTTTTTTTTCCATAGAGAATTTTTAAAGGATAATTAGTACTGCCCCAGGTTGTGCAAGATGCATCCTACTAACGGCTTTTCTTTACCCTATAAAAGAGAATAAATTGTATAGCTATTCCGGTTATAATAAGAAATAGGATTTCTAAATTAGAAAGGAGCTCACTAAAATCTAAAGACTTTTGAGCATTAAAGGTAAGATCTCTACTCTCTCTAATTTGAATTTCAGAAAGTTCTTTAAGATTTACCTGCATTGCTTCAAGCGTTTGAGAAATTTTGCCTTTAAGCACTACTGTATCTTTTACCGGTTGAGAATATTGAGATTCTAATTGAATTAATCGATCAAAGTTCGCCTGTAATTTATCGAGATTTCGTGCTTCGGCAACAGTAAGCTTAGTCTCTTTAAAATTTAAAAGAAGTGTGCGTATATTCTCATTTTCTTTAAGTCGTTGCAGCTTAACAAGACTATCTTTTAGAGCCAAACGCTTATAAAATAAAGCATTAGATATTGAGAATATATAATCCTGTACTACAACTCGATCATTATAAACTTCTTTAACTGAGTTTTGAGCGACTTCAAAATGTTTTCGATCTATACGATTAGTAGCCAGTACCAATAAAAAAACAATGGAAAGGGCGAGAATGGCGTTTACGCGTTTTGATATCGATATTTTTTTAAACATACTTGGCTGTACTTAAGGTTTGTATTTCTTTGAATATGAACCTGCAAAGACTTTTCCAAATCAAAATGAAACAAAACTGAAAATCTATAACCGCCTAAATACCTGTATTTTACGCAAAAAGGAACAGATTAGAATGTGTTATATCAATGGATTTATTTTTCCCGATAGGGTAATTATTACCCATAACAAATTATATAGCAATAAAATAAGCTGATACACAAAAATCTAAAAAAGGAACAAAGCGTAACCCAGACAAGAAAGATTCTAAAATTTTCCTATTTCAACATAGCGAGATCAACCACAGTTCTAAAACCGGTATGGTCTGAAGAAGAATTTAAGCTTTGCCCCATACGGGCAGAAATGCGATAGCTCGCACAATAAGACTTATCACATAAAAACGAACCTCCTTTAATCACCTTCTCCTGTTGATAAGGATTTTCAGGATTAAATGATTTTTTTGGTCCTTGTGGATTGAGTGACTTTTTGTTATTATTTATATCCTGATAATAACGCACTGAAAACCAGTCTTGGGTCATCTCCCAAACGTTACCTGACATATCGTAAATACCAAGTGAGTTAGACTCAAAAGAAGCTACCGGTGCTGCATATGCAAAACCATCTTCTTGCATATTTTTATTAGGGAAATCACCTTGCCATGTATTTGCCTTAGTAGTTAATTCTTTCTCATCATTTCCCCAGGTATAAATACCACCATGCATTTTTCCATGGGCAGCGGCTTCCCATTCGGTTTCGGTAGGCAGTCTCCTATTTGCCCATTGGCAATAAGCAAGAGCATCTTTATAGGTAATGTGAACAACAGGATAATTTTCTTTTCCCTTAATCGAACTTTCTGGTCCCTGAGGGTGCTGCCAATTAGCTCCTATTTTCCATACCCACCATTGTATATAATTACGCAAATCTATTACCTGCTTAACGTTACGATTAAATATTAAAGAGCCAGGCTGTAGTAGGCTGTCTTCTGGCTTTGGAGTTCCTGCCGGTAATTCTTTTTTTAATTCCTCCCATTCAATAGGCCGTTCTGCTACAGTAACATAACCCGTTGCATCAACAAAATCTTTAAATTGAGCGTTTGTAACTTCGGTCTTATCTATAAAAAAACCATCTACAACTACAGGATGTGCGGGTTTTTCGCGCGGTAAAGCCAGTAGATCAGTAGCTGTTGCTCCCTGAGTAAACTGTATCCCCGAAACCCAGACCATTCCGTCTGGTGTAGCAATACTATCTGGTTGTGCTATAATTCGTGGCGCTATTTCTAAAGCTGCATTTTCTGTAATAGTTTTTATAGGGTGCTTCTCTCTACACCCCGTTGCTTGCGTGCATAAAACTATCGACATCAATAAGACGGAAAGATATTTTTTTAAGATCATAACCTTACTAATTATATTGAATCTAATCTTCCTCATACCCAGGCAAACGGTTCTCTGGTAAAAGTAACCACGTAAGTACTTCTAATAAAGTTTTTGCTGTTAATTGTAAATTTACAGAAGCCCAATAGCACTTATTCAAATCTAAAAAATACTACTTTTGTAGCGATGAGAATATTGATTCTGACCCTTTCTGTTATCACGCTTTTTTCTTCGGTTTTTCCGTGCTGTTTTACAGAGCGTTTTTGCGATTCTGCACCTTTAGAAATTTGTGATGACACCTCACAGCGTGATCACGATGCTGATCATTTACCCTGCTCTCCATTTTTTAGCTGCGGAAACTGTACCGGTTTTATTAGCCCTAGTTTTGATCATATTTCATTTATACAAGAATCTATTTTAACTTCTAAGATCGTATCCTATAAAAGTCTGAACACCTATAACTTCTGTTCACCTTCCTTTAAGCCTCCTAAGGCTAGGTATAGAAATTCTTCCGATTTCGCTTAAGCGAAAAACAAATTTTATAATCAAAACATTTACAAATTGAAACATCTCGTTTTAATGTTGTGGCTATTAGCATGCACAACAACCTGGGCTCAAAATTCATTTGAAGCCACTATACAAGAATCTGAAAACAACGAACCGCTTTATGGCGTTTCCGTATTCATTAAAACTTTAAATAAAGGTGCGGTAACTAATACGCAAGGTCTCGTACATTTAAAGAATATACCAGACGGCACACACACTATAGAAATTAGCTATGTAGGTTTTAAAACCTTAAGAATTACACGAAATTTTCCTTTAGATAATCAATATTTAAATGAAACAATCCTACTTCAGGAATCTCACGAAGAAATGGACGAAATTATTTTGACCTCTACACGAAGTTCAAGAACTTTTCAAGATACTCCTTCCCGTCTAGAATTTATTGCCGGTGAAGAATTAGCCGAGAAAGGAAACATGAAACCTGGTGATATTAGAATGCTACTTAATGAAAGTACCGGAATACAAACGCAGCAAACCTCTGCAACCAGTTACAACTCGAGTATTAGAATACAAGGTTTAGACGGTAAGTACACCCAGTTAATACGTGATGGTCTTCCGTTATATTCGGGTTACTCAGGCGGATTAAGCCTAATGCAAATCGCACCCTTAGACCTTAAGCAGGTCGAAGTAATTAAAGGTTCGTCTTCAACATTATATGGCGGCGGAGCGATTGCAGGTCTGGTTAACCTAATTTCAAAAACACCTCAAGAAGAACGAGAGTTAAGTTTTATGGCCAATGCCACATCAGCATTAGGTTTAGATTTGAGCGGTTTTTATTCTGAAAAATATGGCAAAACCGGAACCACAGTTTTTGCTTCCTACAATACCGCTACTCCTTATGATCCGGCAGATATAGGCCTTACAGCGATTCCTAAATACGATCGTTTTACCTTAAATCCCAAGCTCTTTTTGTATTTAAATGAAGAAACTAATTTAAATATAGGCTTCAATTTTGTTACTGAAAATCGCTTGGGCGGATCGATAGATTTTATAAAAGAAGATCGCGATGCGGGTTATTTTGAACGCAATAGTACAGACCGTTTTTCGACACAACTGCTAGGGTCACATAGCTTCTCGAGTACCCTGTCACTGGTAGTCAAAAACAGCATTAGTTTTTTTGATCGAAAAATTGAAATCCCTGAATATACATTTGCAGGAAAGCAAACCTCCTCATTTTCAGAAATAAACCTAACCGCAATTGAGGAGAAGACCGAGTGGGTTGCCGGTATTAATTTATGGACAGAAAATTTCAAACAATATGAGGGAAATCCCAATCAGGATTTAAGTTTTACAAATTATACCTTCGGAATGTTTGCCCAAAATATATGGGATATTAAAGAAAATTTGACGCTTGAAACCGGCTTGCGAGGTGACTATCAAAGTGATTACGGGTTTTATATACTTCCCCGATTTTCTGTAATGTACAAACCTTCAACTCAACTTACCTTAAGAGCCGGTGGAGGTTTAGGTTATAAAACACCCACCGTTTTTACAGAAGATGTAGAGCGCTTGCAGTTTCAGAATATATTACCTATAGATGTTGATGAAACCAGTGCAGAGCAATCTGTGGGATTAAATTTAGATGCTAATTACAAATGGTCTATCACAGAGGATCTGAATCTATCTACAAATATTCTGCTGTTCTATACACAAATTAACGATCCCCTATTGCTAACCAGAACATCGGGTTCTTCGTTTGAATTTACTCAACCAGATGGTGCAATAGATACAAAAGGAATAGAAGCAAACTTGCGTTTGAGTTATCACGATTTAAAATTATTTGTAGGCTATACATTAGCTAATGTAAACCAGGAGTATAGCGGTGAGCGCGAGCAATATCCTCTAGTAGCTACCCACCGACTAAATAATGTGTTGATGTATGAAAAACACGAAAATTTCTGGATAGGTCTCGAAGGGTACTACTATAGTCCGCAACAATTAAATGACGGTGCTACCGGTGATGCATACTGGATTGTAGGTATAATGACCGAAAAAAAGTTAGGAGATAAATTTTCGCTATTTCTAAATTTTGAAAACCTACTAGACACACGTCAAACCAGATTTGATACGATTTACACAGGAAGCATTGATGATCCTCAATTTAGAGATATTTATGCACCTGTAGATGGGTTTGTAATTAATGGAGGCTTTAAGCTAAAATTATAGCACTTATCTGTACTATAACTTATAACAAATCCGCATATCGTTACTAAACGATATGCGGATTTATTGTTTAGGTCCTGAATGATTCTACTAAAGACGGTCTATCCAGTTATCTTTAAAATATTGTATTGGAATAGCTCCTTCAAAATAGTAATTAAATGAGTTTTTATACTACTTAACAAAAATCAATAAAAAAGCCCAACATTTCTGTTGAGCTTTGTACCCCGGGCGGGAATCGAACCCGCACTCGTAAGAACTGGGTTTTGAATCCAGCGCGTCTACCAATTCCGCCACCGAGGCATTGTACGTGCCAAAATTAATAAAAAATAAGGTTCTTTCACTAAAATTTATCATCAAATA
This sequence comes from Leeuwenhoekiella sp. W20_SRS_FM14, assembly GCF_052119605.1. Classification (NCBI taxonomy): domain Bacteria; kingdom Pseudomonadati; phylum Bacteroidota; class Flavobacteriia; order Flavobacteriales; family Flavobacteriaceae; genus Leeuwenhoekiella; species Leeuwenhoekiella sp. W20_SRS_FM14. The sequence goes on along the minus strand of NZ_JBGQOK010000004.1, from coordinate 322,303 downwards.
AAACTCTACAACCCAATTAAATTTATACTTTTGCAGCCTCTTATAAATTTAGCTAATCTAATCATAAGATACAGATGCCTTTACAAGAACCCGAAGCAAAAATTTTTCCCTGTACTCAAAGCAGGGCCTTAGCTGAAAAAATAGCTGAAGCTTACGGGCAACCGCTAGGTAAGATTATCACATCAACCTACAGTGACGGTGAATTTCAACCTTCTTTTGAAGAATCTGTAAGAGGATCACGAGTATTTATCATAGGCTCCACAATGCCCAGCAGTGAAAACCTGATGGAAATGTTGCTTATGCTCGATGCCGCAAAACGTGCTTCTGCTCGTCATATCACGGCTGTACTCCCCTATTTTGGGTGGGCACGCCAGGATAGAAAAGACAAACCCAGAGTACCTATTGCCGCAAAACTAGTCGCTAATTTATTAGAGACTGCAGGAGCTACACGCATCATAACGATGGATTTACACGCAGATCAAATACAAGGCTTTTTTGAACGCCCGGTTGATCACTTATTTGCATCTACAGTATTCTTGCCGTACTTACGCTCTTTAAATTTACCTAACCTAACGATAGCTTCACCAGATATGGGTGGTTCTAAAAGAGCCTACGCCTATTCTAAAGCTCTTGATTGTGATGTGGTAATTTGCTACAAACAACGTGAGAAAGCTAATGTAATTAGCTATATGGAACTCATAGGTGATGTAAAAGGTCGTAATGTCATTTTAGTTGATGACATGGTAGACACCGCCGGTACACTTACAAAAGCTGCCGATCTAATGATGGAACGTGGCGCATTAAGTGTACGTGCAATATGTACACATGCCCTACTAAGCGGCGATGCTTATGAGCGTTTAGAAAAAAGTAAATTAGAAGAACTTATCGTAACCGATAGTATTCCTCCACGTAGAGAAAGCAATAAAGTACGCATCGTAACATGCGCAGACTTATTTGCAGATGTAATGCACCGTGTGCACAATAACACGTCTATTGCATCAAAATTTATAATGTAATTTATTAATACTTAATATATAATTAAATGAAGTCAATCACGATCACAGGATCTAAAAGAGAAAGCGTGGGCAAGAAAGCTGCAAAAGCCCTACGTAATGCTGGACAGGTTCCTTGCGTATTATACGGAGGGGATGAGCCAGTACACTTTAACGCACCAGAATTAGCGTTTAAAAGCTTGGTTTATACTCCAGATGCGCATACCGCGACTTTGGAGCTTGACGGAACTACCTATATGGCAATCCTTCAGGACATTCAATTTCACCCGGTAACAGATCGCATACTTCACGTAGATTTTTACCAGATTTTTGAAGGTAAAGAAGTTACAATGACTATCCCTGTACACTACGAAGGTAACTCTAGAGGTGTACGTAATGGTGGTGTTTTACGTAAAACATTCCGTACGTTACGTGTTAAAGCATTGCCTAAAAACCTTCCTGATTTTGTTGTTGCAGATATTACCAAACTTAAAATTGGTGATAAATTGTACATTACTGAAATCGAACAAGGAGACTGGAAATATCTTCACCCAGACAATACTGTTGTTTGTCAGGTTAGAACTTCTCGTAATGTTGTTGCCGATATGGATGACGAGGATGAAGAAGAAACTGAAACTACAGAAGCAACTGAACAAGCTGCTAATCCTGAAGCATAGGTTTAATCAAAAAACCATAACAAAAACACCCGCTATCGTGGGTGTTTTTTTATGCGCAAACTTCAAGAGCAAATTAAAGACCGTAATTTTCTGATAAGCTTAACCAATTATTCAAATTCAATACATTCAAAACCTTAAATTTGCAGAGATAATAAACCCTATACGCCAGAATTATTGTGTAGGTTATATAATTTATTGATTCTCATTTTTCAAAATTGAAATACCAGAAATGTATTCCACAGAGATTTTAGAACATTAAATTTTTGAATATAAACAATGCTCTTCATTAATTGAGCAGTAAAATATGAGTGCATTCTTTAGCAAATTTTTTAGCTCATCAAAAAAGGAAACCATAGACCCTATGAAGAAGTTCTTAATAGTAGGTTTAGGCAACATAGGCCCTAAATATGCAGAAACCCGACACAACATTGGTTTTAAAATTGTTGATGCCTACGCAGAATTAAAAGAAACCACCTGGGAAACAGAAAAATTGGGTGATGTCGCTTATACTAAGGTTAAAGGTAAAACGGTTATTTTATTAAAACCTAATACCTATATGAATCTTAGTGGTAAATCTGTAAACTTCTGGATGCAAAAAGAAAAAATAAGTTTAGAAAATATTCTGGTTATTACAGATGATCTTAATCTTGATTTTGGAACCATTCGCGTAAAAACAAAAGGAAGTGATGGTGGTCATAACGGTCTTAAAGACATTCAAAATCAGCTTTTAACTTCAGCATATAACCGGTTTCGTTTTGGCATAGGCGATCGTTTTAGCAAGGGCAGACAAGTAGATTATGTTTTAGGAGAATGGGTAAAAGAAGAACAACTAGACATGCCCGAAAGGCTTGATATGTCGTGCAAAGTTGTTGAAAGTTTTATAGCTTCGGGCATTACAAATACAATGAACGCGTACAACGGCAAATAAATTGGAACAACACATTTCTGCAGAAAGCTTTAACGGTTCAAAACGCACCGTAGTTACTATTGGCACTTTTGACGGTGTTCATTTAGGACACCGCAAAATTATAGATCGCCTGCTTACCAGTGCGCAAAACAACGATTTAGAGTCTGTAGTACTCACTTTCTTTCCGCACCCTAGAATGGTGCTTCAAAAAGATACCCAGATAAAACTTATAAATACAATAACTGAGCGTAAAGACCTTCTTGAGGCAACAACACTCAACCATTTAATAATTCATCCCTTTACCAAAGATTTTTCACGTTTAACAGCAGAAGAGTTTGTAAAAACTATTTTAGTAGATCAGCTTAAAGCGCATAAAGTAATTATAGGATACGATCATCATTTTGGCCGCAACCGCAATGCAAATATTGAAGATCTGAAAGAATTTGGTAAACACTATAATTTTGAAGTTGAAGAGATTTCAAAAAAAGATATTGATGACGTCGCTATAAGCTCTACTAAAATTCGCAAAGCACTTCTTGAAGGTGATATTAGACTTGCAAATGACTATTTAGGATATTTTTTTATGCTTAATGGCATTGTTTCTCGCGGCAGAGGTTTAGGTAGAAAATTTAATTACCCTACAGCAAATCTTAAGGTTGAAGAAAACTATAAGCTTATTCCTGCTAAGGGCGTTTATGTTGTAAAATCTGTTATTGCCGGGCAGACGGTTTACGGGATGATGAATATAGGCACAAACCCCACCGTAGGTGGAAGCGATCTTACCATAGAAACTTTTTTCTTTGACTTTAACGAAGATCTTTACGACCAGCATCTTCAAATAGAACTGCTTACCCGAGTGCGCGATGAGAAAAAATTTAATGATGTAGCCGATTTAATTGAAGCTATGCAGGCAGATGAACGTTTCTCTCGGGAATTTATTAAAAAATTAGATGCTTAATAAGTATCTCTACAAACAGGTAGACAATAGCGCTCTCATTGTGTTTAGGGTGTTTTTTGGCCTGCTGATTACGATAGAGGCCTGGGGAGCAATTGCCACCGGGTGGATTCGCACCACCTTAATGGAAGGCGATTTTACATTCAATTTTATAGGCTTAGATTTTTTACAACCTCTTCCCGGCAATGGTATGCTCTACTATTACGGGATAATGGGATTATTTGGCGTATTTATTATGCTAGGCTATAAATACCGCCTTAGTGTTGTTGTTTATGGTATTATGTGGTCTGCGGTTTATTTGATGCAAAAATCATCGTACAACAATCATTACTACCTCTTAATGCTTCTTTTGGGTATAATGGCTTGCCTGCCTGCAAACCGATACTTTTCAATAGACGTAAAACAAAACCCGGCCTTAAAGAAGATAAGCATGCCGCGTTGGGTTTATATGATTATAATCGCCCAACTCTGGATTGTTTACACCTATGCTTCCGCAGCAAAACTTTACCCAGACTGGCTCGATGCTAGTATGGCAGAGCAACTTATGCGCTCAAAAGCAGACTATCGCATTATAGGAGGACTCCTTCAACTAAAATGGGTGCACTGGTGCATCGCCTATTTTGGAATCCTATTTGACCTGCTCATAATCCCTGCATTACTGTGGAAACCTACCCGTAAATTTGCTTTTATATTTTCAATCTTTTTTCACTTATTCAATTCGGTAGTATTTCAAATTGGCATTTTCCCATATATGTCATTAGCATTCACGCTGTTTTTCTTTCCTGCGGAAACTATACAGCGTATTTTCTTACCAAAAAAAGAATTTTACGATAAAGCTGAAGTGATACGGCCAGATACCTACAAACCGGCTCTACTACTTTTCGGTTTTTATTTTTTAATTCAACTGGGGCTCCCTTTACGTCATTGGATTATTAAAGATGATGTATTGTGGACAGAAGAAGGGCACCGTCTAAGCTGGCGCATGATGCTGCGTTCTAAAGGCGGAAGAATAAATTTTAAAGTTATTGACAAAAACACCGGTCTTCAAATCCCATTTGATCATAATAAAATGCTCTCTCGCAAGCAGCAACGATCTGTAGGCACAAAACCAGATGTCATTTGGCAATTTTGCCAGCGTATTAAAAAGGATTTTGCGGCAAAAGGTAAAGACGTTGCAATTTATGTAGATTGTAAAATTCGGGTTAACGACAGCGATTATCATACCTTAATTGATCCAGAGGTAGACATGGCTGCTGCTAAATGGGATTATTTCTGGCACAATGAGTGGATTATGCCGTCTCCACTGGGAAAGGAATCTGCGTCTACAAAAGAGGCTTTACATAATTAATTAAGGTCTGCTTTTTTTATAGCATAATTCCTAAATTATTAGCTTCCGTTTTTAACACGCATTTACGTACTTTTGCCGTCTAATATTTAAGATATGCTACACCTTGCAGATATACGTGAAAACAAAGAAGAATACATCAAAGCACTTACTAAACGTAATTTTGATGCCACTTCTGTATTTGACCAAGTTATTTCTTTAGACGACAAGCGTCGTAGTACCCAGGCTTCCTTAGATAACACCCTGGCGGAAAGCAATAAGCTTTCTAAAGAAATAGGTGCCATGTTTAAAAATGGTGAAGCTAATAAAGCTAACATTTTAAAAGAGCGCACTGTAAAGCTGAAGGAAGATTCTAAAAATTTACAGGAAACACTCACTGCAACTATTGAAGAATTAGATCAATTACTATATACCATTCCAAACATCCCACAGGAAAGTGTACCCGCAGGGAAAAGTGAAGAAGATAATGAAGAGGTTTTTAGAATGGGAGATATTCCTGTTTTAGAAGAAGGTAGCTTGCCGCATTGGGAACTGGCAAAAAAATATGACATCATAGATTTTGAACTGGGCAACAAAATTACAGGTGCCGGTTTTCCGGTATATAAAGGAAAAGGTGCGCGTTTACAACGTGCCCTTATAAACTACTTTTTAGATAAAAATATAGCCGCCGGTTATACTGAATTTCAAGTACCACATTTGGTAAATGAAGCTTCAGGTTTTGGTACCGGTCAGTTACCAGATAAAGAAGGCCAGATGTACCACGCAGGTATAGACGACTTATATTTAATTCCTACTGCAGAAGTACCGGTTACAAATATGTACCGCGACAGCTTGCTTGAAGAAAAAGAACTCCCTATTGCCTGTACTGCTTACACACCTTGTTTTAGAAGAGAAGCAGGTTCTTATGGGGCACACGTACGCGGCTTAAATCGACTACATCAGTTTGACAAAGTTGAAATCGTACGCCTGGAAAAAGCCGAAAACAGCGATGCTGCACTTGACGCAATGGTTGACCACGTGAAAACCATATTAGACGAGTTAAAATTACCATACCGCATTTTAAGACTTTGTGGTGGCGATCTTGGCTTTACTTCTACCCTAACCTATGATTTTGAAGTTTTTTCTACGGCTCAGGATCGTTGGTTAGAAATTAGTAGTGTTTCTAATTTTAAAACCTTTCAGGCAAATCGCTTGAAACTGCGTTACCGTGATGCAGATGGCAACAAACAACTTGCACACACGTTAAATGGTAGCGCACTTGCATTACCCCGTGTTCTTGCTGGTATATTAGAAAATTATCAGACAGCAGATGGCATTAAAATTCCAGAAGTTCTGGTACCGTACTGCGGCTTTGATAAAATCTAAGATTTAATACGTTTAACACACAGTGCGTTATAGTGAAGTGTAGACTCTGCTGCATCTTTAGTATATTTATTAAAAATTGTAATTACGTGCTGCGCCTTTTCTCATTTATCGTATTTGTTTTTTGTATTTCCGTAGCTGGAAATGCACAGGATGAACTTGCGCGTAATTATGCAGATCAGGGAGCTTTTGAAAAAGCTGCACTTAGTTATGAGGAATTACTTAAAGAGTCACCCACAAACGCTAATTATATTCACGCACTCGTTGAAGTTTATCATCAGTTAAAAAAATACGATGCTGCCGAAACCCTACTTAGTCGGGCAATACAGGTTTCTAAAAACAACAAAACCTTGCTTGTAGATCTGGGTTACACCTATCAATTACAAGGCAAAACCACCGAAGCAAGAACGTATTACGATAAAGCGATAGCAAGTATTACCGAAAATGCTGCCTTTGCCTATCAGGTGGGTAATGCGTTTCAAAGTTACAGCTTGCTCGATGAGGCTATTCAAGTGTACACTTATGCATCACAACAAAATCCCCGATTCAATTTTGAGTCATCTTTGGCCCGCATTTATGGGGAACAAGGCAAGATTGACAAAATGTTTAATTCCTATCTTGATCTTATTCTTAAAGATGAAAAACAGGAAGCCATTTTACAGCGCTATTTCAACGAATTCATAACAGAAGATCCTGAAAATGAAGCCAATCAAATTTTAAAAAAAGTACTGCTAAGCCGCATGCAAGAAGACCCCAACCTGTTTTATAACCGAAAACTAAGTTGGTTGTTTATTCAGCAAAAAGAATATAATAAGGCCTTTTTACAAGAAAAAGCAATTGCCAAGCGCAGTAATAATGAATTAATAGGCGTACTAAGACTTGTTGATGTTGTTTTAGATAATGAGGAGGATGAGCTGGCAACTTCGATACTTAATTACATCATAGAGAATACACTGGTAGACGAACTCAAACTTCAGGCACATCAAAAGATTCTTGAAATTCGAATTAAAACTGCAGAACCCAGCACTTTTAATGACATCAAGGAAGAATATAAAAACCTGCTTTCAGTATATGGCTCTGGTGCTTCAACATTAGATCTTCAGACTGAATATGCACACTTTCTGGCGTTCAGTAAAAAAGAAGAGGAAGCTGCCTCAGATCTTTTACAAGAGACTTTAAAACTGAAGCTAAATACATTTGAACAAGCCCGCGTAAAAATGGAACTTGCAGACATTCTGCTGCTACAAGAGCGGTTTAATGCAGCACTTATCTATTACTCCCAAATTCAAAAATTGCTTCCTAACGACCCTATTGCACAAGAAGCCCGCTTTAAAGTAGCAAAAACCAGTTATTTTAAAGGAGATTTTGAGTGGGCAAAAACCCAATTAAAAGTTTTAAAATCTTCAGCAACCCAACTTATTGCAAATGATGCTCAAGATCTGTATTTACTAATAACAGACAACGCTGTTGAAGATTCTACTCTGGTAGGTTTAAAAGCTTATGCACGTGCAGAGTTACTACAATATCAAAATAGAGATGAAGAAGCACTAGCCGTTTTTGACAGCTTGCTTATTATTGAAAAAGGCAAATCTATAGAAGATGAAGCGCTTTTAGCTCAGGCTATTTTATTTGAAAAAAAGAAAAATTACGCGAAAGCCGAAGAAAATTATTTAAAAATCATTCAATACCACAACGACGATATCTTAGCTGACGATGCCTATTATAAATTAGGAAACCTGTATGCCAATGTGCTTCAGGAACCCGAAAAAGCTAAAGCTCAATACGAGCAAATCATATTTAATTTTGCTGACAGTATTTTTTATGTTGAAGCACAGCAGAAATATCGAAAATTAAGAGGAGACGCGATTAACTAAGGTATCTTTGCCCTCACAAAATAAAACTCCCTATGATAATATATAACGTTACGGTTAACGTAGATGACAGTATTCATGAAGATTGGCTGTACTGGATGCGCAATGAGCATATTCCTGAAATTTTACAAACAGGTAAATTTTTAAAAGCGCTAATGACTAAAGTTTTAGTAGAAGAAGAAATGGGTGGCAAAACCTATTCTGTACAATACACTGCTAAAAGCAAAGACAGTCTTATGCGTTATTATAAAGAAGATGCACCTCGACTTAGAGAAGCTGCAGCCCGTTTTGGTGATAAAACAGTAGCATTTAGAACAGAACTTGAGATTATTAGCGAGCAATCTGAATTTAAGCCCCAATAAGACGGCATAAATAATCAATACTAAATCACACTCATGAAAAAAAAGTTTACCCGGTCTCATTCTAAACCTGCATCAGATGATCCCATAAAGGCAAAGAAACATCTGGGTCAACATTTTTTAAAAGATGAAGGTATTGCTCAAAAAATTGCAGAAACTCTTACACACTCAGGATATAATGAGGTGTTAGAAATAGGGCCGGGAACTGGTGTTTTAACTAAATATCTGTTACGCAAAAACAGCCATATCACCGCAATGGACCTTGACAGCGAGTCTATTGTATATCTCAATCACAGTTTTCCGCTTGAGTACCCTGCCCTTTTTGAAACAGGTTCACTCACCGTTTTAGAAGCAGATTTTTTGAAATATGATTTAAGTGAGCTATACGCAGAAAAGTCGTTTGCCATAACGGGTAACTTCCCTTATAATATTTCTACACAGATTGTTTTTAAAATGTTAGAATGGCGGGATCAGGTTCCAGAATTTAGCGGAATGTTTCAGAAAGAAGTGGCACAACGCATCTGCGCACCTTCGGGCAGCAAAACTTATGGTATTCTTTCGGTGCTGGCACAGGCGTTTTACAATGCAGAATATCTGTTTACAGTACCACCCGAAGTTTTCAATCCGCCGCCTAAAGTAGATAGTGGTGTTCTTAAACTTACGCGTAAAGAAAACTATAGAGAGCTCGCTTGCGATTCCGCAGAACTTTTTAAAGTTGTAAAAATGGCGTTTCAACAACGTCGCAAAACCTTACGTAACAGTCTTAAACAACTAGAATTGAGCGAAACATTAAGAGCTACAGATGTTTTTGACAAGCGCCCCGAGCAATTAGATGTTAATCAATTTGTAGCACTTACTCAAGCAATACATGAGGATTTGCTTTTAGACAAAAACTAAAAATACGCATCTTCAACACCTTACTAGAAAGCCATTGATGGTTTTAAATACCAGCCTTAAAGAATCTCTTATAATTGACATTCTAAGAGGGTAAATCTATCACAAAGCGACGCTCGTCTCCTACTAGTTTATTTATATTTGCCAGACCCAAAAAATAAGTAATAACCCGTTAAGTGAGCAACTATGGCTTTTGAAATTACTGAAGACCTTATAGCGCAAATCGAAAACTTAATCGAGGCTCGTGATGACGCTGCTATTCTTGAGCTTCTTGATGAGGTTCACCACGCGGATATTGCCGAAATTTTTGATGAGATTAACCTCGATGAAGCAACCTATCTGGTAAAACTTTTAGATAGTGAAACTACTTCTGAAGCCCTTATGGAGCTTGATGAAGACCTGAGGGAAGACATTCTTGATAATCTTTCTCCACAGGAAATCGCAGATGAGCTTAACGAGCTGGACACCGATGATGCGGTTGACTTTTTATCAGAACTCTCTGATGAGATTCAAAAGCAGGTTATAGATGCTATTGAAGATGAAGCGCATGCTCGTGATATCGTTGAGATGTTGCTTTATGAAGAGAATTCTGCAGGGGGTTTAATGGCAAAAGAGCTTATACGTGTACGCGAAACCTGGACGGTTGCCGGTTGTGTAGATAAAATGAGAGCTCAGGCCGAAAATGTAACCCGGGTACATTCAGTTTATGTAGTTGACAAAAGAGACCATCTTATAGGAAGGCTCTCGCTTAAAGATCTCTTAACTGCAGATGCTAATGCAAAAATTTCAGACATTTATATTCCTAATGTAGATTCGGTTAACGTACACGATTCTGGTGAAGATGTTGCCCGTTTAATGCAAAAATATGATTTAGAAGCCGTGCCGGTTACTAATGATTCTGGCGTGCTTTTAGGGAGAATTACCATAGATGATATTCTAGACTTTATACGGGATGAAGCAGATGAAGATTACCGTATGGCTGCGGGTTTATCACAGGGAGCAGAAGCAGATGATACCACCTGGGAACTTACCCGGGCACGATTACCGTGGCTTGTACTAGGTCTCGTAGGAAGTCTGGGCGCTGTAAATATTATGAAAAGTTTTGAAGGTGCTTTACAGGTACATCCCGAACTGTTTTTCTTTACACCTCTCGTAGCGGCAGTTGCCGGTAATGTAGGTGTACAATCAAGTGCGATTATTGTTCAAGGTCTCGCTAATGACAATGTAACGGGTAGTTTGTGGCTGCGACTTCTTAAAGAAATAAGTATAGGACTTATTAATGGTATTGCATTGGGATTACTCGTAGTAAGCTTCGGACTTATATTTGGTTTTGGCTGGTTATTAAGTTTAACTGTCGCTGTGGCAATGCTTTCTGTTATTATTGTAGCTGCTCTGGTAGGTACGTTTGTCCCCATATTATTAGACTGGAAAGGTATAGATCCTGCAATTGCAACAGGACCTTTTATCACCACGAGCAATGATATCTTCGGAATTCTTATCTATTTTAGCCTGGCGAAACTCATCCTGGGGTTTTAAATAAGGCTAAAATATTCCCAAATAAATCTCAAAACAGGTAGTTAGACATACTTGCCAAATTAGTTTAGTATTTTTGAGAAATGAATGCAAAAACATTTAAGCTTAATATAACGGTTCCTGCTGAAGCTATTGACGGTCTTGGTCACGTAAATAATGTAATTTACCTTCAGTGGGTGCAGGATGTTGCAGAAGCACACTGGCAACACAATTCTACAGAAGAAATGTTACAAAAGTATGCCTGGGTAGCACTCGAGCATACTATTAAATATCACGCCCCTGCATTTGAGGGAGAGGCGGTCACCATAGAAACGTGGATTGAAAAATTTGAAGGTGTTCGCTCGTTCCGTAGAACAAAAATATTTAGACCGGCAGATAATAAGCTACTGGCTAGCGCTATAACGAGTTGGTGTTTACTGAATATGGATACTCGTAAGCCTTTACGCGTACCTGAAGGTTTTGCCGCATATTACGAAGAAGTAAATCAATAATTTCCTGATTATCCTACCTATGAAAATTTTACATATAGACAGCAATCATGACTTGATGATTGAACAATTAGAGGCAGCCGGTCATAGCAATCATACAGACTTTACCTCTTCTAAAGAAGAAATTGAAGCAATAATTGATGCGTATGAAGGTGTTGTAATTAGAAGTAGGTTTAAAATAGACAAACAGTTTATTGATAAAGCAATAAACCTAAAATTTATCGCGCGCGTAGGTGCCGGACTTGAAAGTATAGATATCTCGTATGCCGAATCTAAAGGAATACAACTTATAGCCGCTCCTGAAGGAAACCGAAATGCTGTAGGAGAACACGCATTGGGAATGCTCCTAATGCTCTTCAATAAATTGAAATTGGCAGATGCAGAAGTAAGACAAGGCCAATGGAATAGAGAGAAAAATAGAGGTTTAGAGCTTGAAGGAAAGACTGTAGGGCTTATAGGATATGGCAACATGGGAAATGCCTTTGCTAAAAAACTACAGGGCTTTGATTGCGAAGTACTGTGTTATGATATAAAACCCAATTTGGGTAATGCGCATGCACGACAGGTTACTCTTGAAGAATTACAAGAAAAATCAGATGTCTTAAGCTTGCACACTCCGTGGACACCACTAACTGACAAGATGGTTGATAAACAGTTTATAGAAGGGTTTAAGAAACCATTTTGGCTCATCAATACTGCCCGTGGTAAAAGTGTGGTTACGGCAGATCTTGTAGACGCTCTTAAATCTGGTAAAATCCTGGGTGCCGGTCTCGATGTTTTAGAATACGAGAAACTTTCTTTTGAAAATTTATTTACTACCGAAGAAATGCCAGAACCCTTGCAGTATTTAATCCAAGCTGATACGGTTATTCTAACCCCGCACATTGCAGGTTGGACGGTTGAAAGCAAGATTAAACTTTCTCAAACAATAGTAGATAAAATTTTAAAGCTTTAAAAAAACTACTACGGTTTCCTAACTAGTTTACATAAAAGGTTGATTTTTAATGTGCTTTTGTTATTTTAGAAGTAACAAAAGGTATTTTATGCAACACATTTACGATCCTAAATTTCAAAATCAAAATCTTTCTGTACGCACAACTGCGGCTTTTGATAAGCTTGCAGATGCTTTTAGAACACTCGCCTGGAAAGGTCAAAAGCACAGTGGTTTATCTCCACTTCAACTAAAACTATTACTATTTATAGCCTATCACGAAGCAAAAGATAATACGGTAAGCAGATTAGTAAACGAATTTCAAATTACTAAAGCAACAGTTAGTGATTGTATTAAAACGCTTGAAAAACAGGGACTTCTTCTCAAAGTATTAAACTTTAGAGATAATCGTAGATTTCATATAGAACTTACCGAAAAGGGCAGGAAACGTATTTCTGAAATTCAAGAGTATACAACCCCTGTTTTAAATATTTTAAACGATGAGAAAACAGAGAATTTAGAGGCTATTTATAGTAGTCTGTTTTCCATACTATCTAGACTCAATTCCCAGAATACAATACAATTAAACAGATCTTGTGCAAATTGTATAGCTTATAGATCTGACGGTATTAATCACGCCTTTTGTATGCAACTGCGCGTGCAATTAAAGCCAAAAGACAGACGAATTGATTGTCCCAAACATCAATCTAAATAAAATAATATGAAGAATAGAGTTACCGGATTAGGAGGATTTTTTTTCAAAACTAAAAATCCAGATCAGATTAAAGAATGGTATAAAACTCATTTAGGAATACCCACAGATCAATACGGGTGGACATTCTGGTGGCATGATAAAGACGGCAAAAAGTGTTCTACACAGTGGAGCCCTTTTGAAGAAAAGTCAGAATACTTCTCACCCAGTGACAAACCGTTTATGATGAATTTTAGAGTTGAAAACTTAACCGAATTATTAGAAACTCTCAAAGAAGAAGGCGTCACTATAGTTGGTGAAATTGAAGAATATGAATACGGAAAATTTGGTTGGATTTTAGATCCCGAAAACAATAAAATAGAATTGTGGGAACCTAAGGATTCTGTATTTTTAGAAAATAATTAATTAACAATCAACCAAAATCAGTAAATCAATGAATGAAGATAAAAACTTCGAAGACCAGGCCAGAGAAACCGCTAAAAACTTTGGCGATGGAGCAAAAAATGCTGCTAATGATTTTAAAGAAAGCTGGAATCAAACAACTAATCACGGAGAGAATAAAAAATTAATCTGTGGTATTCTGGCATTAATTTTTGGATACTTAGGTATTCATAAATTTATATTAGGTTACACAAAAGAAGGTATCATTCAAATTGTAGTTTCGGTTGTTACTTGTGGAATAGGTGGCCTTATAGGTTTTATAGAAGGCATTATCTATCTTACAAAAACAGATGAAGAGTTTTATCAAACCTATCAGGTAGGGAGAAAACCCTGGTTTTAATTTTAGATGGATTTCTTTATATTTCAGTAGTAGAAATACTTGAATATAAAATTTAAAACATAAAATGTCGCTACAAACATAAAGCTAGTAGCGACATTTTTTATATATACAGGTTCTTTTGTTCTGTTCTAAGACTCTCTAGCAGACTCTTCTTCTTCCCGCTTAGATTGCTCTAGTTTTTGTTCTAATTCTGCCTGAAACTCTTCTAAAACCGGTTTTACTGTACTTTCAGGAAGATCTTCTATACGTATATACATTAACCCGTCTATTGCGTCATTAAAAAGCGGATCTACATTAAAAGCGACAACTTTAGCATTTTGCTTAATGTATTTTTTGATCAAAACAGGAAGACGCAGGTTACCGGTTTCCATCTCTTCAATGATTTTATCAAACTTATTCAGGTCTGCTTCTGTCTCGTCAAAAACAAATTCTTTATCAGCATCCTTCAGCTTAACCTTAAATTCTTTTTTCGGTCTAATGTATTGTGCCACATAAGGATCGTAGTAATGCGAGCGCATAAATTCAATCATCAAAGATTTTGAGAAATTAGAAAACTGGTTGCTAATACTTACCCCGCCTATAAGATATTTATGTTCTGGAAAACGCAAAGTTGTGTGCACAATACCTCTCCACAGCAGGAATAATGGCATTGGTTTTTGCTGATATTCTTTTATGACAAATGCACGTCCCATTTCAATACTCTCACCCATCATCTTGTGCAATTCAGGCTCAAATCTAAAAAGACTTTGAAGGTAAAAACCATTTATACCAAGTTTCGGCATAATCTGAGAACCCAATCCCATACGGTACGCGCCAGCGATTTTTTTATTGTCTTCATCCCATAAAAACAGGTGATGATAATGGCGGTCATAACCATCCAGGTCTGTAGGTTCATTAGTTCCTTCTCCCACTTCTCTAAAGGTGATCTCGCGTAAACGACCTATCTCATTTAGTATATTCGGAATAATTTCGGCGGAAGCCAAAAACACTTCATAGTTTTTGCTTTGCAACAGGCGACGCTCATTATCCCGAAGAAAATGAACTTCCTTCTCAATAAGCTCAGACTTCACACCTTTTACAATCTTTTTAGGCTCTTTAGGCACTTTTAAAGACTGCGGAATAGTACTCAAAATTGACTTTTTCTCAAAAGTCTTGGCAAGCATATAGGTTTTCTTTCTTAAAAATTCGGTGAATTCTTCTAATGTGGCATGCTCTTTTTGAGCTGCGACATTTATAGGATTACCTATACGTACGTGAATGGTACGCTTCTTCTGCGTAAGTAATTCTGAAGGTAATTTTGCCGTACGCAACGTATCACTTATACGGGATAATTGATAAAACAGTCGGCTGTTTTTTGCGTGAAAATAAATAGGAACAACAGGCACTTCTGCACGTTTAACGAGCTTCATCGCTGCTTCTTCCCAGGGTTTATCTATAATGAGTTTGTCATCTTTGTAAGTAGAAACTTCCCCTGCAGGAAAAATCCCTAAAGGATGCCCATCTCTTAAATGTGTAATTGCTTGCTTAAATCCTGCAATGCTCGATTTTGCATCTTTGTGATCTTCAAAAGGATTTACCGGCATTACATAGGGTTTAAGCGGCTCTATACGGTGCAGTAAAAAATTAGCGATAATCTTAAAATCAGGGCGCTGCTCTATCATCAGCTTTAAAAGCAGTATACCATCTATACCGCCCAGCGGATGATTACTTATGGTTATGTAACTTCCGTTTTTAGGAAGTCTTTTCAAATCTTCTTCAGGTATATCAAAATCGATCTCAAATTCACCTAGAATAGCGTCCAGAAATTCCAGGTCGCTCAAATGCTTATTACGATCATAAATCTCATTTGCTTTTGAGATTTTGAGCACTTTCATAAGTGTCCAACCCATAAATGTACCCGCAAAACCAAATTTATCTACATTAATTGCTTTTGCGACTTCTTTTGCGGTAACTAATCCCATTAATTGCTAGTGTTCAAAACCTTTAAATAAAAATAAAGGTTGTATCGTTTTAACTAAATTATTTTGAAGGCAAGGCCTACTATTAAAAGACCACCAAGAAGGTAGAAAACAAATATAGGTAAAAACGCAGCAAGCTACCTATAATGTAACCAGTTGAACGGTATTTTGCGCAACTTGTTTTAATAAGATCTGTTTATTTAACTCTAAAACTTTTACAGAATCATCTGTAGCATGTCGCAGTGTGTACAACGATACATCCTGATATACAGTCACCTTGAAGTCTGCCCGCAGCTTTGCAACCAGCGCATCTAAGTTTTTATATTTATTATCTATACACACCGAAAAACTAATAGCAGAGTTCTGTATTAAATCTACCTTCATTTTATACGTACCCAGTAATTTAAAAATTTCACCAATATTCTCTTCGGCCATAAATGAAAAATCTAATGATGCCAACTCTAGCAAAACCTGCCCGGTTTTTAAAATATAGCAAGGCACTTCGGGCTCTATAGCTTTACCCAAACTCACCTGTGTTCCTGGTGCTTTAAAATCGTTAAAAGAGCGTACATAAAGCGGAATTTCCTTACGCTGCAACGGCTGTAATGTTTTAGGATGTAGTACAGACGCCCCATAAAAAGCCAGTTCTATCGCTTCTTGATAGGATATAAACTTTAGTAAAACGGCATTTTCAAAATACCGCGGGTCTGCACTTAAAACACCGGGCACATCTTTCCAAATAGTTACCTGTTTAGCATTTAAACAATAGGCGATGATAGCAGCCGTATAATCACTGCCTTCTCTTCCTAATGTTGTAGTAAACCCATTTGCGTCAGAACCTATAAAACCCTGCAAGAGGTGAATTCCACTTTTAGGCAAATTTCTACTTAGATTACGCATCGTAAGTTCCCAGTTTACTTTTCCTTCTCGGTAACTCGCGTCAGTTTTTATATACTCTCTTACATCGTGCCAGGTGCTTCCTAAACCTTGCTCTTGTAAATAGGCGTTTACGATAGTAGTACTTAAGAGTTCGCCATAACCCACAATCTGGTCATATACAAAATCGTAATCGGGAGATTTATTGCGGTTTAAAAAACCTCTCAATTCATCAAAGAGACTTTGTAATCTTTTAAATACGGGTGCAGCAGGATTTTCAAATAAATCACCTGCAAGTGCAAAATGAAATTCAATAACCGGCTGTAAGGCTTCAATACAACCTTTTGGAGACTCAAAATAGGCCGCAATTACCCGCTCCAGAGCATTAGTCATCTTACCCATCGCCGAAACCACTATTATAAGGTCTTGATTTTCGGTTTCTTTAAGAACGCTTATTAAATTACGTACACCGTCGGCACTTGCTACAGATGCGCCTCCAAACTTGTAAACTTCAAAACTCATAAGCTGTTAATCGAGCATTCCTTTAGTAAACAGAAATTTCTTCATAGCCTCGGTATCCATTTGTACTGTATTCCACTCTCGCATCACATTTGCTCCAGAAGCTTTATAAAAATCAACTGCAGAGGTATTCCAGTCTAGCACGACCCATTCCACACGTTTTAAACCCAGCTTGTAAGTATATTTAATCACTTCGGTATACAATGCCATTCCTATACCCTCGCCGCGGTATTGCTGGCGTACGATAAGATCTTCTAGATGCACGGTACGGCCTTTCCAGGTAGAAAACCTAAAATATACCAATGCTATACCCAGAATTTCACCCTCTCGTTCTGCAATAAAGCACGTAAAATCAGCATCATCACCTGTTCCATAAGAAATAAGATCATCTACAGTAACCTCAACGGCATCCGGTTCTTTTTCATAAACAGCAAGCTCTTTGATTAAGCGTAAAACCTGAGCCATATCGTTAGATTCTGCTATACGTATGTGTACATTCATAAAATGGGATTTTCTCGTTAAAGATACATTTAAAAAAAAAGAACAAAATCACAAGAACCCATACCTTTAAATAGATTATTGAGAGTTCCTTAATAAAAAAACCCGCTACAACAGGTTGTACCGGGTTTAATATATATTTATAACCTGATCTTACTTCTTATTTAAAAGGTAGATATAATCTTCAAAATCTACACCACCTTGAAAAATCTCAATAGATCGCTCTATTAAACTTTTTGATTTTTCTGCACTAAAACCAAGACCTATCGCATATTTTTCAATTAAAAAACGCTCGTGATCATCAATCTCGTGGTCGATAAAAATCATTTTAAACAAATCATGTAAACGCTCTAAACGTTTTTCTGAAGTGTTAGGAGGATTAATTGGGTATTTACGTGCATTTTCAACGATATCAACATATTCACTCTCGTCAATATCAAGTTTAACTGCAAAACGCTTTAAAAGTTTAGTTTCTTCCGCGTTAAGTTCACCATCAACAGTCGCCATATTTGCAATTGCTGCAAAATGACCCAGGTTGCGTCTGTGTTCTCCGCTATCAAATAAATCTGTAAAAGACATGGTTGTATTTTTAAGAGCCCAAAGATAATTAATATGTAATCGTATTAAAACATAAAAGTAATTATTTGAGAGATTGCATTTTCAGCTTAAAAAAGCTAGAAATGCACCGGGCTATACGCGCTACACGGTAGCTTGCTGCTATCCCTATCTCAACGGCAAGTTTAGCAATTATAATTTACTATGAATATTCAAACTTCTTTTTCCTACTTTCCAATTCTCTTTTCTGATATACCTTTTATTTCTATTTTAAAAAACCTGTAAGATCACTTTCAATTTAAATAATTTGATAATCATCAACAATAATTACCTGTTGACGCTAATATTTTCTTAATCCTACAAAGGCTTTACAGACTGCATTGTAACTTTAAATAAAAAAGCTAGAAATCATCGCAGAGCCACTCTTACAATTTAACGACAAAGGTATTTACTGTGCTGCCGCCAAGGTCTATCTCGACCCCTGGAAACCGGTAGACAAAGCCATTATATCCCATGGTCACGCAGATCACAGTCGCTACGGTCATAAAGCATACATTACGCATCATACTAATGTCCCTATTATTCAGCACCGGCTGGGAGCAATTAATGTGACCGGTAAAGAATGGGGAGAAACCTTTATAATTAACAATGTAAAATTTAGTCTGCATCCTGCGGGACATATTATTGGCAGTTCGCAGATACGAGTAGAACACAAAGGTGAAGTCTGGGTATTTACCGGCGATTATAAAACCGAAGATGATGGCATTGCGGTACCTTATGAGCCGGTAAAATGCCACACATTTATTACCGAAAGCACCTTTGGACTTCCGGCATTTAAATGGCGCCCGCAAGCTGAAGTATTTACGGACATCAACAATTGGTGGGCAGAAAATAAAGCCGAAGGTAAGACCTCTATAATATTTGGATATTCATTGGGTAAAGCGCAACGATTACTGCGCTACCTGGACACAGACATTGGTAAGATATATACCCACGGGGCAATAGAAAACATGACCGAAGTCATACGACCGCTTACCCCAATGCCGGTAACCACACGTGTAACCCGAGAGACCAAAAAAGAAGATTTTATAGGTAATATTGTGGTTGCGCCGCCCAGCGCGCACGGCAGTACCTGGATACGTAAGATGGTTCCCTACGTTACCGCATCTGCGAGTGGTTGGATGACTTTTCGCGGAGCGCGAAGAAGAAGAGCCATAGATAAAGGTTTTGTATTGAGCGACCATTGTGACTGGCAAGGTTTACTAGAAAGTGTAAAAGCCACTGGCGCAGAAAAAATCATTAGCACCCACGGTTATACCGATATTTTTACGCGCTATTTACTGGAACAAGGTTACGACGCACGTACCGAAGCTACACAATATGAAGGCGAACTCGGAGAAGAAAATAAAAAAGAAGAATCTGAAGAAAACTAACTGCTCGGCTCCCTTTTCTCTGTTGAGAAGGGCTGGGGATGAGGTACAGCGATATGAAGGCATTTGCACAGCTTATTAAAAAAATAGACAGCACGAACAAGACTAATGTTAAGGTAGATGCACTTACCCAATATTTTCAGGAAGCTTCCCCTAAAGATAAAGTGTGGACGATTGCTATTCTTTCACACCGTCGCCCACCACGCCCGGTAAACACCACATTATTGCGTACCTCGGCGACAGAACTCGCCAATATTCCTTTATGGTTGTTTGAAGAAAGCTATCATATCGTAGGTGATCTCGCAGAAACGATTGCACTGGTGATTCCGGCTTCTGAAGATAGTACCGAAAAAAGCCTGACTCAGTTTCTTGAAGAAATGATTGCCCTTAAGAAAAAAACCGACGAAGAAAAAAGAGAATATCTTCATGAAAACTGGACGAACCTCAACTATTACGAGCGCTTTGTATTTACTAAACTCATTACCGGAAGTTTTCGAATTGGCGTTAGTCAGAAGTTAATGACGCGTGCACTGGCAAAAGCTACAGGTATAGACATTGATGTTTTGGCTTACAAACTGATGGGGAATTGGGATCCTAAAAAAATTAGTTTTCAAGAACTAATTTTAGAAGAAAACGCAGCAGATTACCTCAGCAAACCCTATCCCTTTTACCTCGCCTATGCTATTGAAGACAAACCCGAAGATTTAGGTGATGTAAATAATTGGTACGCAGAACATAAATGGGACGGTATACGTTCTCAGGTAATTATTCGTAATGAAGAATTGTTTGTATGGAGCCGCGGAGAAGAACTCGTTACCGATAAATATCCTGAGTTTGAAGCTTTTGTTTCAGCATTACCTAACGGAACCGTACTAGACGGCGAAATCCTCCCTTATAAAAAAAATACAATAGGCACATTTAATGATTTACAAACCCGAATCGGTCGTAAAAATATTACCAAAGCCCAACTCAAAAAAACTCCTGTAATTCTTAAAGCCTACGATATTCTGGAATGGGATGGCAAAGACATACGTGATCTGGCTTTCACCGAAAGGCGGAGAATTTTAGAAAAACTATATGCCGAAGTTAAAACTGAAGAATTACCATTACATCTTTCAGAAACCATCGAGTTTTCAAATTGGGAAGAGGCAGCAGTAGAACGAGAACGCAGCCGCGAAGTCATGTCTGAAGGCTTAATGCTCAAGCGGAAAGATTCTCCTTACCTCGTAGGTCGTAAAAAAGGCGATTGGTGGAAATGGAAAGTCGATCCGCTTACTATAGATGCTGTTCTCACGTATGCAATGCGGGGTCACGGGAGACGCAGCAACCTATTTACAGATTACACATTCGGTCTTTGGGATGACAATAAAGAAGAACTTGTAACATTTGCTAAAGCCTATTCGGGATTAACAGACGCCGAGTTTCGCAGTTTGGATGCCTGGATTAAGAAAAATACGTTAGAACGTTTTGGTCCCGTGCGCAGTGTCACACCACATCATGTTTTTGAGATCGCCTTTGAAGGCATCGCGCTATCTAAACGTCACAAAAGCGGCGTCGCCACCCGTTTCCCGCGTATGCTGCGTTGGCGGAAAGACAAAAAAATTGAAGATGCCAATACTTTAGAAGATCTTAAGCAGTTGATTCCGAAGCCTGAAAAAGGTGAATAATCTGGTATGACAACTAAACAACTACATACACTCGCAAAATCCTGGTTTAAATCTCAGGGCTGGAAACCTTTTCCCTTTCAGGAAGAAAGTTGGGATGCATTTTTGGCGGGTAAAAATGGTTTATTAAATGCGCCAACAGGAAGCGGAAAAACTTATGCCTTGTGGGCCGGGTTTGTTTTAGACTACATTAAAAATAATCCTGATTATAAAACGAAGCACAAGCCGGGATTAAAAGCAATATGGATTACACCACTGCGAGCGCTTTCAGTAGAAATTGCACAGGCGGCGCAACGGTTTTCTGATGGTTTAGAAACTCAACTAACTATAGGCATACGTACAGGAGACACGCCTCAAGCAGAGC
This sequence comes from Leeuwenhoekiella sp. W20_SRS_FM14, assembly GCF_052119605.1. Classification (NCBI taxonomy): domain Bacteria; kingdom Pseudomonadati; phylum Bacteroidota; class Flavobacteriia; order Flavobacteriales; family Flavobacteriaceae; genus Leeuwenhoekiella; species Leeuwenhoekiella sp. W20_SRS_FM14. The sequence goes on along the minus strand of NZ_JBGQOK010000004.1, from coordinate 300,632 downwards.
GTGCGAAGCAAAAACGCAAAATGCCAGATTTACTCATCACTACTCCCGAAAGCTTACAGCTTTTACTAACTTCTAAGGGCTACGACAAGGTTTTTAAAGATTGTACCGCAATTGTAATTGATGAGTGGCACGAACTTTTAGGCAGCAAACGAGGCGTTCAGGTAGAGTTAGGCCTTTCAAGATTAAAAACAGTTTCCCCCAAATTACGCATCTGGGGAATTTCAGCAACTATAGGAAATCTCAATCAGGCACGCGAAGTGCTTTTAGGAACCGACTCTGAGGCCTTTGATAATTCAGTATTAATAAAAGCAAATCTCGGGAAATCGTATAAAGTAGAAAGCATTATCCCTGAGACTATGGAAAAATTTCCGTGGCGCGGTCACATGGGATTACATCTGGTTGAAGAAGTTGTGCCTATAATCAATAACAGCAAAACAACTTTACTGTTTACAAATACCAGAGCGCAATGCGAATTGTGGTTTCAGAAATTGATGCATAAACATCCTGAGTATGCGGGCGAACTCGCAATGCATCACGGAAGTATAAATAAAGAAACCCGATTGTGGGTAGAAGAAGCCATTCGCAACGAAAGTCTAAAAGCCGTGATTTGTACTTCTAGCCTTGATCTGGGTGTAGATTTTGCTCCTGTAGAAAGCATTATTCAAATAGGCGGACCTAAAGGCGTTGCGCGCTTTTTACAACGCGCAGGACGCAGTGGTCACCAGCCGGGGAAAGAAAGCGTAATCTATTTTTTACCTACACACGCGATTGAGTTAATCGAAGCTTCGGCATTAGGGAAAGCAGCTATTAACCAAGTGGTAGAAGATCGCATACCGTACTTATTAAGTTTTGATGTGTTGATTCAGTATTTGACGACTTTGGCGGTTTCTGATGGATTTTACCCAGCAGATATCTGGAAAGAAATTAAACAGACCTTCTGTTTTCAGGCAATGACTGAAGATCAATGGCGCTGGATTCTCAATTTTATAACTAAAGGGAGTCAGTCTTTACAAGCTTACGACGAATACAAAAAAATTGAAATTGAAGACGATGGAAAATTTAAAGTAAACAGCAAAGCCGTTGCCATGCGCCATCGCCTGCAAATAGGAACTATCGTGAGCGATGCCGTACTGCAGGTAAAATATCTCAAAGGTGGTTTTATAGGTAGTGTTGAAGAATGGTTTATCTCAAAATTATCGCCGGGTGATGTATTTACGTTTGCTGGTAAAAACCTCGAACTTTATCGCATAAAAGGAATGCAGGTTTTAGTCAAAAAGGCCAAAACTAAAAAACAAGCTCGCGTGGTAAGTTGGATGGGAGGCAGACTCACCTTATCTGCTCAAATGAGCGAACTGCTTCGGGAAGAGCTCTACTCTGCAAACTTACCCTTTGCACAACAAACCCGCGAACTGCAGGCCTTAAAAGAGATTTTTGAGCGTCAGCGTTTGGAATCTATCGTACCTACAAACGACGAATTTCTTATAGAAACTTTTAAAAGTAGAGAGGGCTATCATCATATTTTTTATCCTTTTGAAGGACGTTTTGTACACGAAGCTTTAGGAAGTTTACTAGCATATCGCATTAGTTTACTTTCGCCCATAACCTTTAGCATTGCCTTTAATGATTATGGTTTTGAAATTTTATCAGACCAGAAAATAGATATGCAACAGGTGCTCGATAATGATCTTTTTACTTCAGAGTTTTTATTTGAAGACTTGCAAAAAAGCTTAAACAGTACCGAAATGGCACGAAGGAAATTTAGAGATATTGCGGTCATCAGCGGGATGGTGTTTACCGGATTTCCGGGGAAAATAGTCAAAAACAAACACCTGCAAAGCAATAGTCAGTTGTTGTTTGAAGTATTCAGAGATTATGAACCCGAAAATTTGTTGTTTCAGCAGGCGTATCGTGAGACGTTTGAGCACCAACTTGAAGAAGGCCGCTTGCGTATTGCCTTAGAGCGCATCGAAAATCAAGAAATAATTGTAAAAGAATGCCAGAAAGCAACGCCGTTCTCCTTCCCTATTATTACAGATCGCCTACGCGAAAAACTGAGTAGTGAAAAACTCGAGGATCGCATTAAGAATATGCTGAGGTATCTAGATAAGATTTAGTTTTCGGTAGAAATAACAGCTAAAACTCCTCCTTTTAAACTCACTATTTTTTTAAGCGGAAAATATTCTATAAGTGCTTTTACCGCATTAGCACTGCGTTTTCCAGAGGCGCAATACAATACGAGGTTCTCCTGCGCTGCGAGTACTTGAGGATTTGCCAACAGTTCATTTAAAGGAATGTGCAAACCACCTAAACTGAAATGTTCCCGTTCTTCCTGTTCCCGTACATCTACTAAAAAATACATTTCTTGAGCTTCCGCGTAGGCGGAATAATCTATTTCAGGAATTGAAGGTATCGCACAACTCAAATCCAGTTCAATAAGTTCTGAGATTTTGATGGCCTCATTTTTTGTAAACGGAAGTAGCATTTGAGAAGCTTCAAGACTATTGTAAATGAGAAGTTTCCCAGAAAGCACATTCCCCAAATCTAAAATAATCTTGAGCACTTCATTTGCCTGAAACATTCCTATAATTCCGGGTAGAATTCCCAGTACACCCACTTCGCTACAGGTAGGCATTTCTGCTTCTGAAACCGGCTCGGGGTACAGGCAACGGTACGTAGGGCCGTTTTTGTAATTAAACACAGAAACCTGCCCTTCAAACTTAAAAATAGATCCAAAGACCAGTGGCTTATTGGTTAGTACCGCAGCATCATTCGCCAGGTATTTTGTACTGAAACTATCGCTACCTTCAACAATAACATCATATTTATCAAACAAATCGAGTGCATTTTCCGCAGATAAGCGTGTGGGATAAGTCGCAATTTTCAAATGTGAATTCAGCCTGGTTAACACCTCTTTTGCAGCTTCAACTTTTAATGTTCCGACGTGATTTTCTGTAAATAAAATCTGTCGTTGCAGATTACTAACATCAACGCGATCATCATCTATAATCCCTAATTGCCCTATTCCGGCAGCAGCTAAATACTGTAAAACGGGACAACCTAAACCACCACAGCCAATTACAAGCACTTTAGCATTTTTAAGTTTTTGCTGCCCCAATTCTCTAACCTCATCAAGTAGAATATGTCTGGAATACCGCTTTTTATCTTTAGTAGTTAACATCATTTACCAGTTTTGATCCCAATCTTTCCATACCGGTTCACGACCGCTATCGCGTAACATTTGAGCTATAACCTCGGTACTGCGCTCATCTGAAATTTCAAACTGCTCCAAAGACTGCGGTTCTACCACATAACCTCCGGGATTTGTTTTTGACTCCGCACTCATCGAAGTGATTCCTAAATGCACAATATGATCTCTAAACTTTTCCTGTTCGCGCGTAGATATAGACAGTTCTACATCTTCATCAAGAATGCGGTAGGCACAAATTAATTGCAGCAAATCTGGATCTGTCATTGCTACTTTAGGTTCGAGACCGCCACTAAAAGGACGCAATCTGGGGAACGAAATAGAATACTTCGTTTTCCAATAGGTTTTTTGTAAATATTTGAGATGTAAGGCTGTAAAAAAACTATCTGCTCGCCAATCTTCAAGCCCGAATAAAGCGCCGATTCCTATTTTATGAATTCCGGCTTTTCCTAACCTATCTGGTGTTTCTAACCGGTAATCGAAGTTTGATTTTTTCCCTTTTGGATGGTGTATTTTATAGGTTGCCTCGTGATAAGTTTCTTGATACACTAGTGTGGCATACAAACCTTCTTTAATTAAAAGCACGTACTCATCCTGATCTAACGGCTGTATTTCTATAGAAATGTTTGCAAAATGCGGTTTCAATAAGCGTATCGCATTAGCAATATACCCCACGCCTACCGTCTGATTCGCTTCACCGGTAACCAGCAAAATATGCTGAAAACCTTTATCTTTTAGAAACTGAGCTTCCTTAAGAATTTCTGTATCAGTCAGCGTTTTTCTGGGAATTTTGTTTGTAAGACTAAAGCCGCAATAGGTACAAATATTCTGACACTCATTACTCAAATACAAAGGCGCATACATTTGCATGGTATTGCCAAACCGTTTCTGCGTAATCGCCTTGCTTTTTGCCGCCATTTGCTCTAAAAAAGGTTTTGCCGCAGGCGAAATCAAAGCTTTAAAGTCTTCGAGAGTGGGTTTAGTATTAGCTAATGCTAAATGAACATCGCGTTCTGTTTTAGAAAAAATAGATTCTAAAACGGCATCCCAGGAATGTGCGTTTATGTGCTCTTTAAAATTAGTCATACAGAAATTGAGTTAGTGGGCTGCTTGCCTGTGCGTGTGTAGCTTGCGGTGCAAATCGTGCTGTAAATGCCATTCTACCGGCTTCAACAGCCATTTTAAACGCTCTTGCTATCCTCACAGGATCTGGAGAAACAGCAATTGCTGTATTTACTAAAACGGCATCGGCACCCAGCTCCATAGCATCTGCCGCGTGAGACGGTCTGCCAATCCCCGCATCTATGATAACCGGCACATTGCTTTGCGCTATAATGATTTCTAAAAAATTCCGTGTTTTAAGTCCGTTGTTACTGCCTATAGGCGAACCCAGCGGCATCACACATTGTGCACCTACTTCTTCAAGACGCTTGCACAACACCGGATCTGCCTGTATGTAGGGCATCACCACAAATCCTAATTTTACCAGCTCTTCACATGCTTTTAAAGTTTCGATAGCATCGGGTAATAAGTATTTAGGATCTGGATGAATCTCCACTTTAACCCAGTTAGTTTGTAAAGCTTCGCGAGCCATCTGTGCTGCAAAAACCGCTTCTTTTGCGGTGCGTACTCCAGAGGTATTGGGAAGGAGATGCAGGGTTTCATGAGCAAGATTGCTTATCATATCATCCTCAGTATTTCCTGCTTCTACGCGTTTTAAAGCAACGGTCACCAGCTCACTTTCTGAAGCTAAAATCGCATCGCGCATCAATTGCGAACTGCTGAATTTTCCGGTTCCTGTAAACAGTCTTGAACTGAAGGTTTTATCTGCTATTCTTAATTTTTCCATATGTATTTTTTAAACGTTTTGCCAAATGCTGAATACCTGCTCAATAGGCTCTTCAAGGTTCTGTGATTGAGTAAGTAATCCTGAAACCGCAACACCGTGTATTCCGCAGCTTTTTAATGCCTCAAAATCTTCTGTGGTAATGCCACCAATAGCGATAATAGGTACTGTATTTTGATTTTTTAAATACTTCTGAAGCACGCTTGAATACCCTTCTATTCCTAAAACCGGACTCAGCTTTTTTTTAGTTGAAGTAAATCGTAACGGCCCTAAACCTATATAGTCAACCCCATTTTTTAGGTGATCTAAGCATTGCTCTAGTGTATTTGCAGTACCACCAATTATTTTAGACTCGCCTAAAATCTTTCGCGCTTCTGCGGTTGACATATCCTGTTGCCCTAAATGAACACCGGTTGCATCTACCTCCTGAACGATACTCATAGTATCATTTATAATGAGTTTTGCATTGAATTCATCGCATAATTTTTTCGCTTTATGCGCAGTCTCAAGAACTTTTTCATAAGCTGTATTTTTCATTCGCAGCTGAACCCAATTGCAACCTGCCTTTAAAACCCGATCTATATGTTCTAAATGGGCTTTGCCATCTGCACCCTGAGAGATATAGTGCAAATGAGAAATTTCCATATTTACACGGGTTTTATCTATAAATGTGTTCATACTCATCTTTGATTTTAATAAAAGTTTCTACGGGATTTTCAGAAAGCCAGATCGCGCCCAAAACAGCAATTCCGCTAAATCCCCGTTGGTGTACTTCTGAAATTTTTTCTGAAGTAATTCCGCCCAAAGCGATTATTTGTTGTGGGATATTGTGTACTTTAAACCCTTTCCCTTCATATTCTGTTTTAGAAATCGAAGTAAAAACCGGACTTAAAAAACAGTAATCAAAAAGTGCTGAATAACTATTGAGTTCGTTTATCTCGTGAAAAGAAGTACTCACCTGAAACCCTTTCTTTTTAAGTTTTTCTAATTGAAATCTAAAAGCTTCTGACTCTGTATTGCGCTTCATTTCTTTAAAATGCATTCCCTTACAGCAAAATTCCTCAGCTAGTTTATGATGCTGATGTAGCATCATGGTCGCTAAATAATGAGGCTCAAACTGCTGCAACCAACTTTTCAATTCAGCACAAGAATTTTGTGGTTTGCGGATGTGAACTGTTTTTAAACCCAAATCAATAAGTTGTTTAATTTGGGTTATTTCAGCAGTAAAAAATGTTTCGGCAGTAATAACAACCAGCATCTTTAAGGATTTACAGATATACTTCGCTTCCGTGTTTTTTAAACTCTTCAGACTTTTCCTTCATCCCCTTCTCGAGTGCTTCTTCGGTCTCTAAACCATTTTCTTTAGCGTAATTGCGCACATCCTGACTAATTTTCATCGAGCAAAAATTAGGTCCGCACATAGAACAAAAGTGAGCTACTTTGGCATTTTCTGAGGGTAAAGTCTCGTCGTGAAATTCACGAGCCGTATCAGGATCGAGCGCTAAATTAAATTGATCTTCCCATCTAAATTCAAACCGAGCTTTACTCATCGCATCGTCTCTATGTTGCGCTCCCGGATGCCCTTTTGCAAGATCTGCCGCATGTGCCGCAATTTTATAAGTTATTACACCGGTTTTTACATCTTCTTTGTTAGGTAAGCCCAGGTGCTCTTTAGGCGTCACATAACACAACATCGCACAACCGTACCAGCCTATCATTGCAGCACCTATACCACTGGTGATGTGATCATAGCCCGGAGCAATATCTGTAGTTAAGGGACCCAATGTGTAAAACGGAGCTTCCCCACACACCTCAAGCTGCTTATCCATATTTTCTTTTATCATATGCATTGGGATGTGCCCGGGACCTTCAATAATACATTGCACATCGTGTTTCCAGGCGATTTTTGTGAGTTCGCCTAACGTTTCTAACTCGGCAAACTGCGCATAATCATTAGCATCTGCGATACTTCCGGGACGCAAACCATCTCCTAAAGAGAATGACACGTCATAGGCTTTCATAATCTCACAGATATCCTCAAAATGCTCATATAAGAAGCTTTCTTTATGATGCGAGAGACACCATTTTGCCATTATAGAACCTCCCCGAGAAACAATTCCGGTAAGGCGTTTTGCTGTATGTGGTACATACTTAAGACGTACACCGGCGTGAATCGTAAAATAATCTACTCCCTGCTCTGCCTGCTCGATAAGCGTGTCTCTAAAAATCTCCCAGGTTAAATCTTCGGCTTTGCCATTTACTTTTTCTAAAGCCTGATAAATAGGAACTGTACCTATGGGCACAGGAGCGTTGCGTAAAATCCATTCCCGAGTTTCGTGAATATTTTTACCTGTAGAAAGATCCATTATGGTGTCTGCTCCCCAGCGGCACGCCCATACCGCTTTTTCTACCTCTTCTTCAATGGAGGAACTTACTGCAGAGTTACCGATATTGGCATTTATTTTTACTAAAAAATTACGCCCTATAATCATAGGCTCTGCTTCCGGGTGATTGATGTTTGCCGGGATTATTGCTCTTCCGCGAGCCACCTCATCACGCACAAATTCTGGGGTAATCACTTTTGGAATACTCGCTTCATAACTGTTGCCAGGATGCTGTGAGGTAATGTGTTGTATTTCGGCAAGTTTTTGATTTTCGCGAATTGCGATATACTCCATTTCAGGAGTAATGATTCCCTGACGCGCGTAATGCATCTGAGTTACGTTTTTGCCTGCTTCAGCCTTTAACGGATTTGCATTGCGTACAAAGCGCAAATGATCGAGCGCAGGGTTTTCTTCCTGTTTACGACCGTAAGCAGAAGAAAGCCCTGATAATTGTACGGTGTCTTTTCGGTCTAGAATCCATTTTTTACGTACGGGATCAAGTCCTTTTTTTACATCAATCTCAATATTAGGATCGGTAAATGGACCGCTGGTGTCATACACCAAAACCGGCGCGTTTTTTTCAACCTTACCATTAAATTTATCTACCGTATCTGCCAGAGAAATCTGGCGCATAGGCACTTTAAGGTCTGGGTACAGGCTGCCGCTTACGTACACTTTTTCTGAATTAGGAAAAGGTGCTCGGCTAATGGTTTGTTGCTTTGGGATTTTTTCGGTCTTCATAACGGGTAGTTTTAAGAATTATACGTGTCACAAATCAATAATACTATCCGCCTTGCGTGGCTTTAACGATAAGTACCAGAGCACCATCTTTCAGCATAAATTCATTCCATGCAGTTTGGGTAACAATGGCGTTATTAACAGCCACAGCGATACCTTTTTGCACAATGTTGAGATGGTTTAAAAGTTCTGAAAGCGAAAGCTCTTTAGCGAAAGAATGTGATTGATTGTTGACGTTTACAATGATCATTTAAAATAGTTTTAAACTGTAAACTGAAGGTGGCATACGCCAAAAAGCAACAACCCGTTTGAATGGAATCTTTATAAAAGATCCTATCTATTGTGGAAAGTTTTCACTTTTCCCTTCGCTGGTACTAACCAGATCAGGTTCAAAGGGTACTATCTCAGCCGATATTGCTATCAGCGCCCCTAAAGTTTACAACGTAAAGCTATACATAAATTGGAGACCTACTGCACTTATGATTTGAAAATTTTAAAAAGGCATTCTCCTACTTAACATTATTTAGCCTTTGATTAAGAACAAAATAACACGAAAGAGCCCATAAATACACGCCTCGCTTTGTAATTTTAGAATAACTAAAAAATCAAAAATTATGAAAACAGTAAAACCATATTTAACCTTTAGAGGTGAGTGTCAAGAAGCTTTAAATTTTTATAAAGACTGTTTTGGTGGAGATATCATTAACAAAGAAACTTACGAAGGGAAAGACATTGATATTCCGGGAAGTTATAGAGATAAACTACAGCATGCAGAGCTTAAAGGAAAAGGAATTCATTTAATGGCATATGATGCTTCTCCAGATACACCCTTACAGCACGGCAATCAAGTGCAACTGGGCGTTGATCTTGAGAGTAAAGATGAAGTAAGCGAATTATTTAATAAGTTATCTGCAGAAGGCCAAAGTCTTGCAAAACCACAAGAAACCAGCTGGAATGCCTATTACGCTCGTGTACGCGATAAATATGGTGTAAACTGGATGCTTAATTACGATATGTAACAATATCATTATTATAAATTTTTAAAATGCCGAAGTACTGCTTCGGCATTTTTTATGCGTCTGCGTTTAAGAAGTGGCTAAAAAGACTGAAATTTGCAGCGCTATGAATCAAACTATTACCATACTCGATAATACCTTTGTTTTACATCCTGCAGGTGGTATTTATTGGGTAGAACAGGAGACGCTTCTTATTGCAGATGTACATCTGGGAAAAGTTTCCCATTTTAGAAAACACGGAAGCGCTGTGCCTTACAAGGCTGTAGCCGAAAATTTTATACAACTTTCACGCATTGCAGATTCTTTTAAACCTAAAGGCATTTGCTTTCTGGGCGATTTGTTTCACAGCAGTTTAAACACCGAATGGAATTTATTTGAAGACTGGGTTGCCTCCCGAGAAGAAAATATCATTCTTGTAGCAGGAAATCATGATATTATTGCTCCGCTGAAATATGAAAAACTGGGAGTTCCCATATATTCTGAAATTAAAACCGGGACGTTTTTACTTACGCATCACCCGGAGGAAACTGAAGGCTTTTTCAATTTTTGCGGACATATACATCCGGGAATTCGTCTGGGCGGAATAGGCCGTCAGGTTTTAAAACTTTCATGTTTCTTTAAGACTGAAAATCAATTGATCTTACCGGCTTTCGGTACATTTACCGGAAACTATTATCTGGAACCAAAACCTGGAGATGCTGTTTTTGCCGTAACAAAAAAAGAGGTAATACAGGTTCAATAGAAAGCTGCTCTAACGCAATGAAATGATACTATTTTAAGTCTTTCAAATTATTATCAATGCTGGATAGTTTAAATACCTAAATATTTTGACAGACTCAGAATACTAATTTGATTTTTTATACAAATCGAAATCTATGAAAAAGAAACTCGCTATACTCAATTTGCTTTCGGTACTTCTGGTTATTACCGTTAATGGCTTATCACAAGCACAACGCTGGAATAATACTACTATTGGCGAAGTAAGTAATCGTTATGACAATCTGTTTACGCCTGCGGGTTATGCTTTTTCAATCTGGGGTGTTATTTTTCTGGGTTTATTGGCGTATGCAGTATTTGGCATTAGACGCGCCTTTTTCAGTAAAAAAGATACTCCGCATATCGAGCAAGCAGGTTTCTGGTTTACGAGTGTAAATGTACTTAACGCATTATGGGTGGTTGCTTTTACGTATGATTACGTCTGGCTTTCCGTATTTATAATAATTGGGATGCTTTTTTGTCTGCTTAAAATTGTTTTAAAAACATATATGGAACGCTGGGATGCTCCTATAGAAATTATAGCATTTGTATGGTGGCCTATTTGTATTTACAGCGGTTGGGTAGCGGTTGCAGTCATTGCAAACATTTCAGCATTTTTAGTAAAATTAGATCTAGCCGGCAGCCAGTTAACCCAGATTATTGCTACGATGACGTTAATTACTATTGCTGTGTTTATAAATCTGCTTATGATTAACCTGCGCAATATGCGCGAATTTGCAATGGTAGGCGCATGGGCGCTTTTTGCCATATTCATAAGACATAAAGACAACCTGGAAAGTGTTGCCTATTTTGCATTATTAGGAACTTTATTACTCGTAATTTCTTCAGGATTGCACGGCTATCGCAATCGGGAAACAAACCCTATTAATAAACTTAAAGAGCGGTTTAAATCATAGATTTAATATCGTTAGACCAGCTGGGATAAGTAAAAACCATCTCTTTTAAGGTGTTTACATCTAGTTTGCCGCACATTGCCATAACAAACATATTTATAGTTTCTGCGGCATCCCAACTTAATAGATGTGCTCCTAAAATATAACCTGTTTCTTTATCAACGATTGTTTTAAAGGCATAGCAATTTTGATTCATTCGTTTTGAGTTATACCATGTAGGCACATTTTCTTCCCGTACTACAATATCATAACCCTGCTCTCTGGCTTCTTTTTCATTAAAACCTACAGTTGCCAGTTGTGGCTGGGTAAATACAACAGAAGGCGTAGGTGGCACATCTAGCTTCAAATAATTTTCTCCTTTAACTATATTCTTAGCTACAACTCGTGCTTCCTGATGCGCTATAGGGGTTAGTGCTAATGTGCTCGTGTCTGATACATCTCCACAAGCATAAACATTTACATTTGTTGTGCTTTGCAAATACTCATTGACCTCAATCCCCTTTTTACTGAACGCTACGTTTCCATTTTCAAGCTCTAAATCTGCTATTGCCGGCACACGACCTGCAGTATTAAAGACCATTTCAGCTTTCAATTCAATAGACTCTTCTCCCTGATCTAAAGTAACCCTATAGTTCTTTCGAAGTTTTTCTATAGCGGTGGCTCGTGCATTAAAAACAAACTTAATTCCTATTTGCTCAGAATTCTCCTGAAGATATTTAGCCAGCTGGCTATCAAAATTAGAAAGAATACCGTCATTCACATCTACAATAGTTACATCTACCCCGCAACGTGCAGCAATATGGGCGAACTCCATCCCAATGTATCCTGCACCTATAAAAATCATGCTTTCGGGTAATTCTTTGAGCTCTAAAAAGTCATCGCTTATGTGCGCATATTCTCTTCCCGGTATTTTTAACTCAAGTGGTATGTTTCCCGTCGCAATTACAATTTTATCTGCCGTCACCGTTTTACCTTCCACAGAAAGGGTTTGCGCATCAATAAATTTTGGTGACTGATGGTATAATTTGATTCCTGCATCTTTCAGTTTTCGCTCTGTAGTAAAAGGTACTGCACTGGTGAAAGTCTCTTTAAATTTCATTAAATCTCCCCAGTTCACTTTAGGCAAATCATCGATTCCTTTACCGCTTAAGTCACGACTACGCTCTAAAACTTCGGTTATTCCTACTAAAACTTTTTTAGGATCACATCCTCTGTTTGCACACGTACCGCCAAACTCTCTATTATCTGCAATGGCAACTTTTAATCCGGCTTCAACAGCATCATAAGCTACATGCTTTCCTGCGTTACCGGTCCCAATTACAAATACATCAAAGTGTTCAATTGCCATAAAATCTAGTTTTTTATAAAGATACTGTTTGCCGCAAGGCTATCTTGTTATTGAAATTGTAAATACCTGTTAGGCTTTTGCCAAAGCACTGTTTTAAATTAATAAATAGATTTAAGCTATGTTACAATAATATTAAATACGCCTACGGATTAATGATAAAAAACAAGAAGATACTATCTTTGTCGGCTTATGGGTAAAACCAAGATCACGCAGCCTTTTTTACAGTCTTTGCAAATGCAAAAACTGCAAGACGCTATTTCTAGTAGCGAAGAAAATTCATCACGAATTACATTGAACGGCCTTATAGGTTCGTCGCTTTCCATTTTAATTGCAGAAAGTTTTAAAACTGCAGATAAACCCTTTCTTATTATTCTCAATGACAAGGAAGAAGCGGCTTATGTGCTCAATGATTTAGAGCAATTAGTAAAAGAAAGCAATGTACTTTTCTATCCCGGCAGCTACCGCAGACCGTATCAAATAGAAGAGACCGATAATGCGAATGTGTTACTTAGAGCCGAAGTTTTAAACCGCATCAACAGTCGTAAAAAACCTGCAATAATTGTCACCTATCCTGATGCTCTATTTGAAAAAGTAGTAACCCGAAAAGAACTCGACAAAAGTACCTTAAAGGTAAAACTGAATGATAAGCTGTCGCTCGATTTTGTAAATGAAATGCTTTTTGAATATAAATTTAGGCGGGTAGATTTTGTTACAGAACCCGGCGAATTTTCGGTACGTGGTGGTATTATAGATGTGTTCTCCTTTTCACACGATGAGCCCTATCGTATTGAGTTTTTTGGTGATGAGGTTGACAGCATACGTACTTTTGATGTAGAGACGCAACTTTCGGTAAAAAAGATTGAAAAAATAAGTTTGATGCCTAATGTTGAAAACAAGGCATTGCAGGAATCACGCGATAGTTTTTTCAAATATATTTCAGAACAGACCGTTGTTTTTGTACAAGACTTAGAACAACTTTCGGCTCGTATTGATACTAATTTTGAAAAGGCTCAGGAAGCCTATGATAAACTTGAAAGTGAGATCAAACGTACAGCGCCTGAAGCTTTATTTTGCGATTCAAAAACCATACGAAGACAGTTACTTGATTTTACCCTGGTAAAAATAGGAACTGATTTACCTGGACAGGAATCTGCAAATCAAATAACTTTTAGCCAACACCCGCAACCGGCATTTAATAAGCAATTTGATTTACTTATTAAAAATTTAAATGAAAACAACGAAGCGGGATACACCAATTATATCTGTTGCAGTAGCGAGCAACAGGCAAAGCGTTTTAAAGATATCTTTGATGATGCCAAGTTAGACGTGAAGCAGTATGACACCATTATTTTACCGCTTTACCGGGGTTTTATTGATGAGGATTTTAAAATAGTCTGTTATACAGATCACCAGATTTTTGAGCGCTATCACAAGTTTAAGCTTAAAGACGGTTACGCAAAAAAACAGGCGATCACGCTTAAAGATTTAACCAGTCTGCAGGTAGGTGATTACATCACACACATAGATCACGGGATTGGTAAATTTGGCGGACTTCAGAAGATTGAAGTAGAAGGCAAAATGCAGGAAGCCATCAAATTAATTTATGGCGAACGCGATGTGCTCTACCTGAGTATTCATTCGCTTCATAAAGTCACTAAATATAATGGCAAAGACGGCAAACCGCCTCAAATTTACAAGCTAGGTAGTGCCGCCTGGAAAAAACTTAAACAGAAGACAAAAACACGGGTTAAGGAAATTGCTTTTAACCTGATTAAACTATACGCCAAACGTCGTCTTGAAAAAGGCTTTGCCTTTGGTCCTGACACCTATTTGCAAAACGAGTTAGAAGCGAGCTTTATCTATGAAGATACTCCAGATCAAAGTAGCGCCACCGAAGCGGTAAAAGCAGATATGGAAAGCTCCCGACCTATGGATCGTTTGGTTTGTGGTGATGTAGGTTTTGGTAAAACTGAAGTTGCCATACGTGCGGCCTTTAAAGCAGTAGATAACGGGAAACAAGTTGCGGTTTTAGTACCCACAACAATTCTCGCTTTTCAGCATCATAAAACCTTTAGCGAGCGCCTTAAAGATTTACCGGTTACTGTAGATTATTTGAATCGTTTTCGTACCGCAAAAGAAAAACGAGAAACTTTAGAGCGTCTTGCAAATGGTAGAGTTGATATCATTATAGGCACACACCAGCTTACCAGTAAAAATGTAAAATTTAAAGACCTGGGCTTACTTATTGTAGATGAGGAGCAAAAATTTGGTGTAGCAGTAAAAGATAAGCTTAAGACTATAAAAGAAAATGTAGATACGCTTACCTTGACGGCCACGCCTATACCGCGTACGCTACAGTTTAGTTTAATGGCGGCTCGTGACTTAAGTACCATCACCACAGCACCGCCTAACCGTTACCCTATCGAAACCCATATTGCGCGTTTTACCGAAGATACTATACGAGATGCTGTATCGTATGAAATACAACGCGGGGGACAGGTGTTCTTCATTCATAACCGCATTGAAAATATTAAAGAAATTGCCGGTTTAATTCAGCGGCTTGTGCCTGATGCTAAAGTAGGCATAGGTCACGGCCAGATGGATGGAAAGAAACTAGAAGAACTTATGCTCAGGTTTATGGATGGCGAGTTTGATGTACTCGTATCTACCACCATTGTAGAAAGTGGTCTTGATGTACCTAACGCAAATACGATATTCATCAATAATGCTAATAATTTTGGACTATCAGACTTGCATCAAATGCGCGGTCGTGTAGGCCGAAGCAATAAAAAAGCGTTTTGCTATTTCCTTACCCCTCCGTTTTCTACAATGACTGAAGATGCGCGTAAACGTATGACGGCATTAGAGCAATTTTCAAGTTTAGGTAGCGGTATCAATATCGCGATGAAAGACCTTGAGATACGCGGTGCCGGTGACCTTCTGGGTGGTGAGCAAAGTGGTTTTATGAACGAGATAGGTTTTGATACCTATCAGAAAATCTTAAACGAGGCTATAGAAGAACTTAAAGAAAATGAGTTTGCAGATTTATATGCTGAAGATAATGCAGACGATACTAACAAAGAGTACGTAAAAGATACCGTCATCGATTCTGACTTCTCCTTAATGTTTCCTGATGACTACATCAATAATATAACCGAGCGTTTAAATCTCTATACAGAACTTAACGGGTTAAAAACTGAAGAAGAACTGGCAGCTTTTGAAACTCGATTGATAGACCGTTTTGGTGAGTTGCCCAAACAAGCAGACGACTTATTGAATTCGGTACGTATTAAATGGGTTGCAACGCACTACGGACTTGAAAAAGTAGTGATGAAAAACAAGAAACTTATTGGGTTTTTTATTGCAGACCAGAATTCCAAATTTTATCAAAGCGCTGCATTCTCAAGAGTGCTTCAATATGTACAAACGCATTCTAATAGGGTAACTTTGAAAGAGAAGAAAACCAGTAAAGGCCTGCGTTTATTACTTACAGCGCAAGGTATTTCTACAGTAGATAAGGCTATAGATGTTTTAAAACCACTAATGCCGAAGAAGGTAGAACAAGTTTCAGAATAGGTTAAAAACTGCAGAAGACTAACCTCAAAAGAGAAAGATTAATTCGAGTTTAATTTCTCTTTTTAAGTTTTAGAAATATTCTTTCTAATGACATTTTGAACTACTTCTGCTACAGTATTCTCGTTTATACTTTTTGATAAACAATATTTGCCAGTAAGCCATTCTTCTAATTTATGAGCTGATTTGCTCGCATTACAAGAAATACAACATAGCGCAATATTTTCTACTGAGGAAAGATGAATATCATTAATTATATGCTCCCAAGATGGTTTAGTCTTTCTTGAGACATGGTTTATTGAAAAATCAACCCCGGAATACACACACTTTTTATCACGGCTTAAAACTAATTTCTCAACATCTGCCGGAATACCCCACTGATTAGCCATAGTTATGTTTTAAAAATGATAAAATGCATTCTCAAAATGTTCTAGCTTTTCTTGAGTCTTATTTTTAAGAACAGCAATGATATCAAAACGGGTTTCGATATCCAGATCATTTGATATCACATATTCATTAGCTGCTTTGACGAGCAATTTAATTTTTGAAGAACTGACAAAGTCCTGAGGGTCTCCAAAAAAATCTGAGTTGCGGGTTTTGACCTCTATGATAATAAGTTCGTTGTTTTTTGTAGCTATGATATCTATTTCCGCTTTAGCGAAAAACCAATTGCGCTCTAGAATTTCAAAACCGTTTTTTTCTAGATATTCTGCTGCAAACTGCTCGCCCCATTTACCTAGTTCGTTATGATTCATAGCAGAGATTTAATACTTATTCTACGTGGTCAAAAGCAAGTCTAGAACCTTTTTCTGTAACTTCAAGCGACACGTTTCTACCTAATATTAGCGCGCAATTATCTTTTAGATGACCCGCAGGAAAATTAAAACATACAGGAAAATCATAATCCTTAACGGCATCTAACACAATCTCTTTTGCCGTTTTTCCAAATGGAATTGAATTGTCGTGCATTTTAGTTAAACTACCTACCACAAGACCTTTTAAATCGCATAGCATATTATTACGTTTTAAATTAACCATCATACGATCTACGTGATACAGGTATTCATCAAGATCTTCTATAAACAGGATTTTATTTTTTGTATGAATCGAAGAATTGCTTCCACATAAAGAATACAAAATAGAAATATTACCTCCTACCAACTCTCCAGTTCCTGTTCCCAAGCGGTTTAGAGGAGCAGGTTTTACACTATAATTTAAGGCTTTCCCAAACCACGCTTTCTCTAAAGTTTGTTTAGCTGCTACTGTGTTACGTGCAATACCCACCGGCATAACCCCATGAATGGTTTCAAAACCCATCATATGCAATTGCGAATGCAACACCGTGATATCACTATAGCCCACCACCCATTTAGGATATTTTACAAACTTGTAAAAATTGATTTGATCTATAATGCGCACTGTACCATAACCTCCCCGGGCACACCACACGGCCTTGATTTCTTCATCATCAAGCATTGTCTGCAAATCTGCAGTTCGGGCTGCATCTGTACCACCAAACTGATCATCTTCGGCTCCTATAGTTTTACCTAACACAGGGATTAAACCATAAGATTCGAGCAGTAAAATACCTTTGTGTAAGTCTTCTTCATCAACCTTACGAGCAGTACAAACAATACCTACTTTATCACCTTTTTTTAAATATGGGGGAGTTAACATAACCTGTTATTTGTTAGGACGATATAGTAGTCCCGTTACTTTAAATTCAATATTGTGCTTTTTTGTCTGCTCCGCAGTAATTTTGACATCACTGCCTACAAATTCTTTGGGCATCGCCACATCTCCGTCTGTACCTAAATAAACAAAGAGCGTTTTGCTAGAAAGGGCTCCCTGTTGAAAATCTACAGCACCAGCAAAATCCCATTCATAGCCAGAAAAACGAATTGCTTTCTTATTTAACGTCTCGAGTTCTGCCAGTGGCATCCCCATATAAATACCGGTTTCTGATTTCCAGGGGCTGTCATAGGCATAAGCTTCAATACTGTGAACGGCAGTCTTGTTGATATCTGTATAATGTACCAGTAATTCTTTCGGCGTGTTCGGGTATATTTTTAGCGTAACCACTTCGATAGAACCCTCTTCTATCCAGTTTATTGTTTCCAGAAGATCGTCTTCAGCATATTTATTTTCTAATGTGCCTGCCTGGGCAAAACCGTAGATTTCTTCAATTGTAAATACCGTTTCCTCTGTAACATCTTCTTCAATAACAGTATTAGAAACAGGTGCAGAATCTGGTTTTTCATTACAACACACAAAGATTGTAAAAACTGCTAAAACTAAATAACGTGGAATCATAGTGTATCTAAAAGACTAATATACATACTTAATAAATGTACTCCTACCACGGGTTTTGATTAATCCCATAAATGGTATCTTTGCGGCTGAAAATTTTACTTTTACTATGACTCCCAAAAGATATACAATTACCGCAGCATTGCCCTATACTAACGGCCCTATACATATAGGTCACTTAGCCGGAGTTTATGTACCTGCAGATATTTACGCGCGCTACCTAAGAGGCATCGATAAAGATGTTGCTTTTATATGTGGTAGTGATGAGCACGGTGTTGCAATAAGTATTAAAGCTAAAAAAGAGGGAATTACGCCTCAGGAAGTGGTTGATAAATACAATACAATAATCAAAGACTCTTTTGCAGATTTTGGGATTTCATTTGATAATTACTCCCGCACTTCTGCACAAGTACATCACGATACCGCTTCAGAATTTTTTACAAAACTCTACGAGAAAGGCGACTTTATTGAAGAAGTAACCGAACAATTGTACGACCCTGAAGCAAACCAATATTTAGCAGATCGCTTTGTTATAGGAACCTGCCCTAAATGTGGAAATGAAGAAGCCTACGGAGATCAGTGTGAAAATTGCGGTTCTTCTCTAAACGCAACAGATTTGATCAACCCAAAATCTACCATCTCTGGTGCAAAACCGGTGATGAAAGAAACCAAACACTGGTTTTTACCCTTAGAACGTTACGAAGACTTCTTAAAACAATGGATTCTTGAAGACCATAAAAAAGACTGGAAATCTAATGTATATGGGCAATGTAAATCATGGATTGATGATGGTTTACGCCCTCGTGCGGTAACCCGCGATCTGGACTGGGGGATTCCTGTACCGGTTGAAGGTGCAGAAGGCAAAGTGCTGTATGTATGGTTTGATGCACCTATAGGGTATATCTCATCTACAAAAGAATGGGCAGCTCGCGAAGGAAAAAATTGGGAAGATTACTGGAAAAAAGAGGATACCAAATTAGTACACTTCATTGGGAAAGATAACATCGTATTCCATTGTATTATTTTCCCTGCTATGCTTAAAGCAGAAGGCAGCTATATTTTACCAGATAATGTACCGGCAAACGAGTTTTTAAATCTGGAAGGAAACAAACTTTCTACTTCAAAAAACTGGGCGGTGTGGTTACACGAGTATCTTGAAGATTTTCCGGGCCAGCAAGATGTGTTGCGCTATACCTTAACTGCAAATGCTCCCGAAACAAAAGACAATGATTTTACGTGGATTGATTTTCAGGCACGTAACAACAATGAACTTGTTGCTATTTTTGGAAATTTCATCAACCGTGTGGTGGTATTAACGAGTAAATATTATGAAGGTGTAATACCGCAGCCCGCAGCTTTTAATGAAGAAGACGAGCGTGTTTTAGCCGAAATGAAAGCTTATCCTGCTGTAATTGCCAGTTCTATTGAACGCTACCGTTTCCGCGAAGCGCAAAATGAATTGATGAATGTAGCGCGTTTGGGTAATAAATATCTTGCAGATGCAGAGCCCTGGAAAACGGTGAAAACAGATGCAGAACGTACACAAACTGTGATGTATGTGGCGTTACAAATCGCAGCAAGTCTGGCTGTCTTAAGCGAACCCTTTTTACCCCATACCGCAAAAACTTTAAAAGATATGCTTAATATGGAGAGTAACGATCCGCTAATGACGTTACCTCAACCTTTAAGTTGGTCAAGTTTAGGTGAAAAAATAGATTTACTACCTGTAGGTCATACCATTAATGCTGCTGCATTGCTCTTTAGTAAGATTGAAGACGAGCAGATTCAAAAACAATTAGATAAACTAGAAGCCACAAAAATGAGCAATCAAGCCGAAAACGCAACGGTAACTCCGCAAAAAGACACCATCGAATTTGATGATTTTACCAAATTAGACATGCGTGTGGGAACCATTATTGAAGCGGAAAAAATGCCAAAAACCAAGAAACTTTTGGTTCTTAAAGTGGATACCGGTATTGATGTGCGTACAATTGTTTCAGGTATTGCAGAGAGTTTCATTCCCGAGGAAATTATCGGGAAACAAGTGACTGTTCTCGTAAATCTTGCTCCTCGCGCATTGCGTGGTGTAGAAAGCCAGGGAATGATTTTAATGACCGAAGATGCACAAGGCAAACTTGTGTTTATGAACCCAGATACTGCCGGTGTAAAGAATGGTGTGGTGATTAGTTAACTATTATAAGCTCTCCTCTTTCATAAGATGGGAGTTTTTCAGCTTTGCTAAAATAAGGGTGGTGTTTTTCGCATTTCTTGCGATAAAGTCTGCCCTTTTTCATTCAGATTAAATTATTTTATCAATTATGTCCGCAATCCTCTCCTATCTTCTATCTCAAACAAACCTACCGGAAAGTAGCATCAAAAACACCTTGCAGTTACTTGATGAAGATGCGACTATTCCGTTTATTTCTCGTTATCGTAAAGAACGTACCGGGAATCTCGACGAGGTACAAATAGGTGAAATTGTAACCTTTAAAGAGCAGTTTGAGGCTTTAGAAAAGCGAAAAGCAGCCATACTAAAAGCGCTTAAAGAGCAGGAGGTTTTAACCCCAGAACTCAAAAAGAAAATTAGTAACACCAGTGATTTAATTGCACTTGAGGATCTTTATTTACCTTATAAAAAAACTCGAAAAACAAAAGCAGACACCGCCCGTGAAAATGGTCTGGAGCCACTTGCCAAAATCATAATGGCGCAAAATACCCGTGATCTGGAAGCTGCTGCTGTGACGTTTCAAAACGATACAATTAGCTCAACAGATGATGCGCTGGAAGGTGCCCGTCACATTATTGCAGAATGGGTAAATGAGCGTGCAGACATTCGTAATTATTTACGTAATCAATTAGAGCGTCACGCACAGATTACCACTAAAGTTGTCAAGTCTAAAAAAGATGAAGAAAAAGCGCAGAAATACAAAGATTATTTTGAGTGGGATGAGTCATTAGCGCGTATTCCTTCCCATCGGTTTTTAGCATTAATGCGTGCTGCTGAAGAAGGTTTTATTCGGTTAAAAGTTGAGATTGATGACGATAAAGCCTTGCAAAACATAGAGAATCGCATTATAAAATCTAACAACGCCAGTGCAGAGCAGATTCAAATGGCAATTGCAGATTCTTACAAGCGTTTGCTATTTCCGGCATTAAGTAATGAGTCATTAAGCGCTGCAAAAGAAAAGGCAGACAACGAAGCGATTTCAGTTTTTGCTAAAAATTTACGCCAGCTGCTTTTAGGTTCGCCACTGGGCGAAAAGCGTATTCTCGCACTCGATCCCGGTTTTAGAACAGGTTGTAAAGTGGTGTGTCTCGATGAAAATGGCGGATTGCAACACAACGAAACCATCTACCCGCATCCTCCTAAAAACGACACAAAAGGCGCAATGCGTAAAATAAGTTTTCTGGTCGACGCACATAAAATAGAAGCTATTGCAATTGGTAACGGAACCGCTAGTCGGGAAACCGAACAGTTTATCAAACGCATGCAATTCAATAGAAATATAGATGTTTTTGTAGTGAGTGAGGCCGGTGCGAGTATTTATTCGGCTTCTAAGATTGCCCGTGACGAATTTCCCAATTACGATGTGACAGTGCGCGGCGCGGTTTCTATAGGTCGGCGTCTTGCAGACCCACTCGCTGAACTGGTGAAAATTGATGCAAAATCTATAGGCGTGGGTCAGTATCAACACGATGTAGATCAAACCAAATTGAAAAACGAACTCGACCGTGTGGTAGAAAGTTGCGTAAATACCGTGGGAGTAAACATCAATACCGCCAGCGTACCGCTCTTGAGTTATGTTTCGGGAATTGGGCCAAAACTGGCAGAAAATATTGTTGCCTATCGTGACGAAAAAGGTGCTTTCGCTTCGCGGAAAGAAATTTTGAATGTTCCGCGATTGGGTGCAAAAGCCTATGAACAAGCCGGTGGGTTTTTACGCATAAAAGATGGTGAAAATCCGCTAGACGACTCTGCAGTGCATCCCGAGCGTTACGATTTGGTCGAAAAAATGGCTAAAAAACTGAAAGTTTCCGTAGCAAATCTGGTAGGAAATAAAAGCATTTTAAAAGAAATAAGCCTCGAAGATTATGTGACCGATGAAGTAGGCCTACCAACGTTAAAAGACATTTTAGACGAATTAGAAAAACCGGGACTGGACCCGCGGGAGCCGGCAAAAGCTTTTACCTTTAATCAAAACATACGTAAAATTGAAGATCTCGAAGTAGGCCAACTGCTTCCGGGGATTGTGAATAACGTGACTAATTTTGGTGCTTTTGTAGATATTGGGATTAAAGAAAGTGGTTTGATTCACATCTCAAATCTCGCCGATGGCTTTGTAAGTGATGTAAATGCACACGTAACCTTACAGGAACATGTGGTTGTAAAAGTCCTCGAGGTAGATATTCCGCGAAAGCGTATTCAACTTAAATTGCACAAGCTGAATGCTTAGCTTCTCGATACAAATCAACAAACACTAACGTGTTGTTGATTCACTCGAAGTGACATCAAATTTTAAAAACTGTGCTCAAAATCGCCTATCATCCCATTTATAAGCATCCTTTACCCGAAGGACACCGCTTCCCGATGGAAAAATATGATTTGCTGCCCAGGCAATTGTTGCATGAAGGCACGTGTACCGAAGCTAATTTTTATGAGCCGGGTTTCCCTGAAGAACACTACATACGTGCCGTACATACCGATAGCTATGTTACAAACCTTAAAGCTTTAAACCTAGACCGAAAAGCTGCACGTAAAATAGGTTTTCCGCTTTCTCAGGAGTTAGTAGATCGAGAGCAAATAATCGCTCAGGGTACTATTTTAGGTTGTCGTTATGCGTTGGAAAATGGCATCAGTTTTAACATCGCCGGTGGTACCCACCACGCTTATAGTGATCACGGGGAAGCCTTTTGTTTGTTTAATGATCAGGCTATTGGGGCGCGCTATCTTCAGACAAATGGGTTGGCTCAAAAGATTCTTATTGTAGATCTGGATGTGCATCAGGGCAATGGTACAGCAGAAATTTTTCAGGAAGATGACTCGGTGTTTACCTTTAGTATGCACGGCGCAGGCAATTACCCATTTAGAAAAGAAATTTCAGATCTTGACATTGCTGTACCTGACAAAAGTGGTGATGACTATTATTTAGCAAAGCTGAAAGAAACCCTACCCAAACTCATTAAGCAGGTAAACCCAGATTTTATTTTTTACCTCAGCGGTGTTGACATCCTGGAAACCGATAAATTGGGCAGACTTTCCTGCACCGTAGAAGGCTGCAAAGAGCGTGATCGCTTTGCATTGTCTTGTTTCCGCGAAAGCGAAATTCCTGTACAGGTAAGTATGGGCGGTGGGTATTCTCCTCAAATAAAAACCATCATTGAGGCACACGCAAATACGTACAGACTGGCACAACAGATTTATTTTTAAAATATTCTAAATAGCTGGTTTTAATCTAAATAGCTCTTGATTAGGTGTTTTCCCCCTATTTAAAAGTAAAGACTTGATTTCTATTTAATTAGTGCTATTTTTGTTAATATAATTAACAAATGAATTATGAAAACAATTAAAACCTTTTTTGCCCTTTTTATTTTTGCTGCTACATTTACATCGTGTGATGCTGTAAATGATTTACTTCCAGATTTTGAACTCGAAGATGATTTTACCGCCGATATAGATGCTGTAATCACCGAAGGATCTTCTTCTTTAGATACCAATTTTAATATAGATGCTTCTACAAACGCAGATTTTCAGAAATATAAAGAGAATATTAAATCTGTAAGTATTGAGGGGTTTACATACTCACTAAGTAATGTAAATGCACCAGAGGGAACTATTTTAAATGGAACACTATCTGCAAGTGGAAAAAGTGTAACTGTTACAGATCTTGCTATAGCTAATGGCACAACACGTACCGTTACAGCTGCAGAATCTGAATTTTTTAATGCCCTTGCTGCAGATCTTAAAGCCGACGGCAAAGCTTCTATAAATCTTGAAGGAACTGTAAATAACGAAGCAGGATCTACGTTCACAGTTACTGTAACACCTACAATTAGATTTATATTTGAAGCACTATAATTTAGTTAAGTAAATAAAGTGAGAAGAACCCGATGCATTAGCATTGGGTTTTTTTTATGCCTATATTTTACTCATAAACAGGTAAGTGCAGGTAGCACACTTCTAATTAAAGAATTATATTAGTAAACTATTAACACAATTACAAAAATGGCTATTCCCGAAAAGGCACGTAAATACTGGCGTGAGAACATAAAATATCTCACCCTATTACTCATAATCTGGTTTGCAGTTTCGTTTGGCTGTGGTATTCTTTTCAAAGATTTTCTCAATCGATATAGTTTAGGCGGTTTTAAACTGGGTTTCTGGTTTGCGCAACAAGGAAGCATTTATGTCTTTGTCATCCTCATCTTCGTATATGTGTGGCTAATGAATAAGCTTGATAAAAAATACGGCTACAACGAATAGCGCGTTCTTCTCAATTTTAAATATCAACTATGAGCGTTCAATTATGGACTTGGATTTTAGTGGGGGTGACCTTTGCTATTTATTTTGGAATTGCAATCTGGGCACGTGCAGGATCAACTAAAGAATTCTATGTTGCCGGTGGCGGGGTTTCTCCTCTTGCAAATGGTATGGCAACAGCAGCCGACTGGATGAGTGCTGCTTCGTTTATCTCAATGGCAGGAATCATCTCTTTTGCGGGCTATGACGGCTCTGTTTATTTGATGGGTTGGACAGGTGGTTATGTGCTACTCGCGTTACTGCTTGCTCCATACCTGCGTAAGTTTGGTAAATTCACTGTACCTGATTTTATTGGAGACCGCTATTACTCCAACACTGCCAGAACCGTAGCCGTAATTTGTGCACTCATTATTTCATTTACCTACGTAGCCGGGCAAATGCGTGGTGTAGGTATCGTTTTTTCGCAGTTTCTTCAGGTAGAGATTACCACCGGGGTGCTTATAGGTATGGCGGTAGTGCTCGTTTTTGCTTTTTTAGGCGGAATGAAAGGTATCACATACACACAAGTAGCTCAATATTGTGTGTTGATTTTTGCATTTATGGTTCCGGCAATTTTTATTTCGATACAAATGACGGGGAATATTATCCCGCAAATTGGGATGGGTGGTCGTGTAGAAGATGGTACCTATTTACTAGAAAAATTAGATACGTTACATACCCAGTTGGGCTTTAAAGAATATACCGAAGGGACAAAATCAACCTGGGATGTTTTTGCAATTACATTGGCTTTAATGGCAGGTACTGCAGGTCTTCCGCACGTAATTGTTCGTTTTTTTACGGTTCCTAAAGTAAAGGATGCCCGTAAGTCTGCGGGCTATGCGCTGTTGCTAATTGCCATTTTGTACACTACAGCTCCCGCGGTATCGGTTTTTGCGCGTACCAACCTCATCGAGACCGTTAGTGAAAAAGCGTATGCAAACCTTCCGCAGTGGTTTAAAAACTGGGAAAATACAGGTCTTATCGCGTGGAGTGATAAAAATGGAGATGGAAAAATACAATACGTAAATGGGGAAGCTGTTTCCGGTAAACCCGAATTTACCGAAAAACGAGGTAAATCTGGTGAACGCTTAGTAAGTAATGCAACTACCGAAACAAACGAATTGTATGTAGATCGCGACATTATGGTTCTTGCCAATCCCGAAATTGCACAACTACCCGCCTGGGTAATCGCTTTAGTGGCTGCAGGAAGCCTTGCTGCTGCACTATCTACCGCTGCGGGCTTACTGCTGGTAATCTCTACTTCAGTTTCTCACGATTTGATAAAGAAACAATTAAGACCTAACATTTCTGATAAAGGTGAATTATTAGCAGCACGCATAAGCATATTTTTTGCGATTCTGGTTGCGGGGATTTTTGGTATTTACCCGCCTGGATTTGTTGCGGCAGTTGTCGCATTGGCTTTTGGGCTTGCAGCTGCTTCATTTTTCCCTGCAATTATTTTAGGGATTTTTGATAAACGTATGAATAAAGAAGGGGCTGTTTCCGGAATGGTAGTAGGTATTATCTTGATGTTGTTTTATATGATACGCTACAAAACCGGACTTATAGGCGTTTTAGAACCCTTACCAGAAGCAGACTGGTGGTTTGGCACATCGCCTGAAGGTTTCGGCACGATAGCGATGTTTGTAAATGTGGTGATCGCCGTGGTGGTCTCACGAATAACTCCTGCCCCGCCTGAAGATGTACAGGAAATCGTTGAGAACATTAGAATCCCCAGCGGTGCCGGGGAAGCACAGGAGCATTAAATATGAGATATTAGAAGTTTATGATTTAATTAAAGTTTTGAGAATTATAGGATTTTAAATATTATGAAGACCTTTAAGCCTTAAACCCTACCACATGCCCACTTTTATATTTAATCATATTGCGCTATCAGTTAAAGATGTTGATGCATCTATAGCCTTCTATCAAAAGGTATTTCAGCTTGAAGAAATAGAAAATACCGCTTCAACTTCTGCTACCCGTTGGCTATCGCTGGGCGAAGGCAAACAACTGCATCTAATCCCGAGACCAGATGCTGAAATAAAAACCAATAAAGCTGTTCATTTTGCACTATCAACCGCAGATGTAGGTTTATTTATAGAACACTTAGATAACTTAGCCATTACCTATTCAGACTGGCGGGATACGCCTACTAAAGATTATATACGCAATGACGGAATACGGCAGGTATATTTTCAGGATATTGATGGATATTGGATAGAAGTAAATGAGGCTGTATAAGGCTAAACTTAAATTCTGAAATACAATATCTTTATTTGCTGTGTACTTGAAGCATATTGGCCTTCGCAAGAAATAGATTTTTCAATAGTTAAATTGAAAAAATACAGTTATAAAATACACAACAGTATAGTATTGTTCTCCTCAAATCGACAACGATTTAGTAATTTTAAGCGTTATAACTACACTAAAAAGACCAGATGAGTAATTATCATATAAAACATTTAGAAGAATATTTTCAAGTATATCGTAAATCTGTGCGCAACCCAGAGAGTTATTGGGAAGAAATAGCTGAAGAACATTTTATGTGGCACAAACGCTGGGATGAAGTGCTTAGTTATGATTTTGAAAAACCCGAATTTAAATGGTTTGAAGGTGCAAAATTAAACATCACCGAAAACTGTATAGACAGACACTTAAGAACGCACGGTAACAAAACAGCAATTCTTTTTGAACCTAACGATACTTCTGAAGAAGCGCAACACATTACCTATAACGAGCTACATGAGCGGGTTTGTAAAATGGCAAATGTGCTTAAGTCAAAAGGAGTTCAAAAAGGTGACCGGGTATGTATTTACCTACCTATGATACCAGAACTGGCCGTTTCAGTTCTTGCGTGTGCACGCATAGGAGCCATTCATTCTGTTGTTTTTGCTGGTTTTTCTTCTACAGCTCTTGCTACACGTATTAATGATTCTTCGTGTAAAATGCTTATCACCAGTGACGGGTCTTTCCGCGGAAATAAAAAAATAGATTTAAAAGGGATCGTAGATGCGGCCCTTGAGCAATGTGATTGTATAAAAGATGTTTTGGTCGTTAAGCGCATTCAGACCGATATCCCAATGGTAAGCAACAGAGATGCGTGGCTTCAGCCCTTATTAGATACAGCAGAATCTACTTGCGAACCTGAAATTATGGATGCCGAAGATCCGCTGTTTATCTTATATACTTCCGGTTCTACCGGTACGCCTAAAGGGATGGTGCATACCACAGCGGGTTATATGGTGTACACGGCATTTACCTTTAAAAATGTGTTTCAGTACCGAGATGATGATGTGTATTGGTGTACTGCAGATATAGGATGGATCACGGGTCACAGTTATATTGTGTATGGTCCGCTGGCAAATGGAGCAACTACAGTTATGTTTGAAGGTGTGCCCAGCTATCCTGATTATGGGCGATTTTGGGAAATTGTAGAAAAACATAAAGTTACGCAGTTTTATACGGCACCCACAGCAATACGTGCCTTAGCCAAAGAAAAAATTGAATATGTTGAGCAATATGATTTATCATCACTTAAAATTTTAGGAACCGTAGGTGAGCCTATTAATGAAGAGGCCTGGCACTGGTATGACGAGAATGTAGGAAAGAAAAAATGCCCTATTGTAGATACTTGGTGGCAAACCGAAACAGGAGGTATTATGATCTCGCCCATCCCCTATTCTACTCCTGCGATACCTACTTTTGCAACGCTTCCATTACCGGGAATACAGCCTGCGCTGATGGATGAAGCAGGAAAAGAAATTAAAGGAAATCAAGTTGATGGTCGCTTGTGTATTAAATTTCCGTGGCCTTCTATGGCGCGTACCATCTGGAATAATCACGATCGCTATAAAGAAACCTATTTTTCTGCTTATAAGAATATGTATTTTACCGGAGATGGTGCATTGCGCGATAGTGTAGGCTATTATAGAATAACCGGTAGAGTTGATGATGTCGTGATTGTAAGTGGTCACAATCTGGGTACAGCTCCTATAGAAGATGCGATTAACGAGCACCCGGCTGTGGCAGAAAGTGCAATTGTAGGATACCCGCACGATATTAAAGGTAGCGCACTTTACGGTTTTGTTATTCTGAAAGAAACCGGTGAAACCCGTAATCAGGATAATTTGAGAAGAGAAATAAATCAGCTAATTTCAGACCGAATAGGACCTATTGCAAAACTTGATAAAATTCAATTTACAAGCGGTTTGCCTAAAACCCGAAGCGGAAAAATTATGCGCCGTATTTTACGTAAAATAGCATCTAACGATACTGCTAATCTTGGAGACACCAGTACCTTATTAAATCCTGAAGTGGTTGAAGAGTTAATGGAAAATGTGTTGAAATATTTAATATAAACTATTGCTGTTAATCTTTATGAACAAAATAAACCATACTATTTTAATATAATTCTTATTTTAGTTCACTACTAATCAATCAAAATAAACAAATGAACACATTAAATGACCAGCAACCTCCAAAAACATGGCTTGTAGAATCTATACTTGTCACCATATTATGCTGCTTGCCTTTTGGAATTGCAGGGATTGTAAATGCTGCAAAAGTTGAATCACAATTTAATGCAGGCAATTATGAAGGTGCCAGAAAGGCTTCTGCTAATGCTAAAAAATGGACCATCGTTAGCTTTGCAGTTGGTTTAGGTGGAGCGATTATTTATGGAATTATAATGGTATTGGGTTTTGCCGGAAGTCAATTCTAAGAAATCCTACTATCTAGGCTTTGCACTTTTGGGTATAGGATTGCTTATTTTTTATAAAACCTACAACCCGGAAGTGCTTTCTTTTTTTCCAAAGTGTCCTTTTTTATCTATTACAGGTTTACAATGTCCCGGTTGTGGTTCACAGCGAGCCATTCACCATATTTTAAACGGGCATTTAGTTAGCGCATTAAAACAAAATGCTATGCTGGTCATAGCAATACCCTACGTAAGTCTTGGTATGTTTTTAGACTATAAAAAATCTCTTAGCCCAAATTTGTTACGATTAAGAAATAAGCTTTATGGCATTACAGCCATATGGTTTATTCTGGGATTAGTTGTATCATTTTGGATTTTTAGAAATATTTCGATTTAATTACTCATTAAAAAAAGCCCCCAATTGTATCTAAATTAGATACACTTGAAGGCTTTTAAATCAATAATCTATTTGTTTAAAAGGGTCTTTTATTTACTTAAAAGTAACAATTCATCACATACAATCTCTGTGATGTAGCGTTTTTCACCTTGTTTAGTCTCGTACGATCTGGAAGTAAGCTTCCCTTCAATAGCGATTTCTTTTCCTTTAGTAACATAATTTTCAACCAGCTCGGCTGTTTTTCCCCAGGCCACTACATTATGCCATTGCGTATCTGTAATACGCTCACCCTTGTTATTCTTGTAGTTTTCATTAGTTGCGATACTGAATTTTGCCAGTTTCTTACCCGATTCTAAATTTACAATCTCAGGATCATTACCTAAATTTCCGATCAACTGTACTTTGTTTCTTAATGTGCTCATGATTTTTGTTTTTGCGTTAAACAGTTAATTATATTTCCACAAAGGCGGAAGTTTTTTTGTCTTTCATTACAATTGCTGCAACTAATTGACAGGGCAAAGATGAATCAGCACTCAAAAAATATTCGGTTATTAACCAGTTACTTACGTTTATAGTCGATTGTAAACGTTTACAAGTGTTTGTTTTCAGTTCTTTCTGTAGGATGGCATTCTAATAAATTCAAGTTATATCCCTGCACGGAAAGGAGAAAATACCCCTTGCGATTGAGTCACAATCTTCTAATCTTGGCATTATCGCTTGATATTAAATAATATATGAGCAAACGCAACAGAGAACCGACTTAAAGACTAAAATATGATTGCAACATTATTCAAACCGAAAAGACCTAAAACACCTGCACTCTATAACGACTCATTTTTTAACACGTTAAGACAAAAAGAATACAGCAGACTAGATAAAGACAATCACGTATATTTAGATTATACAGGGGGTAATCTCTACAGCGAATCTCAAATTTTAAAGCATCTTAACTATTTAAAAGCGCATACTTTTGGTAACCCACACTCGTCAAATCCCACATCAAAACATGCTACCTACTTAGTGGAGGAAACCCGAAACTCTATTTTAGACTATTTTAATGCCCACGACTATCATTGCATATTTACACAAAATGCTTCAGGCGCTTTAAAAATTGTGGGAGAGTGTTACCCATTTACTGCAACCAGTGAGTATTTGCTGTTTTCAGACAATCACAATTCAGTTAATGGCATTCGAGAATACTGCCGTAATAAAGGCGGAAGTTTTAATTATGTTCCTTTAAAATTTGAAAATCTACGTGTAGATGAAGATCGTTTAAAGGAAGCACTGCATAAAAATAAGTCTGCATCAAATAAACTCTTTGCTTACCCGGCACAATCTAATGTGTCTGGAGTACAACACGATTTAAACTGGGTTGCGTACGCACAACAGCTAGGATGGGATGTATTGCTTGATGCCGCAGCATATGTTCCCACTTCGCAGTTAGATTTAAGTAAAATAAAGCCTGATTTTGTTACTATGTCATTTTATAAAATTTTTGGATACCCTACAGGTCTTGGATGTCTTTTAGTGAAAAAATCAAAATTTAATAAGTTAAAAAAGCCCTGGTTTGCAGGGGGTACAGTTACTTTGGCTTCGGTGATGGCTCCTCATCATTTTCTTATAAATAATCACGAACGCTTTGAAAACGGAACGCTTAATTACTTAGACATTCCTGCTTTAAAAACAGGACTTGAGTATATTAATGAGATAGGTATAGACCGTATAAATGCGCGGGTCAAATCATTAACTCACTACCTATGCGAAAAATTAAGTGCCTTAAAACACACTAATGAGATGCGCAAAGTAAAACTTTTTGGACCCTGTGACCGTTCAGATACTGGCGGAACATTAATTATGTCCTTTTTTGATTCTCGCAATAATATTATTCCCTTTGAACACATTGAAAAGCAAGCTAATGCAAAGAATATTTCATTACGCACCGGCTGCTTCTGCAATCCCGGGATTGATGAGATTAATAATAATCTTTCCGCAGAAGAATTAGACAGTTATTTTAGCACCAGACACACCGGCAATTACAATGAGATGATAAATACCCTACAAAAATTAAGAGGTGCAACCCGAATTTCGGTGGGGATCGCTACAAATAAAGCAGATTTAGACTATTTTATAGATTTTGTAAAACATCTCGAATAGTATTTACTAAATAATAAAGACAAATCTCAATTTCAGTTTGCTACTTTATTAGGTTTAATATTTTAAAACTGGTTCTTTCAAGGTCAATAAATTTTATATTTAAATTTTAAAACAATCAATCAAATCACAATTTTAAAATTTAATCACCTTGACAAAATCTAACTATTATCTGTTCTCAACGCTTCTGCTCATAGTCCTATCGTTTACCTCGTGTTCAAATGATGATAACACTAGTAATTATAGAAATTCATATACTACAGCAGACCTACAGATCATTCATAATAACGATTCAAAAAATTGGATTCTTGAGCGGTATTATGATCACTACAATTCAAAAACATTGAATAAAGACAATGCGTGTTATACCGATGAGCAATTTAGTTTTACAGCAAATGAAGGACAAATAACTGTTATTTCTGGTGAAGAAAATTGTTTTGCAAATGCTTCACAAACCGAACTTACAAATGCCTCTTATACGTTTTATGAAGAAACAGGCTCTGTATTTATTACCATTGCAAAAAATGCCGAACTGGGAGAAGTAACCAAATCAGTTTTCTTTAGTTTACAGCTCGTAAAGCTTGAAGAAAACTTAATGATTTTTGCTTCAGGAGAACAAAACAATTACGGTAAAGCTTTAGTTTTTAAACGCTAATTTAATTCCTGTTTAATTGTGATACCATGAATGATTTAGAAACACTTCAATATCCTATAGGTAAATTTCAAAGACCGCAGTTTATTAGTGATACACAACTGCAAACAAGCATAAAACAGATCGCTAATTTTCCTTCAGAAGTGGAACAGTTAATTAGTAGTTGTTCACCGTTTGATTTAACTAAAACCTATCGCCCTGGAGGTTGGAGTATTAATCAACTCGTACATCACTGTGCAGACAGTCACATGAACACTTTTATAAGATTTAAACTGGCGCTTACTGAAGATTGCCCTACAATTAAACCGTATTTTGAAAATCTCTGGGCAGAACTACCAGACACCCATAAAGTTGACCCGTCTATCTCTTTACAAATTATAAAAGGTGTGCATTACCGCTGGGAAGTACTGCTCAACTCATTAACACTTAATGATTTTGCAAAAGAATATATACACCCCGAACTTGGCGAACGCTTTACGCTAGCTGCCGTACTTAGTATGTACGAATGGCATTGCAAACATCATCTAGCTCATATTAAACTGGCAATCAACTCCTAAAAAAGTCTTATTTTAGTAAAAGACTTAAAAAATATGCAAAAGACCTGTCCGGAGTGTGGTGATAAAATTATAGGAAGAGCAGATAAAAAATACTGTAGTGATGCCTGTAGAAATACCGCAAATAATAAACTGAATACAGACAGTAAAAATCTATTGCGCAACACAAATAATAAGTTGCGTAAAAATTACCGCATCTTAGAAGCGTTGAATCCAGACGATAAAACTAAAACCACAAAGGCTAAACTACTTCAAGCAGGTTTTGATTTTGATCTGTTCACGAGTATTTATACGACTAAAGCGGGCACTATATATTATTTTGTCTATGACCAGGGTTATCTTCCGCTTGACGGAGATTTTTATGCGCTCGTAAAACGAAATTAAATAGTATTCTCTTTTGATTTATCTTTGTAGCTTGAAGAGCACAGGTGTCGTCCCGGGCTCAACGAACTTTTTACTGAAAAGTTCTAGTTATTATTCAGAATGCAAAATTTAAATCAAGTTCTTTCCCTAGAGGACAATCAGGCACTAATTCTTGCCGTAGGTGAAATTATTACACCTAAAATTAAAGAGCGCGATCAGTTTGATCACCTCAACACAGCAGAAAAAACCTTTATCTATCTTGATGTGTTTGAAGCTGCTCTACACACCGGTAACTTTGAATCTTTTTTTATAAACTCAGGCCAGTTAGCTCATGAAATCCTTGAAGCGTATCGCGCTATTGGTGCTACTAAAACCGTTGTACTCTTAGAACAGGCTATAAGTAGATTTCCAGATCATAAGGTTCCTAAAAACCCCTCAGCACGTGCTCAGGTTATAGACCAAATGCACGAGTCAACGTTTGAGTTTTGGGATTCACTATTTCAAAAACTATTTGCGAGCGGTGAGCCTGTAGCAGATTTGCTTGCAGCATACATACGCAACCACAAAGACCAGTTTAGTGTAGAACCTAATACAGGTTCTCATGTCTAAACTACCTAAAAAGTACGCGTTTACAGATCTATCTGATTATGGTCGTGCAGGCGGACGATTTATTGCAAGTAATCTAAAAGAAACTTCATTTACACCTATTCATATCACAAATGCTTTTATATGTGCAGGTATAGCAGCTGTATTTTGCATTCATTATGGGCTTTATGGTGCTGCAGCACTCTTATTAATACTAAAATCTATTCTTGACGCTGCAGACGGCGAACTCGCGCGCATAAAAAACACCCCATCTTATACCGGGCGTTATTACGATTCTATTGCAGATATTATTTTAAATTTTTTGATTTTAATTGCAATTGCACAGGCAACACAAACACCACTTTGGTTTGCGCTTTTAGCTTTTTTAGGTCTTCAACTGCAGGGTACACTTTACAATTATTATTATGTAATTCTACGCAACAGGCATAATGGAGACACCACAAGCCGCGTTTTTGAGAATGTTACACCCTTAGCATTATCAGGCGAAAATCAAGCTACAGTAAACTCGATGTTTTTAATGTACACCATTTTATACAGCGCTTTTGACAAAGCCATTTACTGGCTCGACCCTAAAGCAATACAAGGCACAAAATTACCGGGCTGGTTTATGACTGCCGTATCTGTGTTTGGCCTGGGCTTTCAACTGTTGGTAATAAGTTTACTCTTGTTTTTGAGATTAGAAATTTACATCATCCCTACACTCTTAGCAATGACGCTGCTAATCCCTGTATTTATTGGAGTACGTAAATTATTATAACCTATTTCCAGGTTGCGCCTTTAAGTTGCAGGGCTGCTTTAATGACATCCATTTGGCTTATTTGTCCTACTAACTTTCCGTCTTCAACTATGGGAAACCGTCTGTGTTTACGTTCAATAAAAAAACGAGCAGCATCAAAAACATTCATATTTCCGTCTATGGTTTCCACATCAATCGCCATATTTTGACCTACTGTAGCATTAAGCATAGGCAGGTTATGATACCGGCTATCTGAAATATGTTTAATACAATCTCCTTCAGAAATAACACCCAGCAACTCATTGTTTTCATTGACAACAGGAGCTCCTGAAATGCGATTTTTAATGAGTTTTTGCATAACCTCCATAATCGATTGATCTGGAGTAAATGTGATTAATTTACGGGTCATATAATCTGCCACCGTGATGTTTACTTCTTCTTCCACAACCTTTGAGCGCTTGCCCATAAAACTCTTGATTCCCATATGATTAGATTTTAGATTCCTTAAGTTAGTTAATTTTTTTAGAAATCAGAAAATGAATTTTGGAGCCTAAGCCCTTGTATTTTTAGAGTTGCGGGTAATAGGTATTCCTACTACCTTTAACGCACAATACCCGTTTATGAAAACAAACTACGCCGCTATACTTTCCTTTTTACTGATATTAGGACTTCTCTATTTCAGTTTTTACACACATAAACCGCAAAATATATCGGGTGCAGACACGCCGATAACTCAATTTTCTACAGTACGCGCACAAGCATACGTAGATTCTTTAGCGCAAATGCCTCATGCAGTAGGAATGCCGGCACATCAAAACGTACAGGATTACGTTGTAAAAACCTTAGAAAACTTAGGACTTGAAGTTGAAATACAGAGTGATTTTGCTTACAAGCCGGGCTGGGGAGCACTAAGCAGAGCCGAGAATATAATTACAAAAATACCCGGTGACGGTACCGGTCAGACGCTTTTATTAATGTCTCATTATGACAGCGCACCACATACAGATTCTCGAGGCGCCAGTGACGCAGGTAGTGGGGTGGCTGCCATTTTAGAAATAGTAAGAGCACATATAGCTAAAGGAGAAACCTCTAAAAATGATATTATTATTCTCTTTACAGATGCGGAAGAATTAGGCTTAAATGGCGCATCTGTATTTGTAAATAAACATCCCTGGGCAAAAGATGTAGATCTTGCTTTAAATTTTGAAGCACGCGGAAGCGGAGGCCCTTCTAATATGATTGTAGAAACTAATGGAGGTAACGGAGCGCTTATAAAAGCGTTTGCAAAAGCGAATCCGTCGCACCCGTATGCAAACTCCCTAATGTATAGTGTGTATAAACTTTTACCTAATGATACAGATTCTACAGTTTTACGTGAGAATGGTGATATAGATGGATTCTTTTTTGCCTTTATAGGTGACCATTTTGATTACCACACCGCTAATGACATCCCTTCCCGTTTAGACCCGGAATCTCTAGAGCATCAGGGTCGATATCTTACAGCGCTTTTAGACTATTTTAAAGATGCCAATCTTAATTTGAAAGCAGATGAAGACTACGTTTATTTTAACCTTCCGCTGCTTAAAATGGTGTATTATCCTTTTAGTTTTATACTCCCTATGCTTGTAGTTGCGTGGATTTTGTTTTTTGTGGTTTTATTATATGGAATACGAAAGAAAGAAGTAAATCTTGCTTCTGTAGGACGTGGTTTTTTACCTCTTTTAATTGCCCTCATTTTTGCATATATCTTGAATCTGGGCTGGAAATTAATTCTTGCACTAGATCCTGCTCAGGCAGATATTCTACAGGGATTCCCGTATAATGGCTACGAGCTTTTAGCTGGTTTTGTGGCTTTAATGCTTGCGATAACATTTTTAATCTACTATTTTTTCTACAGGCCTAATGATGCTGCCGCACTTAGTTTTGCTCCGTTGTTTTTCTGGTTATTAATTGCAACCGGAGTAGGTATATATCTCGAAGGAGCTTCGTTTTTTGTGATTCCGGTTTATTTTGGGTTGCTTTCAATCTTTTTAATTTTACGCAGCGGTAAACCTTATTTATTACTATTAACGCTTCTTTGTGCTCCTGCCCTTTTCATAATAGCCCATTATATTAAAGAGTTTCCGGTAGGACTAGGACTCAAAATGCTTGTTGCAGCAATGATACTCACCGTTTTATTATTTGGTCTTTTGCTTCCGATAATGGGGTATTATAAGATGAAAGCTAAACTTGCGATCCTGTTTACTCTGGTGAGTATAGGCGCATTCATTTCGGCGTATGCCAAATCTGATTTTACCCAAGAGCGTCGTTTTCCTAACAGCCTTAACTATGTATATGATGCAGATAGCGGGGCTACATTTTACGCTACCTATAACACACATCTTGACGACTGGCTAAAACAAACCCTGGGCGAAAACCCAAAAATAGCTTCAGAAGTTTATGAGGCACCAGGCTCTGGGAAATACGGTTCACGATATACATTTGCTAAAGAAGCTCCTAAAAAATTTATAGCGCCTTCTCAAGCCTACACGTCAAAAGACACAATAATAGACGGAAAGCGGCATTTAAATTTCAGTATTTTTCCGCAGCGTAATGTAAATGATATGGTTTTACTAGTTTCTCAAGAAACTGTATTTAATAAATTAAGCTTTAATGGTCAGGAAGTAGAGGCGAGACCGGGAGAAGCATACCCACTAGCCGATAGAAATTCTAATTATTTATTGAGTTACAGACTCACAAACAGAGAGCCGCTAGAAGTACATTTAATTACAGAAAGCACAACAGATCTCAATTTTACGCTACTCGATTACAGTTATGATCTTTTAGAAAACCCAGACTTTGACTTACCTTCGCGACCCAAAAATACAATGCCAATGCCTTTTGTAAATACAGATGCGCGCATTACCATACAGCGTATTGCTTTTTAAGAGAAACGCTATAAGAAAAATTATATGAGTACGATTGCTATTGCTGGTTTAGGTTGGTTAGGGTTGCCTCTGGCTTCTCAATTACGGGATTTAGGCCACACGGTAAAAGGTTCTGTAACATCAAAATCTAAACAAGAGGAACTAAAAACCTATGGTCTTGATGTCTATCAGGTTGAGATTGCTGAAGACGAAATACGTGGCGAAATAAATTCGTTTTTAAAAGATACTGAAATTCTTATCGTTCTAATACCTCCCGGATTACGCCGAAATACAGGGCACAATCACGCTTTACGAATGGCGCAATTTCTAGACGCAATAGAAAAATCGCAAATTAAAAAAGTGATTTTAGTAAGTAGTACAGGCGTTTATGATGATTCACAAGGTAAAGTGACTGAAGCAGACATCCCAAAACCCGAAGATTCTAAAGGAAAACAGCTTGTAGAAGTAGAACAGCTATTCTTTAAATCTGCTGCAGTACAAAGTACGATTATTCGTTTTGGCGGACTTTACGGTGGTAGTAGAAATCCTGTGAAATATCTTGCCGGCAGAACAGGTTTAACAAACGGTCAAGCCCCTGTAAATATGATACATCGTCAAGACTGTATAGGAATAATTCTAGGTATTATTTATAAAAATGCCTTTGGTCATATACTTAACGCTGTAAACCCAGAGCATCCTACAAAAGAGGTTTATTATACGCAACAGGCACAAAAACTGGGTCTTGAGCCGCCTCAATATGAGGTAGAAGACGCGACGCTATTTAAGCAAGTAGATTCGGCAAACCTACAACCACTTATAGGGTACACATTTCAAAAAAGCCTATAAAAAAACCCGGCAAGCACATCCCGGGTTTTTCATGTTAGTCTTCTGGTTGGTCAGAAGACAGGCTAACACTAACTAACAAAGTTTAGGCTACTGTTTCTTGAAGTTGAAACAGTTGTGCATTTAAATACTGTAGCGCATTAATTTTTTCACGTGTAGGCACGAGTAGAGAGATATTATTATTACTACCCCCATAGGCAATCATACGTACTGGAATAGAATTTAAAATCCCGAAAGCTTTATACGACTCCTGGTCTGCTATAAGATTCTCTCCTACAATACAGATGATACTGTGATCTTCTTCTACCGTTACTTCTGCAATAACAGAAAGTTCTGTTATGATACCTTTTAAGTGACTGGTATCATCTATTGTTAATGAGATAGCCACCTCAGAAGTAGTAACCATATCAATAGAAGTCTCGTGACGGTCAAATACCTCAAAAATGGTACGTAAAAAACCGTGAGCACCCAGCATACGATTTGATTTAATTTTTATTGCCGTGATACCATCTTTAGCTGAAATCGCTTTTAAACCACGGTTGTGATATTCATTAGAAATTTTTGTTCCGGGAGCAGAAGGTTCGAATGTATTTTTTAACCATACCGGGATATCTCTGTCTATTACAGGAGCTACCGTTTGTGGATGTAAAATTTTCGCACCAAAGTAAGCCAACTCCGCAGCCTCATTATAGGTCAAATGCTCTATTGGGTTTGTACCTTCTACATAACGCGGGTCGTTATTGTGTAACCCATCAATATCTGTCCAGATTTGTACCCCGTCTGCCGCAACCGCAGCAGCAATAATTGTTGCGCTAAAGTCGCTACCTCCTCGTTTAAGTGTTGCCAGTGAACCGCGTTCATCACGACATACAAAACCTTGAGTGATGTATACCTGTGAAGGGTTTTGAGTGAGTTGCGGTAACAATGCGTCAGAAACGTTTTCTATATTCGGATTTTCAACAGAGCCTACATTCATAAAGGAACTGGCATCCAGCAATACGTTATGTACATTTTCCTGAGTTAAAAATCTTGAAAACAGTGATGTTAACATCGTTTCCCCAAATGTCACCAACTCAGCATATGTGGTAAGTGTACGGCCACCTATTGCAATAGATTCTATCTCACTTATAAAACCTTCGATTTGAGCTCTCGCATCGGGTTGATTAGCAACGGTAAATAAACTATCTATAGCCTCGTTATGTTTTGCACGTAACTGCTCAAGTACAGCGGTAATTTCATCTGCCTTTTTATCTATACTCGCCTGATTGAGGCTTACTAATAAATTAGTCACACCAGACATTGCAGATAACACTACAATTTTAGGACTTTCAGTAACCGCTAGTATTTCTACTACTTTTCTAATATTTTGAGCACTTCCTACAGAAGTTCCTCCAAATTTTAAAACATTCATCTTCATTAATTTAGTAATGCATAGTTAAGTCGAAAAAAAGAAGACTGAAAAAAATTCAACAATTTTATATAAATTTGTACAAATTGTTAAATATATAACATTGAAAACAATCACATCTGTTGTAGAGCAACTTATCAAACATCAGCCATATACGGAAGATGCGCTGATGCGAAAGATTATTAATTATAGTGCCCTTGCTGAAGATTTTCAGCCTAGAATAGAAAAAGAGTTGGGCAAATCTGTAAACGTAGGTTCTATTGTAATGGCCTTACGCAGATATTATCCCCAAAAACGATTAGATGAGCGTGTGATGCGCGATCTGGGCGATATCGTGGTGCGTAGTGGCATTACAGACTTTACATTTCTAAATTCAAATACCATTTTAGAAAGTCAGTCAAACTTGATGGAGCAAACTAAAACCATACCTAAAGCCTATCTAACCTACTCAAGCACCTTTCACGAGAGTAATATTCTAGTGTCTAACGACCTTACACAACTTGTAGAACGATGTTTTGAAAAAGAAACCTGTGTTATGGTTAAACACGATCTTTCTTCGTTATCTATTGCTTTACCCGCAAACAACTCTAAGACCGTAGGTCTATACTTCTATATCTTTAAGCTTCTGGCCTATGAGGGGATTCCTATTTTTGAAGCCATTTCTACTTCAAATTATTTTACACTGTTTCTAGAAAAGGAATATGTGAACCAGGCCTTTGCTTTAGTTAATGAAATAAAGGGATAAAAAAACCCGGAAGCTTTGCTTCCGGGTTTATGTTTTTTTTAAAAAGATTTTAATTACCAGATACGTACCCGCTTTTCAACAGGTAAAAACATCGCATCTCCTTCTTTAATGTTAAATGCCTCGTAGAACGCATCAATATTTTGAAGTGGTACGTAAGCTCGGTACATTCCCGGAGAGTGAGGATCTGTTTTAATACGTGTTCTTAAAGCATCATCACGCATCTTTGTACGCCAGATAGTTGCCCAGCTGATAAAGAAACGCTGTTCTGCTGTGTAACCATCTATAGGTTGAGGTTTCTCATTCTTCTCATAGAATTTCTGTAAACCGGTATAGGCCGCTAGTACGCCTCCTAAATCCCCTATGTTTTCGCCCAAGGTAAATTTTCCGTTTATAAATAAGCTGTCTGCAACTTCTATAGCGCTATACTGCTCTGCAAGAGCACCACTACGTTCTGAAAATGCACTTAAATCTTCATCGGTCCACCAGTTTTTTAAGTTACCATCACCGTCAAAACGCGAACCACTGTCGTCAAAAGCGTGAGAAATCTCGTGACCTATAACCGCTCCTATACCACCATAATTCACCGCTTCATCTGCCTGATAATTATAGAAGGGGGGTTGTAATATGGCTGCAGGAAATACAATCTCGTTAAATGAAGGATTAAAATATGCATTTACCGTTTGTGGAGACATACCCCATCTTGTTTTATCTACAGGCTCTTTATAGTCTGCATTGTTTTTATCTTCTGCCCAGGATCCTGCTGCAAGTAAGTTTTCAAAGAACGTTTTATCTGCACTTATTTCGAGTTTAGAATAATCTTCCCACTTATCAGGGTAACCTATTTTTACAGTAAATTTATTCAGTTTGTCTATCGCCTGAAGTTTTGTAGAATCGGTCATCCACTCCAGGTTGTTGATACGATCTCTAAAGGCTTCTTTAATATTGTCTATCATCGCTTCTGCTTTAGCTTTCGCCTCTGGCGGAAACACTTTATCAACATACAATTTACCTAAAGCTTCTCCCAGTGTATTGTCTACGGTCTCTAGAGCGCGCTCGTCTGCCGGTTTTTGCTTAGGTGTACCGTTTAAAGTTTTGCTGTAAAACTCCCAGTTTGCATATTCTAACTCTGTAGTTAATGCATCTGACCACGAGTTAAGTGTTGCCCATCGCATTAATAATTTAAGATCGTCTAATGGTGTTTTTGTCAATACATTTTGAAGCGATTTCATGTATTGCGGCTGTAAAACAATAACCGTATCAACTTCTTTAGACAAACCCTGATTTTCAAAATATGTTTTCCAGTTTATTGCTGAAGTCATCTTTTGAAGTTCTGCGACACTACGTGGGTTATTCATATTACGTGCATCTCTGCGTGCAACCTTATCTAAACGCGGTTCTGCAAGTTGAGTTTCTAATGCTAAGATACGGTCTGCTTCGGTTTTTGAAGTAGCCTCATCATCTCCCGCATATTGCAATACCCAGCTAATATATGCTTTGTATTGCTCACGTATTTCTTTAGATTTTGCATCCTGCTCTACGTAATAGTCACGGTCTGGCAAACCTAATCTTCCCGGAGCGATATAGCCCGCGTTCATCTTACTGTTTGAAAAGTCTGAAAACACGCTGAAGTTTACAAATGGTGAAACCGTACCGTTACGTTCCTGACTCACTTTCTGTATGTCTAAAACAGAAGTGATAGCAGCAATACTTTCTAATGCAGGTTGAAGCGGCTTTAAACCGGCTTCGTTACGAGCAACCGTATCTAACTGCCCTTCATATAAAGCAAGTGCTTTTGCCTGATCTGTTTCTGGCCCATACTTGCCTTCTTTTTGCGCATCTGCAATAATTGTAAGTACATCTTCACGGGTTTTTTTACGTAATACACTAAAACCTCCCCAGGTAGATTCTTCTTCAGGAATCTCGGTGTTACGCATCCAATTACCATTTACAAAATCGTAAAAATTATCTTGAGGTTTTACGAGTGTATCCATATTTGCAAGGTTGAGCGCTGGTATTTTAACCTCGGCTATCTCCTGCTTTTTAACTTCCTCTTTACAGGCCGTTAAACTTAAAATCCCAACCGAAACCGGGATTATCATTCGAACGATTTTATTCATAAATCATTTTTGAAATTAGGGTTTATTATAAATTAATTAGCACGCAGCTTTGTAATAAGCAAGCTGTCGTGTTCTTTTTTAAGTGCTGTAACTTCTGAAACATTTTCATTAGGCACAGCAATAGAGAGTACATAGTGTTGCACTTTCCAATTATTATCTTCAAAACGCATGACTCCAGATCCTCTACAGATTCCCATTTGGGTATCTAACAGCTCGTCAAACCAGGCTATTTTTGATTTTTTGGGATGGTAAATTGTACGTTCTAATGTTGTAAAATTCCAGGCTTTGCCAGCCTCAAAATAGGGTTTAGCAAATGTTTTGAATTGATCTAGCTGCCAATTTTCTTCTGCATCGGTACCTATAAAAACAGCATCGCGAGTCATAAGCGCAAAATAGGCATCAAAGTTTGCGTCTGCGGCTGCCTTATGCCAGTTTTCTAACTGCGAATTAATAGCCATTTCTGAAGTATCTCGTTGCTGAGCAACTAAAGACCCTGCTAATAAGGTGAAAATAAAAAGAAACTTTAGTCGCATAATTCGTGTTTTATTTTAGCCCCTGCGCTGGTGTTAATTTAGAAAGTGTTGCTGCTTTTCTTATGGAATCTCGAGAAACAGATAAGGAATCTGCTTTGATCTCATATTTTTCTAATAACTCTTCAATAGACTCCTGATACTTTAAATTTATTTGAAGCTTTAGATTTTGAAAAGCATTAAAGAATTCTGTGGCTTCTTTATTTACAAGTGCTGTGTCTATTTTAACTTTAGATGCTTCCTGAACGAGTGTATTGGTTTTAGAAAAAAGAACATTAAGTCGGGATTGAATTGCCGGGTTAACAATACTATCACTTACCTCCTTCTGCGCATTTGCGGCGTTTTTAATCCACTCACTTCCCTGTTTACGTAAATAATACAGTGTTATTGTATCTAGAGCGTTAACGTGTTCTGTAAGAAATTTAAATTCTTTCCACGATTCTATCTCTTCTTGAGCCGTAGTGGTTAAAAAGATCTCCTGTTTTAGCTGAGGCTGCATCTTGATTGATAAAGTATCTGTGGCTAAACGGGGGTCTACTGCAACTTCTTGTTTTTTGTTGCAGGAAGCAAAAAGCACAGTGAGTAGAAGAAAGGCTAAAATTGTAAATCTCATAGCCCAAAAATACGCAAAGCTTTCCATAAAAAAAGCCCCTTAAAAAGGAGCTTATTAACTGGTATTGTATGATCACATAATGTGATTGATTTCTTTATTAAGCGTATCAAAAGCTTGATAAATTGTTTTTAAATGATCTTCTACTACACGCTCTCGAATCTCATCGCGATTTACTTCGGCATAAAATTCATTCACTTCTTTTTTAACTTTCTCAACTTGATTCTTAATTTCAGGTAGCTCTAAATCGTCAGGAATATTTTTTATCATTGAGTCGCAATTTTCGGCGAGCTTATTGCGCATATCTACGGCATTCAATGCATTTGTATTAGAAATTAATATTATAGTTTTTTCTAATGCTAAGTATCCATCCCACTTTTTAACCGCTTCTTTAGCATTGGGTTCTAATTGTTCAACATTAGCTTTTAAAACCAAATTTTGAGACCTTTCTGTACCCGAGTTTTTACACGATACTATCGAGGCAAAAATTAGTAATACTATGAACAATTTGTTTTTCATTAAAAAATCATGTTATTTCAAGGTGTAAAATTAAGATAATGCACTATTCTTAAGAATTTTATACTAATAAAGTATTCCTAATAATTAGCTGTAAAATTCTAAAAACA
The DNA here is from genome assembly GCF_052119605.1 of Leeuwenhoekiella sp. W20_SRS_FM14. Lineage (NCBI taxonomy): Bacteria > Pseudomonadati > Bacteroidota > Flavobacteriia > Flavobacteriales > Flavobacteriaceae > Leeuwenhoekiella > Leeuwenhoekiella sp. W20_SRS_FM14. The sequence continues at coordinate 256,082 of NZ_JBGQOK010000004.1, read as the reverse complement.
AGTACCTTTTATTAAAACACTGTTAAAAAAAAAGCCTGCTGTAGCGCAGGCGTTTTTTTCATTAAGATAAATCAATAACGTTATTGATTATCGTCAAGAATAGTTTTACCGTTTTTAGAAACTGTTTCTTTGAGCTCCTCATTTAGATCTGCATAAGCTTCCATCAACTCCTCTACCTGATTATCAATTTTATTTTTGTCTGTACCTGATTTAGCAATTACAGCTTTTAAATCTGCTACTTCTTCCTTGATATCTTTTAAATCTTCCTGTACTTCTTCAGTAAGTAATGATTTAGGTATTGTAGTCTCAAGATTAGATGCTTCTACTTCTAATTGTGAGATGTAATCTTTAATTTCCGCTTGCGGAACTTCTTTCAGATCGAGTGCCTTAACGCTGTTAGAAAAAGTTTTTAGATTTTTCCACCCATCAACGTCTGCTTTCAATTTAGGATCTACATCTACCTGATCCCAGTTAATTGAGTAATCGTCTGGCATAGCAGGCTTTTCTATTGACCCCAGATCATCTACTCCTGCATCTGCATAGCGCTCTTTTTCTGTAACGGCGCTGTCTTTTACATTTTGCACTTCTTCTGTTGCTTCATTTACCTGCGCTTCTTTATCTGCGTCATTTTTACAACCTATAAATGCTAAAGTCACTAATAAACCGGTAGCGGTTAAACTTATATATTTCATAATGTTTTTTTTAAATGTATATAAAAGTAAAATTAAAAGAGATACTCAGAACTAAACGATTTGATACTATAAAAATTACTTAAACTTTAGCTAAATCTTTAAGAGACTTTTTGATTTCAAATAAACTTAACCTCCTAAAAATTAAGGTTAACGCAATTTTAAAATTTAAATAGAACCTATTGAATATCTTTGTTTAAAAACTAATTGTCAAAAAGAATTATTAATGAGTACTACTAACTATTCAGAAAAGTTTAGCGATCGTGAGATAGACCGAATTATTGAAATGGCCTGGGAGGATCGTACAACTTTTGATGCAATCGAATTTCAATTTGGTTTAAAAGAGCAGGAGGTAATCGAATTGATGCGTCGCCAGATGAAACCATCTAGTTTTAAAATGTGGCGCGAACGGGTACAGGGGAGAGCTACGAAACATGCAGCTAAACGTAGTTTTGAGAAAGGCACCTTTAAAAGTACCAGACAGAAACAAATTACCCATAACAAAATAAGTAAGCGATAATATATTGCTACTGTGTAAAAGAAAAGCCGTTAATCTCGTGATTAACGGCTTTTTAATTTTTTTAAAGAACGATTTGTTCTAACTAAAGAGTTTAGTTTTATTCGTTACTTACTACACGATCACCTGAAAGTTTCCATGTATTTACTGCTGTAATTTTTGACCCGCTGTAATCAACTTCACGTAATGTGTTTTCATTCCAGAAAAACCATTTACCCGTTTTCTCTCCATTGTCATAATTTGCAACAGCTGTTTTAGAGCCATTTTCATCATAGCTCACCCACTCACCAGTTAACTTACCATCTTCTGTGTAATAACCCTTCTGACTAACTTCTCCGTTGTTATGAAACAAAGTTGCTTTAATCAAATTACCGTCTTTCTCGTAAACATTCTTTTGCTTCTCTTGTGCAGATGCAAAACTTACAACACCCATTAAGGCAATAACAACTAGTAACTTTTTCATAATAAACAGTATTTGGGTTAAACTTTACTTTACAAATCTATGAATAATTTAAACATATAGCAATGTTTAGGTAACATTAAATTAACATTGAATGATTAATTGACTATATATCAATATTTTAAACTTGTTTTTTTATTATAAACTTAGGTAACACGGGAGTTTAATTGTGTTTTTTAACTAAATTATAGACCTCAACATACACTACTTATAACTTTATCGTAACATACAGCCTAAAAATAAGTATCAAATTTGCAGGCTGAACTGATTCATCTTAATATGGATAATATTTACCTGATTATGCTTATTGCTCTAGCTATTTTAGCTATTGCAGATCTTGTTGTGGGAGTGAGTAATGACGCTGTCAACTTTTTAAATTCTGCCATAGGATCTAAAGCAGTCTCCTTTAAAACTATAATCATTGTTGCCAGTGTGGGTATCGCTTTTGGTGCGCTATCTTCAAGCGGAATGATGGAAGTTGCCCGTAAAGGAATTTTTGTACCCGAAAAGTTTTACTTTGACGAAATCATGATCATTTTTATGGCCGTGATGCTTACCGATATTCTTCTTCTTGACTTTTTTAATACTTTGGGATTACCTACCTCTACAACGGTTTCTATTGTATTTGAATTACTGGGAGCTGCATTCTGTATGACTTTTATAAAACTGGCCGGAAGCTCAGACACGCTCTTGCATCTGGGAGAATACATAAACTCAGACAAGGCTATAGAAATTATAACCGGAATTCTCCTCTCGGTCGTCATCGCATTTACAGTAGGTGCCCTCGTCCAGTTTTTCACGCGACTCCTACTTACATTTGATTTCAAAAAACGTCCTATATGGAATGCTGCGGCATTTAGTGGAATAGCGATAGCCTCTATAAGTTACTTTATCATTATTAAAGGTCTAAAAAGTGCAGATTTTGTTCAGGGAGCTTTTCTAGATTGGGCAAATGCTAATGTATGGCCGTTTATAGGAATAAGTTTTGTCGTTTACTTCATACTAAGTTACATTCTCATTAAACTCGTTAAACTTAATGTTTACGTTCTGGTGATTATAGTAGGTACTTTTGCTCTGGCAATGGCATTTGCCGGTAATGACCTGGTAAACTTTATAGGCGTACCTATGGCTGCTTATAATTCATACGAAATATGGATGGCGAGTGGCGAACCTGCAAGCTCTTTTACAATGGAGTCACTTGCCGAAAAAGTACCTACTCAACCGTTACTTTTATTATTTGCCGGTCTGGTTATGATACTTACACTCTGGTTTTCTAAGAAAGCACGAAGAGTGGTAAAAACCTCTGTAGATTTATCGCGTCAGGATGAAGGTCAGGAGCGTTTTAAATCAAATATGGTTTCTCGTGCTTTAGTACGTGGAGCAATGAAATTAAATGTAGGATTCAATGCAATTCTACCTCAAAATATAAAAGATTACATAGAAGTTCGGTTTTCTAAGCCTAAGTCATCTATACGTGTTGCAGCGATAGACATGCCTGCTTTTGATCTTGTACGTGCCGCAGTAAACCTGATGATTGCCAGTGTTCTTATCTCTGTTGCAACATCATTAAAATTACCCTTATCTACCACTTATGTAACCTTTATGGTGGCTATGGGTAGCTCATTAGCAGATCGTGCCTGGGGTAGTGATAGCGCAGTGTATCGTGTTGCCGGTGTTCTTAATGTTATAGGAGGCTGGTTTATGACTGCAATCAGTGCATTTACCGCAGCTGCAATCATGGCCTTTATTCTTTATGAGGGCGGAAGTGTTGCACTCTTTTTACTTTTTGCAATTGCAATCGCAATATTAGTGCGTAACTACATGAATCATAAAAAACGTTCTGAAGCTGAAGCTGAAGAAGGACGTCTAATGCGTGCCGTTAGCAGCTCTATACAGGGTATTATTAATGAAAGTACTACAAATGTAGCTTCAGCATTTAAAAGAGGAAGTAAAGTGTATGTAGGTGCGATTGAAGGGCTTGCTAAAGTAGATCTCGGTAAGCTGCGAAAAAGTAAAAAGGGTATTACAAAGCTTAATGCTGAAGTTGAAGAACTGCGTAACAGCCTTTATTACTTTATTAAAAACCTAGATGAATCTCACGTACAGGCCAGTCGTTTTTACATAGATGTATTAGGCTATTTACAAGATGTCACGCAATCTATTGACTTTGTAGTTACCTCTAGCTACAATCACCTTAATAATAATCATAAAGGCCTAAAGTTTACACAGCTTAAAGATTTAAAGGAAATTGAAGAAAAACTTGATACACTTTTCAGTAAAATTGAAGATACCTTTAAAGCTAAAAACTTTGATGCCATTGTACCTATTTTAGAAGAAAAACAAGATCTTTTAGATAGTGTTTCAAGCAAGATTGAAAAGCAGGTAGAACGCACTAGAAACAGCGATTCTAGCCCTAAAAATACAATGCTTTATTTTAGCTTACTTCAGGAAACTCAAGATCTTATTGTAGCTACCATGAATATCTTAGAGCACTATTATATAGAACACAAGAAACTCATGAAGTAATTTATTTACTTCATAAAAAAGCCGAAAACGCATTGTGTTTTCGGCTTTTTTATTTTGTACCAAAACCAACTAAATATTGTTGATAGCGTTCCTACTCATATAGTATTTATATATAAAAGCTATTGCGATAATTTGAATACACACAGCCAGAATTGATCCTTCAAACCCAAATGCACCGCCATTTAAAAGATTAGCATCCTGAATATCAAATTTAACAATGGAGTAAAAATCCTGCCCACTTAGATTAAACCCAAAATAGGACTGAAAGAGATTCCAGCTAAAATTTAAGCCTCTAGGAAACCATAGATTTCTCGTTTATAAATTCGAAATGCTTAAAAGCACCCCCGCTAGAAACAGGTTTATATATGCTATATCATTAAGATTGGGATTTAGCCAATGCATTAATACAGGAGAACACGAGCCCATCCCCTTTTTTCCCTTTCCATGCTAAATTTGAGTTTAATTTGAGTTTTACAATGTTAGTAGAGCACTAGTTATTCCGCATAAAAAAAGCCCTCTCTAAACGAATAGAAAGGGCGATTTTCAATTAACTACTTAAATTGTTATTAAGAACCACACATTAGGCAATCATCATCACCTTCGGCTGCTTTTGCCTGCGCTATGATTGCTTTCATTTCTGCAGCACTCATAGGTTCTGTATTTATTTCTTTTTCTACAGCTACCTCTACAGATGCCGCTTCTTTTACTTCATAGGGCTTAGCACGCTCTTCAACAGAATCTGGTCTATGAATGGGTCCTGCCGTAGCTTTTAGCGTTTCTGCAGCGCGCTGAGCTACATGTATTTCCTGAACGGGCTCTTGCTTTGCTTCTTTATTAAGTGTGAACTTAATCGCATCTACCGCAGACTTCGTTCTTAAATAATACATTCCTGTTTTAAGACCACTTTTCCAGGCATAGAAGTGCATTGAAGTAAGCTTAGAGAAGTTTGCGTTCTCCATAAACAGGTTGAGTGATTGAGACTGGTCAATAAAATACCCTCGATGACGAGACATATCAATAATGTCTTTCATACTTAATTCCCAAACGGTTTTATAAAGCTCTTTTAAATCTTCCGGAATACCGTCTATGTGCTGTATAGAACCATTTGCACGCATAATCGCTTGCTTTAATTCTTCATTCCATAAACCTAATTCAACTAAATCTTCAAGAAGATGTTTGTTTACAACAATAAACTCACCAGAGAGTACCCGTCTTGTATAAATATTAGAAGTATACGGCTCAAATGCTTCATTGTTTCCTAAAATCTGTGAGGTAGAAGCAGTAGGCATAGGTGCAACCAATAACGAGTTACGCACACCGTGCTCCATAACTTCTGCACGCAGTTTACCCCAATCCCAGCGACCGCTTAATTCTTCATCTTTAATTCCCCATAAGTTGTGCTGAAATTCTCCTTTAGAAATGGGCGAACCTTCAAATGTAGAGTATGCTCCTTCTTCTTGTGCCATTTCTTTTGATGCGGTTACCGCGGCAAAATAAAGGGTTTCAAAGATTTCCTGATTCAGTTTCTTCGCTTCGTCAGAGGTAAATGGTAAACGTAATTTTATAAAAGTATCTGCAAGACCCTGAACACCTAAACCAATGGGGCGGTGACGCAGGTTACTGTTTTCTGCTTCTTTAACCGGGTAGTAATTACGGTCGATAACTCTATTTAAATTACGGGTTACTCGTTTTGTAATTCTATATAATTCTTTATGGTCAAACTGCCCGTCTTTAATAAACATAGGCAAACCTATAGAAGCAAGGTTACAAACCGCAACTTCGTCAGGGCTTGTATATTCCATAATTTCAGTACATAAGTTAGAAGAACGTATGGTACCTAAATTTTGCTGGTTTGACTTACGGTTTGCAGCATCCTTATACAACATATAAGGGGTTCCTGTTTCAATCTGAGATTCTAAAATCTTCTCCCAAAGTTCGCGTGCTTTTATGGTCTTGCGCCCTTTACCTTCAGATTCATATTTTAAGTATAACTGCTCAAACTCTTCACTGTGAACGTTAAATAAGTTAGGACACTCATTAGGACACATTAGCGTCCAGGTATCATTATTTTGAACACGTTCCATAAATAAATCTGGAATCCACATTGCATAGAATAAATCACGCGCACGCATCTCTTCTTTACCGTGGTTCTTCTTTAAATCTAAGAAGTCAAAAATATCTGCGTGCCACGGCTCAATATACATTGCAAACGAACCTTTACGCTTTCCGCCGCCCTGATCTACATATCTCGCGGTGTCGTTATAAACGCGCAACATAGGTACAATACCATTTGAAGTTCCGTTTGTACCCCCTATATAAGACCCTGTAGCTCTAACATTATGAATAGACAAGCCTATACCTCCTGCACTCTGCGAAATTTTCGCCGTTTGCTTTAAGGTATCGTAAATACCATCTATACTATCATCTTGCATTGTAAGTAAGAAACAAGAAGACATTTGAGGTTTAGGTGTACCCGAATTGAATAAGGTAGGTGTAGCGTGCGTAAAGAACTTTTTAGACATCAACTCATACGTTTCCTTTACTGAAGCAAGGTCGTCTAAGTGAATCCCTACAGCAACGCGCATAAGCATATGCTGCGGGCGCTCTGCTATCTTACCATTTATCTTTAGTAAATAAGAACGTTCTAATGTTTTAAAGCCAAAATAATCGTAACCAAAGTCTCTGCTGTAAATTATTGAAGAATCAAGTTCTTCTTTGTGCTTGCTAATTACTGCATAAACATCATCTGCAATAAGCGGCGCTTTTTTACCGGTACGTGGGTTCACGTACTCATACAAATCTGTCACCACCTCACTAAAGGTTTTCTTAGTGTTTTTATGCAGGTTAGATACAGAAACACGGGCAGCTAACTTGGCATAATCTGGGTGAGATGTCGTCATTGTAGCCGCAACTTCTGCAGCTAAATTATCAAGCTCACTAGTGGTTACACCATCATATAAACCTTCAATAACACGAAGCGAAATTTTAACCGGATCAACCAGCGGGTTTAGACCATAACACAGTTTTTTAATACGTGCAGTGATCTTGTCAAACATTACCGGCTCTTTGCGGCCATCCCTTTTTACTACATACATAAGGCTTCAGTTTTAAAGATTTTTCAAAATTATTTTGGCGAAATTTTGAAAAAAGTGGTTTATGGGTCAAAATGAAATACATTTTAACCTGAATTAAAATAAATATAGTATTGTGTATTTGGCCTAAGCCAAAATGAAAATTATAATCTAAAAATCAGCATCAAAGCTAATTTTCTGACCTTCGGTACCGCCGCTTCCGCTTGCAACACCCGCCTTCTGGTACTCACCTACACGCTTCTCAAAGAAGTTAGTTTTACCCTGAAGGGAAATCATATCCATAAAATCAAAGGGATTTGTGGTATTGTACTCCTTCTCGCACTCTAACTCTACAAGCAATCTATCTGTAACAAACTCAAGATATTGTGTCATTAATTTAGAATTCATTCCTATTAAACTAGCAGGAAGTGACTCTGTAATAAACTCACGCTCAATATTTAAAGCATCAACAATAATCTCGCGAATGCGTTCTTTAGGAACTTTATTAATTAAGTGATTGTTGTGCAAGTGCACCGCAAAATCACAATGTACACCCTCATCTCTTGAAATCAACTCATTTGAGAACGTAAGACCTGGCATAAGTCCTCTTTTCTTTAACCAGAAGATAGAGCAAAATGCACCTGAAAAGAAAATACCTTCTACGGCTGCAAAAGCGATTAAACGCTCCGCAAAAGAAGGACTATCAATCCATTTTAACGCCCAGTCTGCTTTTTTCTTGATTGCAGGAAAGGTTTCGATCGCATTGAATAGCTGATCTTTTTCTTTTTCATCTTTAACGTAGGTGTCAATAAGCAACGAGTACGTTTCAGAATGAATATTTTCCATCATAATCTGAAAGCCGTAGAAAAATTTAGCCTCAGAATATTGTACTTCATTTACGAAGTTTTCTGCAAGATTTTCATTTACGATACCGTCTGAAGCGGCAAAGAATGCTAAAATATGTTTTATAAAGTAACGCTCATCTGCATTTAGCTTAGTGGTCCAGTCTGAAAGATCCTGGTGTAGATCAATCTCTTCTGCAGTCCAAAAGCTCGCTTCAGATTTTTTGTACCACTCCCAGATATCAGGGTGTTGTATTGGAAAAATCACAAATCGATTTTTGTTTTCCTGTAAAATTGGCTCTACTGCATTACTCATGTCCGTCTATTTTTTTAGTGATTAAGTACCGATAATTAGGGACTAACAAATATCAAAAAAAAAGAAGGGTTAAAGCCGAAAAGCGGCCTGACGTTTTCAACAAAGTTTTCAACATTGAGCATAAACAAGAATTTACCTACAACATGCAGAAAATCATTGCAAAAACTTGAAAACGAGGTAATTATACTAATATATAATACTTAGAAATATACTGTTTTTTAACCTCTAAAAAGCTCCTTAGCAAGTGCAATTACAGGCGTTTGAAAGTGTTTCTCCTGAGCTTTTTTTGGGCTGAAAAAGTTATTAAAAATGTTATTTTCTTATCAAGAAGAGTGCTAAACTTTAACAGTTACAAGCTTCCTTATAGATTAAGTAATTCACTTTAGCCTCTTGTCGTTTTTTAGTGTTAAAAAGCAATCTAAACCGAAAATCTAAATAAGGCAACAATTACAAGCTTCCCTCCCATTCTGCATAAAATTGAGTTAGAAAATCTTCCATAAACTCGTGCCGCTTTGCCGCTATTTTTTTTGCCGTCTCTGTATGCAGCCGGTCTTTAAGAAGTAAAAGCTTCTCGTAGAAGTGGTTAATGGTGGGTGCATCAGACTTCTTATATTCTTCAGCAGTCATATCTAGTTTTGGCGGTATAGCAGGATCGTATAATTTTCGGTTTTTAAAGCCGCCATAATTAAACGCGCGTGCAATTCCTATGGCTCCTATCGCATCAAGACGGTCTGCATCCTGCACGATCTTTAGTTCAATACTGTTATGTTCTGTCTTTCGGTTTCCGCCTTTAAACGAGATATTTTCAATAATAAGAATCACAGCCTCAATAAGACTTTCTGCAGCATTTTCATTTTTTAAAAACTCCCGTGCAACTCGTGGACCTACGTGCTCATCACCATCGTGAAATTTTGAATCTGCAATATCATGCAATAAGGCTCCTAAGGCAACAACCATAATATTTGACGTTTCGCCCTGTGCGATATGCAACGCATTTTTATAAACACGTAAGGTATGAAACCAGTCGTGGCCCCCTTCAGCATTTAAAAGCGTTGTTTTTACAAAAACACTGGTTTTCTCAATGAGTTCGATGTCTGATTTATGTAAGTGTAAAAGCGCGTTCAATTGAAGATATTTTAAATTAAGATCTGTGCTGTCGTATTTCTTTAAAGTCTGCCAAAACCACGGCCTGTACAATTTTCACTAATTCTTCAGGATCGTGATTTGCTACCGGAATAGGGGTGTGTACGTGATGCTTTACGTGAACCCCTATGTCTTGCGGAAAACCTCCCCAGCGCATCAACTTCCACGAATTATTAATGGTAACAGGTACTACCAGAGCTGTGGGCATAAATTTAAACAAGGTAACTAAACCTCCTTTAGCAAACTCCTTTGGGACACCGGTTTTACTGCGTGTTCCTTCCGGAAAAATTACAACAGATCTGTTTGTCGCATTCAATGTTTTAGTGAGATCCCGTATTGCAAGTATAGATTGTCTTTTGTCTTTTCGGTCTATTAATGCTGAACCTCCTTTGCGCAGGTTATACGAGATACTGGGAATACCTCTGCCCAGCTCTACTTTGCTTACAAACTTAGGATGAAGACGTCTTAAATGCCAGATTATAGGTGGAATATCCCACTGCCCCTGATGGTTTGCCACAATAATTATAGGCTGGTCGCGCTTTATCGTATGCTTATTTTCAAAACTGAATCGCGTACCTAATAGATTGAGCGTACGCATAATCATAAAATTGAGGTAATCTACACTCTTTTTATGCGCCTGATATCCTAAAAGGTTATAACACAACCATTGTATGGGATGAAAAATTACTATTACCAGGCCAAAAGCGAGATAGAAGATAATACTTAGGGGGTATGCTATTAGTTTTCTCATCGTGCTAACATTGAAGGCAAAGAAAAGACTTCGCGCTAAACCTACAAATTTAAAGATAATGATTGTTTAAAATAAACCCGATTGGCCTCAATTGAAAGCATACCCATTTCTGGGGAGAAACCCCCTAACACACCTAAGCATGCTCCTGTATCTTCGCTATTAAGAAATAGAAATGAAAAGATCTCTTAAAATAAGAATTACTGTTTTTCTGGTGCTCATGAACTGTGTTGCCTTAAGCGTTAATTATTTTGGTATCTCCCCAAAAATAAAGGCTACTGCAGAACATAAGACAGTTGAGATTTTTTTGTTTACAGATTCAGAGATCGGCTTAAAGTCCCAGTTGCAACAAGTTGGGTATTTAGAGCATACGTCTGACGGTTTCTGGCCTTTTGAAGCTTTTTATGTAAATACTTCAGTAAGCGCTACAGATTACACCGCAAGATTTAGGGGCTTTTTTGCCGGTTTTGATTTTTCTGAATTTGTATTTTACAACAGTATGCTTTTAGGTACCTTATTATTTCTTAGACTCTGGTGATTTATTGAGTTTCTTTTTACGACGTTTACTCCAATACACATACAGGCCAAAAATCACAAGACTTACTACAGAACCCCATAAAAGTCCGGTTTTCATACCTTCAGAGCGCTCTCCCATTATTGCAATAAAAAGTGTTAATGGCGCCACACCAAGAAGTGTGGCGCTTATAAATCGCAGATAATTCATTTTTAATATTCCGCCTACAAAACTAATGGCATCATTAGATAAAAACGGATTTAAGCGTGTTATTGCAATAGCCCAAAAGCCATAATCCTCAATAAAATCTTCGAGCTTAGCTTCGGTAGAAGAGCCTATCAATTTATTAATTAATCCAGATCCTAATTTTTTACCTAAAAGATACCCCACGCTAGAAGCGCAGCCTATAGCCACAAACACGAGTAAACTTCCCCAAACGGGCCCGTAAGCAAGAATACAAACAGCCATAAGTACTACAGAGGGAATTATAATTAAAAACATCTGGGCGATCATCGCTACAATTAACACAACAGGTCCTACCCAGCCAAAGGAAGAGACCCACTTCTCAATACGCTGCTCATCCCCACTGGTTAAAATTTCCCAGGCCTTATTAAAAAAGGTTTGCACATCTGGGATAAAAAAGTAGGCCAGTACCAGACTTACAAACAGCAAGACCGAAACCAGTTTAGGTAGATTATTTGAGATAAATTTCTGCATGGTAATATTTTAGACTAGGGCTCATAGACAAACAGCTCTTCTATGGTACATTTAAACACAGCTGCCAGCCTAAAAGCGGTAGGTAAACTTGGGTCAAATTTACCTTTTTCTATGGCATTAATCGTCTGCCGCGAGACTTCTATGCGGTTTGCTAAATCTTCCTGAGTGAGATTAAATGTGCCTCTTAGCGTTTTGATGTTGTTTTTCATGAGTACTTTCGGCTATTAATGGCAGTACAAACTATATACGTCACCCCCATAAACAACACCAGAGTGCTAATCTCAGCATCAGAATTGAGTAAGCCGGTAGTATCTAATTGAGAATAGGCTAGACCTACCACAACGGTGAGCCCAAGGGTAAGCCCCATAGATTCTAATTGAATTTTACGTTGCAACTCATCAGCCGCGTTTACAAATTTTCTATTGGCAAGCACCATACCTACTCCCACAGCCAGACTTAGTAAAATGGCAATGCCCGTAAGCAGTGATGACTCCCATAAATACATAGAGCCAAAAGTTACCAGGGCTGTGGTACACACCCAGGCCAATGCCCACATTAAAAGATACTTTTTTGAAAATTTTTGTTTTGATTTCATAATTGATTGTTTTTTGATTTATGTAAAGTACACTTTACAAATATAAACCTATTTTCAAATGTAAAGCAAGCTTTACATCAAGATATTTATGAAAATCGAATTTTTGAGGAAGTTATGGATAGGGGAAGTTGAGGGTGGTAAGAAGTTGTAAATGAATTTTATAAAAAGAATGAAGCCTTAAGTATTAATGGATAAGGCTTAGTTTTGCTCCCCCTCTTGGGCTCGAACCAAGGACCCTTTGATTAACTCAGCCCCTATAAATAAAAGGTTTACTCTGGTGTGCATTTCTACTAACATAATAGTATAACCTAATTGTATGCCTTATGGTTAATATTATTTAATTAATATAGGTGTTATAACCTATTAGTTTTACTTGATTTAATTCTTGGTAAACTTGCATTTTTAGATATTTTCAGCATAAAATAATTATTATTTAACTGAACTAAGCTTATAGCTACACCATTAGAATAACTTTCTAAAGCAAATCTTTCACTATAGGGATCTTTAGATAAGGGTTTGTCTATTGGTAATTCCTCATTAAGTGAATTCCTAAACAGATCAAAGTTTTCCTTGTGAATTTTATATTGAATTGTATTCAACACTCCTTTCCAGAAATGTAGATAACATACTGCTTGAAAAGCTCTGCCAAATAAATATAATTCAGAATATCTATAACTCGCATAGTATTTTGAGTCTTCATTAAATTCCTTCAAAAATTCTAAACTGACATTGTTTTCTTCAAAGTTTGATCCTACTTCATACGGAATACTATTTAATAGATTCATTTTGTCAAGAATTTTATTATGGACCAAAACACTATCCATAAGACAACAGTACTCAAAAACCACCTAATGTACCCTGCAAATGTATCAGGATTTACTAAGTACCAACTATAAATTGCTGCTAGCATAGAACAAAGGACAAATCTTAATTCTTCACCATCTTCATTTTTACTCATACCCAAGGCTTAAAACATATTTAAATCTATAACCTCTATACCTTTCAATTTGAATAGGTGCATCATTGCTCTTTTTCCTTTTTCAGCTAGAGCTTTATCCTCGGATAAGGATATAAAAATGTCATTAATATACTCTGTCACAAAACCATCTTTATAACCTATCAAATGAGATCTAAAGTCTTCATCCTTACCAAGATTTATTTGAAGTGCATATTTCTCAGCTTCTTCACTTTTAATCTTTTCTAATGAAATGCTTTTTATATCAGAGAAGAAAACCAAATAGGTTAAAGTATTCATTACTTTACCATCTTCCAGCCTTTGAATGATATACAAAAACCTGTCATTTTCTCCTGAATTAGTCAATTTAAACTCTGCATTTGTCTTCTCAAATGGTGGATTTTCTTCAATAATATATTTTAAATAATCAGAGGTTTCCTCAAGTGTTTGAGCACTGATTGAATTGCACACAAGTAGTGCAACTACAACATAAATTAACTGTTTCATTTTAATAAAATTTGGTTAGGTTGCCATATATGACAATATAGTTCTTCAATATAATCAGTTGCTTTGACTTGTCAAATATGACAAGTGTGAAAGAGTCTGATTTAGATAATATAAGAGCTGAACTCCTCAAAAATGTTGGAAAGAATATCCAGCATATTAGAGAGGAGAAAGGTCTGTCTCAATTTGACTTAATTACTAGAATGCTAGGTGAATTTGATGTAACAAATGTATCTAGAATAGAATCTGGCAGGAACAACCCTACCCTATTTACATTATACAGAATAGCCAAAGCACTTGATGTAAGTTTACCCAAATTACTTGATTATTCAACTAGTGCAGAATAAATTTTGGCTATTAGGCAGTTAGTGCGCTGTATCCCTTCATACTGCTATACATTAAGATATATATTAAGAAACCTACTCTTATTGGACTAATTCATTCCAATAAAAAGCAAGTTTCGGCTATAATATATATATCTACACTATTAATATGATTCATTAAAAATCTATTTTTTGAGCTTTATAAACATATCCACACACATCAAAATTATAATAGTCCATCATCCTTAAAGCTTGTATAAGACTCTCTAGAAATAACTAAATGATCTAGCAGTTCAATATCTACAATTGAACAAGCTTCTTTAATCCTGTTTGTAAGTGTCTTATCTATTTCACTAGGTTGTACCTGCCCTGATGGATGGTTATGAACTAAGATTATTGAACTTGAGTGTGCTTTAATTGCTACATTAAGAATAATCTTAATATCTACAATACAGGAGGTACTACCCCCTTTAGATAATTCATAAACTCCAAGTACTGTATTAGCCCTGTTGAGTAATATTACCTTCACTTCTTCCATAAAATCTATTATGTTGAGATCCCAGTGGTTTAGTATTAACTCATAAGCAGAACTACTACTTGATATCTTTATCTTTTGTTCATTCTTATTTATATAAGACACTTTAATTTCTGCAGCTTTCATAAGTAAAAAAATAAAAATCCGTCCACTTTTGAAGTCATACCTATTAGGTACAAAGTCATTTCTGGACGGATTAATTAATAATTAAATAGCTTGGTGAGCTAAATCTGAAACTCCATTTCTAGAAAAGATATAGTTGTCTGCCATAAGCTGATCAACTAATTTTTCTTGTCTAGCTGTATTATCAGATTCTGGCACAAATACCCATCTGTGTTGAAGTACAAGTTCTTCCCCTGTTTCTTGTATTACATAGTTATAAGGCTCTACTTCTTTCTTCTGAATAGATCCTGGCATTTCAGAACCTACTAGAGCTTTACAAGTTTGCTCATCAAATGTGCTTGTTACATAAGCTTTCTTAGCAGTAGCATAAAACTGCCCTGTTTCTTTACTTAGAGTCATCTCAATGCCTCCCTGTAATTCTAAAATAAAGAATGAAGTACCATCCTCTTTTTCTCTTTGTTTAAATCCAACAATTCTAACCATTGTATATTATATTTGAGTTGATAAAAACCTGATCAATGCAACTAGAGCTTAAGAGACTAGTGAAATGACTAGACTGAAAAAGACAATCAATTGAATTAAGTTTTATTCAGGTACAGAAAAGTTTATCCCTGCACTAATGGGTGGGGGTAGTTGGTGCGGTTTGAAACAGGGGGGGGTATTTTGAGGGAGAGTCACGAAGCTGCAAATATTATGTTTATTAATTTTTTTAGTTAAAAAGAATATATATTGCAGGAAATTAAGATTATGGAGCAAATTATACTTGAAGTATTTGGTTTAAATATAAATGAAGAAGAAAGGTTCGAAAGCTATGACTATATAGAAAAATTCATATCTGAAAATGTTCTTAGTTGGGATATTGCTCCAGATACTGAAGTTTTAGAACAAACCTTTGCAATACAAATAAAAGAATTAAGTAATAATGAATTAAGTTTTTTGTTACTTCATTCTGGATATATTCCAGAATTCTACAAACACGATTCATCACAAGAAACATTATATTCTAAACTAATTGAATCTCTCGTTTGTGAATGGGCAATCAGAATAGGGTTTGAAGACTCTTATCTACAAAAACAAAAATCAAATAGGGAAGACATTACAATTAAAAGAGGTAATTCAATAATTGTTGGAGATTCTAAAAGTTTTAGACTTGGTAGAAGTCAGGCAGCCCCAAATGTCAAAGACACAATTAAGCAGAAAAATTTTTCTGATTGGCTTAAACCATATAGAGATAATGATATAAAAGCTGGATTAATAACTTTTCCATCACTAATGGATTGGAAAAATAAAAGCAAGGCTTATGAATATTTTACAGATAACACCTTACCTATCCTATTTCTTTTCTATGAACACCTCTCTTTTATATTATTAAAAGAGACTTTGGGTTTTCAAAGTCTCTTTGATCTAATTTCAGATTATAAAAATATATTTCAAGAATCAACATCTAGTAGTGCCACCTACAGAAAAGGTATAGAAACGAAGTTATTTCAAGATGAACTTTCAACTTCATTCGAAGAGTTTAAAACTTTGGCAAAAAAAATATTAAATGAAAAAGTTCATCATTCTATCAAAAGAATTGAAGAGGAGGCTGTTTTAACAAAACAAAGAATAACGGCTGATATTGAATTACTAACACCAGAAAAATTAAAGAAAATAGCTATTTCTTCAACTTATCAAAATCAGTATGGCCAAACACTTAAACAACTTACTAATATTAAAAAATTTAGAACAGATTAGATTTTTGAAAGTATCAACCTCGAGACTTTCACAATTTCACTACTACTCCTTTTAGCTACAGTATTTAAATTCAAGCCACTAAAAATTGAAAATATTTGAATTAAAACATCCTTGTCACTTTCATTAGATGATATTTTTGTCTTGCTATTATACCTAAATTTATCAAACATAATTTTAGCTTCCTTCAATTGGCAGTTCACTTTAATACTGTCTACATTAATTAAATTAAAAGGAATTAATTTCCACTCATTATCAATTAGGCTATTTTCGCGCAACACCTCTAAATTAAAATCCTGATCTAAAAGTTTGGAAATATAATTGAAGGTTATGTTATCAAATTTCTCGAAATTCGAATTAACCGAAATAATTGAATATTCTCTTATGATATTCTTATATGAAATTTCAAAGGAAGTACCTGTAAGAAGTGAATTTTTACAAGCCAAAGCAGCTAAATATATTACTTTTTGACTGTCTAATATTTCTCCGTTATTAACTTTAATATCTATTTCTAAAACATTTTCTGAAACAGGTTGAATGAGACTTCTGTCTTTTTTAATTGAAAAAACAATCACTCCATTCAATGCTTCATATGACATTGCCCTTGGCCTTGCAATTCTTTCCATTTCAATTGGAACACAATCCTCAATGAACAAATCTGCTGCTTTTAGGGATTCTGCTATCACCTGCCACCCCTCAAATGTTTTGTGTGAATACAATAGCAGGAGTTTTCCATTAGGTTTCAGAACACGATTAACCTCTTTAAATACACCTGACATTAAATTTTTATAGTGATTTTCATTTTTTCCATTCTTCTTACCATTTGCTAGATCTACAATAGCTTCAAACTTTAAATCATTTGACAAGTCAGATTTAGGGTTAAAAGTGGTTTTAATTAAAACTTCAAACCAAGGTCTAAAGAATTCACTTAATCCTGTATAATCTATTGAATCATAATAAGGTGGATCAGTTAAAACTATATCTATCTCCTTGTCACCAATGGGAAGATCTGTTGATGAACCACTTATAATATTTACTCCTTTTTTGAAATCCAATTTTTGAAAAGTATCGCAAACTCTTCTTAATTTTGATCTTAGATTAGATCCTCTTTTATAAAAAGGATTAATTTCGATATAATCCCACTTCATTCCTACACCTGGTCCAGCCAAACTTCTCCCTGTTTGCTCATTTTGTGGTATCCACATTGTCCCAGTACTATTCCAATCAACTAGAAGCTCTATCAAACTAGTTAATGCTAATACTATTTGTTTTGCAGTGTTTGCTCCATAAAGTTTAAATAGGTTTTGGTATTCAATCTTAATTTCATCAATCAACCCAAGAAGTATCAATAGCTGTCTATCATTAAAAAAATCTTTTGCTTTTTTTAAATCATATAAGGTTGGATTTATTACCCCTCCTCTCTTGCTAACTTTAGCCTCAGGTATTAGATGTTTAAGATTCTCAATTTCTTTTTTAATCTCAGAATGATATACTTTTAATATTTTATCTAGCTTATTATTGATAGGAAGATAATCCTTTTTATTCACATCATTATAATAACACAATGCAAATGGTTTACTGCCTAAAGTATTTGAGACACAAAACTTCTTAATATCATTATAAGTGTTTTCATAACCACAATTAGAACAAATGAATGTTTTAATATTAGCTTTTAAATTATCTACATCATCTGAAATTTGATTTTTATCATCAATAATAATTGTCTTTTTAGCTTTTTTACTCAAATATTGAAATTTCCTTAATTCTAATTCTGAATTACACTCTTTACACTTTGCGGTTTTCGAATAAAAAATAACGTATGGCTCTATAGAGCCTAATTTATAATACTTTGAATATTTAGTTTCTAACCTATCTATAACGTCATTCCCTGCACTTCTCAAAATTTCAGAAAAATTATCTACAGTTGAAGAATTGAAAATGGTTTCTTGTAATAAAGTTGCAACTGGATTTAATTCTGCACTAAAAGTTTCAAAACCAAGTCTTGAACTTTCAAACGGTATTGATCCTCCTCCTGCAAAAACGTCTAAAACCTTGATGTTTTTCGTATCAAATTTTTTAGAAAATGATTCAAGTATTTTCTTTGATGGATTAATTTCTGAAATTAAGCCTTCATCAACTAAAGGTTCAATATTATTAATTTTGTAGACTTCTTGAATAAGCAGATTACGCATTGCAGTTGTTGGGCGCCTCGCCCACCAGACTTTTAAAGAATTATAATGTTGTTTTCTAATATACTTTTCTTTTACCCCTATTTCACTAATTAATTTTGGAGTTAACTTAATTTTCATTGTAGTTTATTATAAAATCTTATTGTGAGCAAACTTAATTCTATTAATTAAAATATCCTTGGAGTGCCAAATATGAAAGGTTAATATATTTTAAAAATACCCAGCCTCAAAAGAGAACTGGGTATCACTCAACTCAAAAACCAATGGTAGTTAGAATTACCATTGAGAGTTTTTGCCAAACCATTTGTAAATTCAAATGCATTGACATTCCTATCTGAGAAGGTGTCTATATAGCTACTCTTATTAGCTGAAGTAAAAAGGTTATACACATTCCAAAGGTTAATACTACCCTCTTCATTTATACAAAACCTTTCATCCTGATAATAATCTTTTGCTATAGTTGTAATCTGCCCATCATTAAGTAATAATGGTGGTATTTCAGATTTCTGTTCTTTAGGCAGGTAATTGTATAGTCTTGCCTTCCCTATTAATTGTGCAAACTGAGATTCAGTAAGACTATATTGAGTGAGAGTTTCCAGCTCCCTTAGGTGTCTTTCTGCATCATAGCTTGATATTAACTCTTGCACTTTACCTGCAAGTTCATTTACACTACTTACGCGCATTTCAGAAGAAAAACCATCTGTACTAATACATAGATTGCAACACACCATATTTTGGAACCCTATAAACACTTGGAACTTCTCTACTGACTTCTTACTGTAAAGGTTCTCCCTATTGTAAGATCTTACTCCACCTATAGTTAAAGCCAGCCTATTACCATTTATAATTTGAGTTATACTAGGCACACGTATAATGAAAGCCATTCTCTCATAATAAGTAGTCTTCTCGTGCTCTAGGAGGTCTTTTGCAGCCTTATATATTGCACTAGGTGTTCTGCCTTTAATCTGATGACTAATGCGCACCTCTGGGGCTTCTATTCTATGATGTGAAAAAACCTTACTTACAGATTCCTGAGCCACTTCTATGAACTCTTGATGTGCAATAGTCTTTTCATTGTCCTTGCTAAATACAGGAATTATACAATCCTTCTGTAAATGAGAAAGGCTAACACTTTTAGTATTAGCCTCTATAAATGGATTCTTATTTACAATATCTTCCTCTGTATCATATACTATTATGTTAGTAGTTTTTACTGGGGTTAATTCCATATTTGGTTTAAGAGTGAGCACTGTGTCCATTTTGACTAAATTTTTGAGGGTTTAATAAGTGTGTTTTAGCTTCTATAGTTTCCTTCTGAAGTTTAAAGTCTGGAGCTAGTTCCTGAGTACTGTAGTATTGCTGGTATAAGGCTCTTAATTGTTCCAGATCTTTACAGCTCTGTATTTTAAGTCTTGTATCCTCTAAGGTTTCACCATCATTACACCATTCCAGAATCTTCTTCCCTGTGGCAGAATTAATAGTAAACTCAGGCTTGCCAGAAAATAAGTTGGTTCTGTCTTTACTTGCAACAGCAAAATGTTTAGAGTCTATATCAAATACTAAAGTAAATTCATAATCCACTCCATCCCTTTGTACAGCCTTTAAGCCTACTTTTTCAGGAATATACTTTCCATCTTTCTGGTTCAGTACATAGTCCTGCTTGGTTCTCATTGTGGCTATAATGTGAGCATCAGCCTGTAAAATTTTGTCTACAAATGCACGCTGGCGAGGTGTAACCTTATTCCAATTCGAAAATGAGTTGCCTGGAAGCTTGGAATGAAAATCTAATAGTTCATCCCAGACCTGAGATATTGAATCTAGGATAATCACTTTCATCCCAGCTTTGAGACATACATCTATAGCTTGAATATACTTTTCTGGTGTAAATGGTGGTGTTAATGAGAGTACATTATATTGTCCCAAATGAGCATATAAATCTGCACTTCCATTTTCACTATCTACAATAGCTACTTTAGAAAAATCTCCATTGATTAATCCTTTTGCTAATAGTAAACTAGAGTAGGTTTTCCCACTTCCAGCTGATCCTTGTAGAGCCATTTTAATCTTGGCTCTTTTTCTTTCTGACTTTCTTAAGTTCATAATTATGTGGTATTTATGATTAATATTTAAATGAAAAATCCTTCATATTACTATGAAGGATTTTAAAGCTTATTTGATATGTATTTAACGGATCTAATCCGTCCATTTTTGATTTCTAATATATAGAGGTCCAATTCAATTTAGGACATATTGATTTTAACTAATTTACCATCAATTACCTCATACGAATTGTTTTCCCAAAATTCATCTGAAAAGTTAGTATCAGCTGAACTTAGAAAGTCAATTGCTAAATTGATTTCGAAGAGAGGTTTGGTCTCAACAACTATCCCAATATGGCGTCTTGAACCTGTGCTAAGTCTACTATCCTCTACTACTAGAAAATCTTCTATCAGTTTTGTGTAAAATGAGTTGATTTTTTGGGCCTGAGAATAAGCAGGTTTAAATCTTTGCTTGAACTCAAAAATATCTCTAGAAATAAAATAATCACTATTAACTAAATGGTCAATCATTTGATTAAATCTTGGAAGATCAATTGACTGAATAAAAGTACTACTTGGCTTTTTCAGTATATAATGAAAATTTCCTCTATTTGTATTATTTGCTTCTCTAAATGAAGCAATCAACCTATCCCTAAAATATTTCAAG
This sequence comes from Leeuwenhoekiella sp. W20_SRS_FM14, assembly GCF_052119605.1. Classification (NCBI taxonomy): domain Bacteria; kingdom Pseudomonadati; phylum Bacteroidota; class Flavobacteriia; order Flavobacteriales; family Flavobacteriaceae; genus Leeuwenhoekiella; species Leeuwenhoekiella sp. W20_SRS_FM14. The sequence goes on along the minus strand of NZ_JBGQOK010000004.1, from coordinate 234,875 downwards.
TTCCTAAAACAGTTCACTCTTGAAATCACTTCACTTGTCAAATTGGGTTGTTCAAGATCAAAATTCATTGCAACAACTATACAAGACATAAAATAATCACTTCTAGAATAAATATTATCTCGTAAATCACCATCAACAAGAAATCTTTCATTAAATCCTGGGTGCAATTGCCTGTGCATAAAACCTAATAGTTCTACTTCAAAAGCTCTGTCTTTATTTTCAATTATCAAGACCTGTGACCCTGTCTGCGTAAGGTGATAAAGCTTGTAATAATTAAATAAATGATTTTTAAATTCTAAGTATCTATAAAAGTCAGTAGTTTCAGAATACACTATAAAATTTCCTTCGTTGATGTAGTTTTCTTCAAACAAATATTCCAAGGTATTTTGAATTGACCCTTCAGGGAATATTAAAGATGCCTTTGCTGTATAAGCTGTTAAATTGCAGTTTACAAATTGGTTTGTAGCAGCACAATATGTTACAAAAGAAGATAAATCTTTACCTAAAAATTTAATATTATTAGCTAAATAATTTTCTCCATTTTCAAGCATAAATGATTTAAATGCCGGAAATTCTAATCTTGGTCTATTAGATCTGTCCTGTTGATTAACAAGTGTTATTTGGTTTCTAACATTTTCTCTTAACTTATTCTCATAAAAATCATTGACTAGGAAACTGTGACGAGAATATGGAATATAATTAACAGGTTTTCTTACTTCAATGAAATCTTTTACTTCATCATAAAACTCAATGAACTTCTCTTTTTTATCTCCATCAAATGGTAAAGTAGAATAGTTGAATTTCTCAGGGGGAGGAAGAATTATATGAATTTCTCCTCCACGCTTTCTTTGTCGAGCTAAAGCTTGAATAATAGAATTTATACCATTTGAAAATATTCCATTAGCAGTTTGAAAACCATTTTTAGATCCTTTCGGAGGTAGGATTATTAAAAAAGCGTGATCTCTCTTCTTTATGCTGACACCAGTTTTAAAATTTGTACCAACATTACATTTAGTATTGTCAAATCTGTTAGTTAAAAGATCATCATCACTATTTCTCAAATACGTATTTGATGTACATCTATTTATAACATTATATTTAGTATAGAGAACTTCTCCAATACCATCATCTCTATTATCAATAATATCATCTGCAAGCTTTTTAGAAAAGCACAAAATATCAACATCCTTTGATCTATCTATAAGCTCTCTAACAACATCAGTTATTTCGAGATTATTATATTTATAGTAAAGTGCAGGATTGTAATGAAGATGTAGATCACTAAGGTTATTAGGGATTCGAGTTCTTTTAGATTCAATTATTTGAATTCTATCATCCGTGAGTTCAGCTAAATATTCTATTACAACTTTTGAGGCCTCATTATATGTTGCACTTAAAATAATATTTTTATGTAATACAGGCTGCCACTTCCATAAATTAAAAATATACTCTTCCTTAAAATTATGAATTGCATCGTGTATTTCATCCATAATAATAACAACCTTTCTCCCCACTCTTTGGCATTCTCTAGAAAGCTTGTTTAAGTATTTTCTTTTACTAGCAGAATTAATTAAAGAATCTGAACCAGGATTTCCTAATAGACCATTAACAGTTATTATATGCACTTTTTTATCCAAGAAAGGTAAACCCGAACCTATATTTTCATATCTAAAAATATCAGTTTCAGCTATTCCTCTATCAGTAATCTCATTAAAATATTGTTCTACTAAACTAACAAAAGGAGATGCTACAAAAATTAAAAAGTCTTGTTCATCCTCGTATAGTCTTTTTAGAACATTTATTATGGCAGTAGTCTTACCTTGTCCTACAGCCGCATTTACAATAACTGTGTTTTTTTGATTTATATTAATATTAGATTCTAATCCCGTTGTAATATACCCATTCACATCTGGCTCAATTATTATCTTTTCACCATTATTTTCTATTATTTGATTCGGAAAATCATCAGGGTTGATCTCTTTAAATTCAGCTGGGAAATCTCGAAAGTAATAATTGACTAAACTCATTTTATTTGGATGAAATTATTTGAATAATTAAAAAACAAAAATCAATAATTTATCATTCAAATAATATTTTCAAATTCAATTTAAAAGTATTTATGACAATTTATCTTTTAAAACAGACATATGATCACTCACTTTTTTCTGCACAATCTTTCCATAGTGCGTTTGAGTAATAGTGATACTAGAATGCCCTAAAAGCTCACTAACTATTTCCATTGGTACATCATTATATAATAACACTGTAGTTGCAAAGGTCTTTCTTGCTGTATGATGAGTCAACCTTTTATCTATACCTACTATATCTGCAATTTCCTTCAGATAGGAATTAAATTTCTGGTTGCTCAATCTTGGAAATATAAATTCAGAATCAATTTTAAATGCCTGGAGAATTTCTAAAGCTTTAGGAAGTAGAGGAATTGATAAAGGTTTACCTGTTTTTTCTCTTTCCATTTTAATCCACAGGTTATTGTCAAATCCTTTTTCTAAATGTTTTGGCTTTAGACCAATCATTTCAGCATATGCTAGACCACTATAGCAACAAAATACAAAGCAGTCTTTTGTGTTTTTGAGTCTCTTTTGAGAAAATTCATAACTTTCAAGCTTTTCTAATTCTAGTTCATTCAAATAAACAATAGTATTTTTAATACTCTTTGATTTGTATAGTAGGAATGGGTCTGCTGTTATCAGCTTCTCAGAAAGTGCAATACGTACTACTTTCCTAAACCTTTGAATTATTTTATTAATAGTTACTTGCTTAAGATCCTTTTCAGTTTTCAGGTAAAAATCCAATTCTGTTAGAAAATTGAGATCTAATCTAGAAAGAGGTATATCCTTAACTTTATATTTCCAGATAATAAAGGCAGTTATATGCTGCCCTATGTAATAAAACTTATCCCAAGTAACTTTCTTTATCTCCAGCCCAATTAGCTTCTTAAACTTCTTTAAATAGCCTTGATAATATTCAGAAACACCAGTTTCATTTTGTTCTGCCTTAACATCTACACCTAAATAACTATTTAAAATATTTTCTATTGTTATAGGTGCATCTTGAACTCTCAATTTTAAATAACAATCATTAAGATTATTAACTATTAATGCCAATTCATTATTTATGGAAGTATCAGAAGAATAATATTGTTTGGATGAATTCCAAAATTTAGGTTTAATGAAAAGTCCAGTAGAGAACTCCTTCCTTTCTCCTTGGAGAGTTAGTCTGCATCTCAATACACAAAAACCCTTTTTATTTACTCTTGCTTTATTTGGATAGAATAAAACAGATAACTTATTAATACTCATAATAAATGTATTAATAAGACATAATATATTATACTATTATGCTAGTAGAAAAATGTATAACCTGATAAAAATACGTACACCGAATTGTACACCTATTTTTTAAATGTATAACCTTATTAGGCGTACATATACGTAAAATACATTTTTTAAGAAATGAATACATTAAGATAGCAAATAAGCTCTAAACCCGCGTAGATACAGGGTTAGTAAAAACAAAAAAGCCTCAACTACAAGTAGTTAAGGCTTAATTTTGCTCCCCCTCTTGGGCTCGAACCAAGGACCCTTTGATTAACAGTCAAATGCTCTAACCAACTGAGCTAAGGAGGAATTTATCTTTAAATTTTAAGATCATCTATCAACATCGCAATGTTGAAGTTTGTTAGGTCTTAAGGAACGTTTCGCTTATTTGCTTTAAGCGGATGCAAATATACACAACTATTTAAACCCACAAAACAATTTTTAAAAAACTTTTTTAAAGCATTTTAAAAATTGTTTTTCTAAGCTTATCCACCCGTGATCCAGCGATACACATCGTTTCCGTTAGCATATAATACTAAGGCAATTAGCAAGAAGAAGCCTATCATCTGCGCATATTCTAAAAATTTGTCGCTAGGTTTTCTTCCGGTAATAATTTCATATAATAAAAACATGACGTGCCCACCATCTAATGCTGGTATAGGCAAAATATTCATAAACGCCAGTATGATCGATATAAATGCGGTAGTTTCCCAAAACGACAACCAGTTCCATGTGTCAGGAAAAAGGCCTGCAATCGCTCCAAAACCACCTACCTGAGAGGCTCCTTTAGAAGTAAACACATATTTAAACTGAGTTACATAATCCCTCAATTTATCATACCCATAACCTACACCTCTGCTAATACTTTCTCCAATACCATATTCCCGCTTACGACGTTCTGGCATTACATAGTCTTTATCTGCAAAGCCAAAACCTACTCCTACCATTTTTTGATCACCCATAGGGATTTCAAATTTGCGTTCTACGCCATCCCGAGAAACAGTAATGGTAGCGATACTATCTTTTTTAGCCTGCAGGGCATAACTCGCATCACTTTTATATTTTATGGGGTAATCATTTATTTTCAATAATTCATCGGTCCCCAACACTCCGGCTTTTTCCGCACCTCCAAAAACCGAATCTAAATAAACCGGTGTACGCGGAAAGTTAACCCCAAACATCTCACCAGATTTAAACAACTGCATCCCAATATCATCAGGAAGGCTTAATTCTTCCTGACTTCCGTTTTCGTGAAGTACCGTAACTTTAGAAACATCACGCATCATTAACATTTGCGGAAACGCTAACTGATCTTCTAATTCTTCACCATTTACAGCAAGTATTTTGTCTCCCTGTTCAAAGCCATATTGCTCCATCGTAGGAGTAAACCCAAAGCCATATTTTAAATCATCTGGAGTAGAATACTCATCACCATAAGTTGCAATAATCATTATGTAGATAAAGAACCCTAGCACAATATTTACGGTAACTCCACCTATCATAACGATAAGACGCTGCCATGCCGGCTTAGAGCGAAACTCCCATTCTTTAGGTTCCTGAGCCATAGCCTCCTTATCCATACTCTCATCTATCATCCCGGCGATTTTTACATAACCACCCAGAGGCAACCAGCCTATACCATAAACTGTTTCCCCTATTTGTTTTTTAAACAGGGCAAATTTGACATCAAAAAACAGGAAAAATTTCTCTACACGTATTTTAAATAGACGGGCCGGTATAAAATGACCAAACTCGTGAAGTACGATTAATATTGAAAGACTCAGAAAAAGCTGAGCACCTTTTACAAAAAATGGATCCATAAATTTTATCTAATAAAAGGTGTCAATCTCATCACGTATTGCAGGGAATGAAAGAAACCTTAAAAACTAAAAACACTATATTAAATGAAAGGCAACAGGCCTTAAAAAGTGCACAAAAGTAACCTTTTACATCCGCATACAAAAGTATTTACAGTGTGCTGCAACGGGCATTTAAAAAGTTAGCCTTAGAATACTTTTGTTAAGCGCGATTCGGGTTGTAATTTTGCAATCTAAAACGCAGTTTATGCTTCAGTTTTTTGCTAAGTACAAAAAGTTTGCCATTGTAATGGTGATCCTTTCCGCAGTAATTCTTTACATATTTTACACCCTTCTTAAACCAGAACCCAGCCTGCCTATTTACCAACCTACGATGGTAGATAATACACTTGTAGACAGCACGGTTCAGTTTGTAAAAAAATACCACAAGATTGCCGACTTTAAACTGGTAAACCAAAACGGAGATACCATTACTCAAAAAGACTATCCCGGGATTTATGTGGCCGATTTTTTCTTTACCACCTGCCAGACGATTTGCCCCATAATGACCGATCATATGCTGCAAATACAAGAAAAGCTGAAAGACGATCCCAAAGTAAAACTACTCTCTCACACGGTGATTCCCGCAACCGATACGGTAGCTCAATTAAAACGCTATGCTATAGAAAAAGGGGTTAATGATGCACAATGGAATCTGGTTACAGGACCCAAAAAAGAAATTTATGAGCTGGCGCGAAAGAGTTATTTGGCTGTAAAAACTGCGGGAAATGGCGATAAATATGATATGATACATACCGAAAATTTTATGCTCATTGATTCTGAAAAACGAATTAGAGGCTTTTATGACGGTACAGATCCTGAAGCTATTGAGCAATTGCTAAAAGACATTGCTATACTTCAAAAAATTGAAAGTCGGGTTTACGACTAAATACCTGCTATTTTAAGCATACTTTATACCTCAAATCTTTTCGAGTCTGTTGCTTTTCCATTACTTTTGCCTTGTTTAAATTCAATCTAAATAAATTTTGATTATCTCATTAGATCTTCTGAAGCGTGGCGAGAAAGCTATAATTAAAGAGTTTACCTTAGATATGGTACCTCTTAAGCTTTTAGAAATGGGATGCCTGCCCGGTAATGAAGTAGAATTGGTTCAGATTGCACCGTTTAAAGACCCCATGTATCTCAACATCAATGGTAGTCACCTGGCAATACGTAAAGAAACCGCCAGTCATATCCTTGTAGAAAAGCTCTCGCAATGAGTAAACAGTTAAACGTAGCCCTTATAGGAAACCCTAATACCGGTAAGACTTCCGTTTTTAATCAATTAACCGGTCTTAAACAACAGGTAGGTAACTACCCGGGAATTACGGTAGAAAAGAAAGAAGGTATATGTAAACTTCCACGAGGGGTAAAAGCACATATACTTGATCTTCCCGGTACCTACAGCCTCAATGCCAGCTCTCTTGATGAGAATGTGGTTATAGAATTACTTTTAAATAAAAACGATAAAGATTATCCAGACGTCGCCGTTGTGGTTTCTGATGTAGAAAACCTAAAACGAAATCTACTGCTGTTTACACAGATTAAAGATTTAAAAATACCTACGATTCTGGTTATCAATATGGCAGATCGTATGCAGCGTAAAGCCATTACACTAGATATTGAAAAGCTTGAAGAGCGTCTGCAGACCAAAATTGCACTGGTGAGCTCGCGTAAAAATACGGGCTTTGAGAATCTTAAAGAACTAATTACAAATTATAAAGAACTCTCTGTTGAACCTTGTGTAAATGCTTCGGTAATTGCGCCAGAATACTTTGACCGTTTACGCAAAGCGTTTCCGAAACAGGATTTGTACAAATTATGGTTGGTTATTACTCAGGATGTAAATTTTGGTAAACTTGACCGTAATGAAATGCAAAGCATTACCAGTTTTCAAACCGAAAGTAAATCTAATCTTAAACGTTTACAGCAAAAAGAAACTATTGTACGCTACCAGTTTATAAACGGTGTTTTAAAAGAAACACTGAGCATAGATCATCTGGCAGCTAAAGATTTGCGCAGCAGACTAGATCGCGTGCTTACTCACAAATTCTGGGGATACATCATCTTCTTTGCGATTTTACTGCTTATTTTTCAGGCGATTTATGACTGGTCTTCCTACCCTATGGATCTTATTGATGAGTCTTTCGCTGCAATGGGAGAATGGGTACGTAATACGATGCCACCGGGTGCGTTTACAAGTCTTATTGCCGAAGGAATCATACCCGGTTTAGGAGGTATTGTAATTTTTATTCCGCAGATTGCCTTTTTATTTCTCTTTATTTCTATACTCGAAGAAAGTGGGTATATGAGTCGTGTGGTCTTTTTAATGGATCGTATTATGCGTCGTTTTGGCCTAAGCGGAAAAAGCATTGTACCACTGGTTTCAGGTACTGCCTGTGCCATTCCTGCGATTATGGCAACCCGTAATATCGAAAACTGGAAAGAACGCCTTATTACCATTCTCGTAACCCCTTTTACTACGTGTAGCGCTCGATTGCCGGTATATCTTATTATTATTTCATTGGTGATACCAGACCAACAAGTACTTTACATTTTCAATCTACAGAGTTTAGTCCTTATGGGGTTATACCTCATTGGGTTTGGTACCGCAATACTTTCGGCCTGGCTTTTAGACCGAATCTTAAAAATTAAAAGCCGTACCTTTTTTGTTATTGAGATGCCTAACTATAAGCTTCCGTTGTTTAAAAACGTTGCCTATAATGTGATCGAAAAGACAAAATCATTTATCGTAGGTGCCGGTAAAATAATTCTTGCAATCTCTATTGTGCTGTGGGTTTTAGCTTCTAATGGTCCCGGAGATGCTTTTAATAATGCCGAAGCAAATGCTGTTGAACGCATGCAAGCCGGAGATTTCCCAGAAAGCGAACTCGATAAACACATCGCTTCAGAAAAACTGGAATACAGCTACATTGGCTACATGGGGAAAGCTATAGAACCTGTTGTGCGTCCTTTAGGTTACGATTGGAAGATAGGCATCGCTATTGTAAGTTCATTTGCAGCCCGTGAAGTATTTGTAGGTACGCTAGCAACCATTTACAGCGTAGGTAGTGACGAAGAAGAAACTATAAAAAACAGAATGGCAGGCGAAGTAAATCCTATTTTAGGTGGCCCGCTGTTTAATCTGGCTAGTGGTGTTTCACTGTTATTATTTTACGCTTTTGCCATGCAATGTATGAGTACCCTGGCGATTGTAAAACGAGAGACAAATACCTGGAAATGGCCCATATTGCAACTGGTAATTATGAGTGGTTTTGCGTATGTCGTGGCTTTAGTAGCTTATCAATTGCTTATTTAGATTTAAAAAACATTTGTGAACTATTCTGATACAATACTATTTTTCTCAAAAAAATATCTTGGATTTTTAGTTACTGATTACGGCTTTAAAATAGAAGAAAGAAATATAGCTTTTGAAAGACACATTATTTTTAAAAGCAAGCGTACTGAAATTGTATTTCTTTTTGAAATAACCAATTTGACGCTACCCTTAATTTTTTACAGGGCTTACGGAATGAATTTTGAACTTAAAAAATTAGATCGTTCTCAAGAACTATATAAGATAATAGCTGAAAACAACGAAAGAACTATTCCAATTATGGAAGAAATCTTGACCAACTATAAAGAAACCAAGGAATACAATCAATTAAAATGGAATAAAGAATTTGATGAAAAGGTAAAGGTCGAGATTGAACAATTTATGATTGAAATCGAAACACTTTTGAAAAATAATCCTAAAATTCTAAAAGGCAATTTCCTTCCTTTTCTATTTTAGAAAACTAAAAATGTTATGATACAGAATATAGTAGTACTTATTATTTTTTTAGTCGCTGTAGGTTATCTCGTGACTAAATACATCTGGAAACCCGCTTTTTTAGGCGGAAAATCTAAAGATAAATCCTGCGGAAGCGATAACTGTGGCTGTCACTAATTCTGCTTCCAAACTACTTTAATAATATAATCTTTCTGGGATATGCTCTCTTGGGAAATTTTAGGATAAGGATGTACAGAAAGTGCAGCAAGACTTGTCCCGGCAGTATCTAGCAAACTAACAAACTCTTCTTTTGCCCCTAAGGTCGCTTTGCAGTCTTCCACAAATTTTCCATCTCTATATACTGAATACTCAACACCTACGTTTCCTGCCCAAACACAGATTACGTCACTAGGACATCTGGAATCTACAACTTTAGTAACTTTGATTGCCACATCCCCAAAAGAAGTAAGTTTACCAAAGGGTACAAGTACTACAAAATGAGGTTCAGGAGCCTGCTTTTTAGCACTTATTGAATCATTAGATATAACAATTGTTTGCGCTGTAGATACCACACTAAACAAACTGAATAATATAAGTGCTAGCTTTTTCATAATACAATTGTGAGTTATTTAATAAAGACTCAAATAAAAGCTGTACCGTTGCAATTATCCCAGACCTACATCAAGTGTCATCATTAGAATAAATCCTCCTATAAAGCCTAGTGTGGCAATATCTGTATTACTCCCTTGTTGCGATTCGGGAACTACTTCTTCTACTACCACAAAAATCATGGCTCCTGCGGCAAAAGCTAAAGCATACGGTAAAATAGGTTTAAAAGTCATTACCGCATAGGCACCTATTACTGCTGCAATAGGCTCAACGATCGCAGAAAGCTGACCGTAGTGAAAACTCTTCCATCTACTGAAACCTTGTTTGCGTAAGGGTACGGCAACTGCAAAACCTTCGGGGAAATTTTGTAAGCCTATACCTATGGCAAGCGCCACGGCACCACCTATGGTAGCGCCATCAAAACCGGCCGCAACACCACCAAACAACACCCCTACCGCAAGACCTTCGGGGATGTTGTGAAGCGTTATCGCGAGCGTTAACAATACCGATTTATGCCAGGGACTGCGAATACCTTCTTTATCTTCCTCTTTAAAGTTTACGTGTAAATGCGGCAATACTTTGTCTAAACCAAACAAAAATGCAGCACCCAGAGCAAATCCCACTGCTGCGGGTATCACTTTTATAAAACCTTCCCCGGGGCTCATTTCGATTCCCGGTGCCAGTAAACTCCAGAAACTAGCGGCAACCATAACGCCTCCTGCAAATCCTAACATGGCATCAAAAACCTTACGATTCATCCCTTTAAAAAAGAAAACTAGAGAGGCGCCTAAAGCGGTCACACCCCACGTAAAAAGTGTCGCTAAAAAAGCACCCATAACCGGGTCTAAGGTTTCAAAATAATCTATTATTTCATTCATTTTACAGTAGAATTAAAATCTAAAACTTGCTTTTTAATACTTTTATATACGCACATAAATATGTTCTGTGGCGATTTGTGATAAAGACAATTCACGCTCCTCAATACGCACCCGCATACTTTTATCAAACTCCTGAATATTTAAAATTTCTAAAACGCTCCCTAACCGTATATTTTGCTGATCTAGAAACTGCAAAAAAGACGACGAGGTATCATTAACCCCAATACAGGTTCCCACATCTCCGGGAACTAATTGAGAAACACGCTTCTTTTCCATTTTTATGATATTTCCATCTGCATCAGGAATGGGATCTCCATGCGGATCGTGTTTGGGATACCCCAAAAAACGATCTAACTCGCGTATCAACTTTTCAGATTTTATGTGTTCAAGCTGCTCTGCCACGTCATGAATCTCATCCCAACTAAAATCTAGTTTCTGTACTAAAAAAGTTTCCCAGAGGCGGTGTTTCCGAACCACGCGCAAGGCGATTTCTTCTCCTTTTTTATTTAAAAGCACTCCTTGATACGGCTGATAATTCACTAAATCTTTATCATTCAGTTTTTTAATCATTTCAGTAGTCGATGCCGGTTTTGTCTCTAAATACTGAGATAAAACCGTCGTACTCACACCCTTAGGACTATCCTTTTGCAAGGCGTAAATCGATTTTAAATAATTTTCTTCAGAAAAAGTCATACTTATATTTAATTATACCACAATAATACGTCAAAATATTCAAATATATTTTTTAGGTTTACCTAAATTTTATTTTTGAAAGAACATAAATGACTACTACATATTTATTTAGGATTCTATTTTTAAGCTTTTACTGCGTGACTTTTGCACAAGAAACCATCACAATACACGGCAAGATTTCGCATAATAACACAGAACTACCCTTTGCAACTATTCTGGTAAGCGATACTACCATAGGAGTTGCGGCAGATGAAAATGGGTTTTTTCAGCTTGATGTTCCTGATAAATACACCACCTTAGTAATTCAGGCCGTAGGGTTTAAAACTTTAAAAAAAACCATTAACCCTTCAGAATACAGAAACAAACCCTTAAACATTGATCTTACTGAAGATTTACTGGGTTTAGAAGAGGTGGTGGTTAGCGCAACGCGGAATAGAATAAGCAAGAAAAAAGCGGCAGTAATTGTAAATGTCTTAAGCCCTAAACTATTTAAAGCAACACAATCTATTTCGCTTGCAGACGGTCTTAATTATCAACCGGGCGTTCGGGTAGAAACCAATTGTCAAAATTGCGGGTTTACGCAGGTACGCCTTAATGGTCTGGGCGGTCAATACACACAGGTTTTGTTGAATAGCCGTCCTGTTTTTAGTGCTCTTAACGGCGTGTATGGTCTTGAACAAATTCCGGTAAGTATTATAGATCGTGTAGAAGTGGTGCGTAGTGGTGGCTCTGCACTTTTTGGGTCTAGTGCAATCGCAGGAACGATAAATATCATCACTAAAGAACCCATTAATAGCAGCTGGGAAGTAAACAGTAATTTGGGTTTTATAAATGGAAAAATACCAGACCGCAGCCTCAATATCAATTCATCACTTGTAAGCGAAGATTTGACCTCCGGAATTACACTTTACGGAATGTATCGCAATCGTGATGTTTTTGATGCTAATGATGACGATTTTAGTGAACTAACGAAACTCACTAATAATTCATTTGGAATGAAAACATTTTACCGTCCCAACGACAATAGTAAGCTGGGCTTAGATTTTACAGCCATAAAAGAATACAGGCGCGGTGGAGATCGGCTTGACTTAGCACCTCAGTTTACAGACATCACCGAAGAACTGGACCACAATACAATTTTTGCAGGTGTAGACTATGAATTATTTAATGACGCTCGCACCAGTAATCTTACGGCTTACGCTTCGGTACAACACACGAATCGGGATAGTTATTACGGCGGTTTAGGCGGCGGCCGAACGCGTGTAGATTCTTCTGCTGCAAACAATTCTTTCGGAAAAACTACTGATATTGCTTTTGTGGCCGGTACTAAATTTACACGTACATTTAAGAATAATGATGTGCTTACTTCGGGTTTAGAGTACCAACTTAACGATACCGAAGATGCTATTTTAGGCTATAACCGTTTGGTTGATCAAAAAGTAAATAGTCTAGGTCTTTACAGTCAGTATGAGTGGAAACCTACAGAGCAGTTTACCGCATTAATAGGTGCGCGGCTAGACCATATTACTATTGATGGGTTGTATCAAATTCAAAATATTTCCCGCACCTCAACAGTTTCTCAAACAGTTTTCAGTCCGCGATTAACCTTGCTCTACAACTTTACAGATGACCTTCAGTTTAGAGGAGGTTATGCACGCGGCTTTCGAGCCCCGCAAGCTTTTAATGAAGATTTGCACATCAGTTCGGTAGGTGGCGAGCAACGCTTTGTCATCTTATCTGATGATCTGGAAAGCGAATTCTCAAATGCCTATACTGCGTCTCTTAACTTTACTAAAGAATTTAATAAGGTACAAACCAGTTTGTTGGTAGAAGGCTTTTACACCACACTAGAAAACCCATTTACTCTCGTGAGCACGGGGGCTTCATTACCTAATGATTCTATTCTTGAAGAATCTCGTAACGGTAACGGCGCCTACGTAACAGGTACTAATATTGAATTTAATGTATCTCCAGGCAAAGCTTTGTTGTTTCAGGCAGGAATTACCTACCAACAATCTATTTACAACGAAAATCAAATTCTCTTTGAAGCCGATGGAAGCAACCCCAATGAGTCTGATGTAACAACAGATCAATTTGTACGATCGCCTAATGTGTATGGCTTTTTTAATACCAACTGGACGGTAAATGAAGCCTTAAAAGTTGACCTTACCGGAAGTTATACCGGCACCATGATTGCCCCTCACGTAATTAACGAAAGTGGTTTTATAAAACTGGAAGACACCCCATCTTTTATGGATGTTACATCCAAAATTACCTATCATTTTGACCTGACAGACAACCTGCATATAGAATTAAGTGGCGGGGTTCAAAATATGTTTAACAGCTATCAAAACGACTTTGACCAAGGTGCACTCAGAGACTCAAATTATATTTATGGTCCTAATAGACCTCGCACTGTTTTCTTCGGAATACGTTTTGGAGATTTTTAAGTACGGGCCAGCAATACAAATTATTATTTTATGAAACCTATTCTAATTCTTCTTTTTCTTTACTGCGGAAGCTTAAATGCTCAACATAAAACCACGCAAATCAATTGGATTAGCTGGGAACAACTGGAAGATTCTTTAGCCCTAAAACCCAAGAAAATATTCCTATTCTTTCACGCCGACTGGTGTGCATATTGTAAAAAAATAGACCGTGTTGTATTTAATAAACCTGAAGTGATCAAAAAGATAAATGAAAAATTTTATGCCGTACGCATGAATGTAGAAACCACAGACACCATACATTTTGATGGTCAAATCTTTACAAACAAACAACATCTCACTAAACGAAATGGTGTTCACGAGCTGCCACTCCTACTAGCTACACGACCTAATAAACCCTTCTCCTTACCGGTAACCTTAATTTTTAATAAAGACTTCACCGTAGAAAAACGCATTTTTGAATATTATACCTCAGGCTTATTGCTTGGTTTTTTAGACGACTAAGCTTAAAATCATTTTGTGCGATAGCTCAATAAGTTCTAGCTTTAAACCGCTATGCAAAAGACTTCTTTACATTTTGATTACATCATACTGGGCGCCGGACTTTCGGGACTGATGCTTGCAAAATCATTAGTTAGTGATCCTTACTTTTCAGATAAAAGCATCCTTCTTATTGATAAATCTGAAAAAAATAAGAATGACCGCACCTGGTGTTTTTGGAGTGAAAATTCACATAATTGGGATGCGGTAATTTCTAAACAATGGAATAAAATACGGTTTAAAGGCAGTGCATTTGATGCTGAAATTCCGCTGAAAGAATACAGTTATAATAAAATTGAAGGCATAAATTTTTACAATTCGGTTTTTGAAATCCTTCGGGCCTCTAAACAAGTTACTTTTAAAACTGAAAATTTTCAAGACTTAACCGAAACAAAACAAGGTGTTGAGGTCACTACAGATCAAAATACCTATACGGCTTCTAAGGTTTTTAGCAGTATTCTTCCGCCGAAACGGCTAAAAAATCAAAAGGCATTTCCTGTTTTACAGCAGCACTTTATAGGCTGGGAAGTAAAAACTCAGGAATCTGTTTTTAATCCTGAAGTTGCCACTTTTATGGATTTTTCTATCAAGCAAAATGGCAATACGCGTTTTATGTATGTGTTGCCTACGGCGAAAAATCAAGCCCTTGTAGAATACACCCTATTTTCTGAACATCTTCTGCCCAAAGCAGAATATGAAGCGGCAATAGAAGATTATATGGAAGGTCTGGGCGCCTCACAATATGAAGTCACGGCGGTAGAACAAGGCAGCATCCCGATGACGGCCTATCCATTTGAACAACACAATACAAAAAGCCTGCTGCATATAGGCACAGCAGGCGGGTGGACGCGTGGTAGCACCGGTTATACCTTTAGCTATACGGTGAAAAGAACAGCTGAATTGATTCGCTTTTTAAAGAGAGAAAGTGACTTTAGAAAGCTTTCGCTAAACGATAGATACCGCTGGTATGACAAACTTTTTCTAGATGTTTTGTACCGCAATAATGATCAGGGAGCGGCTCTTTTTACACAGATGTTTAAAAAGAATGCAATTGCTAAAATATTTAAATTTCTGGACGGCACTAGCACCCTAAAAGAAGACTTACAAATCATCTGGAGTCTGCCAAAAAAAGAATTTATAAAGTCTTTTTGGGGGTTGAAATAAAAATACCGGAAGGGTTAAAATCTAGTTTTGCTCGAGTAAAGCTGCCGGAACTAATTTTTCTAACATAGCATTTTGGCGGTTTTCAAGAACGATAAATTTCCAGTCTGTCGTACCATTATTTGAGATTGCGACAACCTCTTTTTCTGCGTGTATGGTATAACTATCTGTAGAGTCGTTATACTTCACATTGTCTTTACCAAATGATTGTGCAAATGCAGCTTGTGTAAGCGCCGTACGCATTGCTTTTTGTTCTTCAGTCTCATCTTCTTCACCTTTAAGTTGCATATCCATATCATTTGCATAGGTGAGCATTGCATAAAATTTATCTTCTATCTCCTGTGCATCCTCAACACGCAACACTTCAGGATTACGTATTTTAAAAGACATTTGCGGGTTATTAAACGTTTGCTCCATAATGCTCACGAGTTGCGCTCTAGGGATAATATCAAAGAATTCGGGTAGCATATAATCCATCGCTTTCTCAAAGTCTGAGTTTACAATCGCATCCAGATATTCTGAAAACGTACTTTTTATAGTGCTTTTATAGTCCTGTGCGTGTATCGTGAAGCTTGCAAAAAGGAAGCAGGCAATCAATAAAAAGTGTTTCATTTAAATGGTTCTAAAAGTTTTAAAAGCTGAAAAATACAGTTTAAAATAAATAAACTTCAATAGAAGTTAGATTACTTATGTAACATATCAAGCCTGTCTATCTCTTTATTTAATAGAAAATTCGTTTTACTTAATTCTAAGCTAGTTAAGTTTAATTGTTCTTTATTTCCGAGAAAATGAAGTAATTTTATTTTATTTAAATCATCAATTGGCTGAAAATTATTATGAATAACTGCTTGACGAATTAATCTTAAGTCGCCAAAAAAATCACTTATTATATCGTTCTTTTTAAGTTGATATTCGTTTGCAATAGCTGTTCGAAATTTTTCCTCCCATAATTGATATATAACAGCCAGTGTGGTTCCAGCTAAAATTCTTTGATACTTACCATTTTCTGAACATCCTTCTATATCTGTAGTTGTAAAGCCTATTGTTTCATTCAAGCTTTCATCACGTATAGTAAAAGAATCTATTTTATTAACATCCATATTTTTATAATAAATATCTTTCATCACTGTCATTGAAAAATGTCCGATTCTATAATTTTTATAGATGTCAGAAAACTCATTTCGCATACCTTCAAATACGTTTTTCATAAATTGTTTTTTACTCCTGTATTAACTCAAACGCACCTTTAGTAAGATATTGCGCATTTTTATCGAGCTGATCTGCATTTAAAATTTCGGTTAATCCATTTGCGGTTTTTCCGGGTTCTACCGCTATCTGGTTAAATAAATATGCATCATTTTCCTTACTTTTTAATTTAAGCACATAATACGCTTCTCCAAGATTTACAACAGCGGCTTGTGGTAACGCCATTCTGGTGGCTTCACCGGTTTCAATCTTAGCCTCAACAAACATTCCTACCGCTAATGTTGGAGTGTCGTTCTCGTGCTCCAGATGCCCGTGTACTTTTACCGTACGACCTTGCTCACTAAGCGAATTTCCTATTAGATGTACTTCACCTTTATACATTGTGTTTGAAGATTCCGGGATTTTAAATTGTATCGCCTGCCCTTTCTGCACGTTGAGCATATCTTTCTCAAATACCGAAAGCTCGAGATGTATGTGGTCTATGTCTATAATTTCCATAATAGGATCTGCAGGAGAAACATAGCTTCCTTTACTCACAAAAGTTTCAGAAATGGTACCGGTTATAGGCGCATAAATACGTGCCAGCGAGGTATAGTTTCCTTGCAAGGCCTGCGCGGTGCTAATGTTGAGCATCTGCAATTTTTTCTGAAGTCCGTTATAGGTTGCCACACTTCTTTTGTACTCACTTTCAGCTTTTAAAAAGTTTTTTTGCGAAGTAATTTTTTCGGCTACTAAAGCTTGTTGCCGCTCATATTCTGACTTTAAATACGCTAATTGCTCTGCCAGTTCCTGAAACTCTTGCTGTAGCGCAACAAACTCGGTATTCTCAAGCGTGATCAACACCTGTCCTTTTTTAACGGCATCACCTATCAACAACGGGTTGTCTTTAATATAGCCTCCCATAAAAGACGTAATTACGGCTCTGTTTTCGGGTGGGACATCAATCATTCCGCTGGCTTCTACCCATTCCGGGAAAGTAGCCTCCTTTAACTTATCGAGTTCAAGACCGGCACTGCTAAACTGCTGTTGAGTTACCGTAACATCTGCTTTAGTTGTACTGGGTTCTTCTTCAGCATTTTTATCTTTGCTTCCGCAGCTCAACACTATAAAAAGCGAGCAAATTTGTGCGTATCGTTTAATTAAATTTTTCATTAGAATTTTTATAAAAGCGCCTTTAAGACGGATTAGTTGATTTATAGAACACTGTAATTAAGTTGAATAACCACCTGATTGTAGCTATTAAGACTCTCGAGATATGCGAGTTTAATATCATACGCCTGTTGCAGGATTTGTATGTATTGAAAAAAGTTTATCTCCCCGTTTTTATAGCTGGTGATCGCTGTTTTTTCTAGTTCGTCTGCCAATGCATTTCCTTCCTGCTCGTAATATGCAAGACTTTCGGCAAATTTATTCAGCTGGCTCCTTAACTCCGTTTTTCGGGATTGCAATAGAATTTTATAATTCGCAGCTTCCTGTTGTGCGGCCTCTGCTGCAATTTTAGCCGTTTTAATTTGGCTTGCCGCTCCTGAGAAAAACAAAGGGATTTTAATACCAAACTGATACCCTATCAGATTTTTATTCAACCCATCATTAGAACCCTGAAAATAATTTACCGTTAAATCTGGTAAAAGCTGTTGAGTACTGAATTTACGCTGGGCTTCTGCCAGACTAATTTTAGAATCATAGTATGCGTTTGCGGTTGCCATACTTTGCGCGTCTAAAGCGGGTGTCAGTTGTTCTAATTTTGGTGTATTAAGTTGTAGTGTATCTACCTGTACCACCCGCTGCAAATTAATCTCGGCAGCTTTTAACTCTTCTCGTACCTGTTTGAGAAGCGTTTCTACTTCCTTTTGCTTGGCTTGCGCCGAAATTTTCTCGAGATAATTACTTTCGCCCAGTTCAAATCGGCGTTTTGCAGCATAGGCAAAATTCTTGTAAATACTGTCCAGATTTTTATAGAGCTGAAACTTTTCATTTACATAGTGCAGCGTGTAATAGGAATTTGCAAGACTACGCTCTAGCTCTATTTTAGTAAGTTCGGCGCGAGTCGCGACCAGATTATAATTGGCCTTATTCACCTTAGCTTGCGCAAAATACACCGTAGGAAACAAAAAAGTCTGACTCACCCCAAAAACATCTATAGGCCGGTTGTTTGACGCCAGGTTGTTTTCATCAAAATGATAATACACTTCAGTTTTATCAAATGTAAACGCATTTCCTATAGCTGCATTTGCTTCTTCACTGCGCAAACCGGCAGCTTTTATACCCGCATTGTTTTTAAATGCGAGATCACGTACCTGCTCAAAACTGTTTATTTCCTGAGCCTGTGCAAAACCTCCCATCAAAATCAAAATTAGGAGTATTGAAATTCCTTTGTTTTTAAATTTCATTCCGCCTTCATTTTTTAAATCGTTATCAAACCAGGAAACCAGAACCGGTAATACCACCAGTGTTAATAATGTTGCTGAAATAAGGCCTCCTATAACCACCGTTGCTAGTGGGCGTTGCACCTCTGCCCCAGCATTTGTAGATACCGCCATAGGTAAAAAACCAAGTGCAGCTGCTGTTGCCGTAAGCAATACCGCTCTCAAACGGTCTGTAGCACCTTTAGTAATAAGCTCCCGCATATCTGTTATTCTCTGGTTTTTAAGTTCTTTAAAATGCTCGAGCATTACAATACCGTTAAGTACAGCAATGCCAAACAGCGCAATAAACCCAACACCTGCCGAAATACTAAAAGGCATACCGCGCAGCCATAATAAAACGATACCACCCACTGCAGAAAGTGGGATTGCTGTAAAAATCAACAAGGCTTCTTTAACTGAATTAAAAGCGAAATACAACATGATAAAAATGAGTAGCAACGCCACAGGAACCGCTATTTGCAAACGGGAGGTAGCACTTTGTAGATTTTCAAACTGGCCCCCATAATCTATAGAATAGCCGGTAGGTAGTTTTATATTTTGAGTTACACGCGCCTGAATCTCATCAACCACAGATTGTAAATCGCGGTTACGCACATTTACACCTACAACAATGCGACGTTTAGTCTCATCACGTGAGATTTTTGCGGCACCTTTTGTGTAGCTTATTTCTGCGAGTTCGCTAAGTCTCACTTTTGCCCCTAACGGCGTATCTACATATAAATTCTGAAGGTTATCAATATCTTTACGCTGGTTTTGCTCGAGACGTACGACCAGATCAAATCGTTTTTCCCCTTCAAAAATATTCCCAACGGTTTGTCCCGAAAATCCCATTTTCACTACGTCATTAAGGTCTGAAATATTGAGGCCATAGCGCGCTATTTTTGCCCGGTTATACTTTACGCTCATTTGGGGTAAACCGGTAACTTTCTCTACCGAAATGTCTGCGGCACCTTCTACATTCTGAATTAAATCCCGAATTTCATTACCTTTTTTATTGAGGATATCAAGATCTTCACCAAAGATTTTAATAGCGATATCTGCCCGAACGCCGGTAATCAACTCATTAAAACGCATCTCGATAGGCTGTGTAAATTCAATCTCCATTCCGGGAATAACACTTAACGCATCTTTAAAGCGGTCTGCCAGCTCATCTTTAGTTTCTGCAGAAACCCAGTCTCCTTTTGGTTTGAGTGTTACAATCACATCGCTTTCCTCCATAGACATAGGGTCTGTAGGTACTTCGGCCGCGCCTATGCGACTCACCACCTGTTTAACTTCGGGAAAACTGTCCAGGAGTATTTGTTCAATCTGCGTGGTACGCGCTATTGCTCCACTTAGTGAAGTTCCCGTTTTCAGCACCGGCTGAATCACAAAATCTCCCTCGTCTAACTGCGGAACAAACTCCCCACCCATTGTGGTAAATAGATACACCGATGCAGCCAGCAAACCTACTGAAAGTCCTACAACCAATTTGTGGGAATCTAATGCCCAGTGAATAACGCGCTCGTACTTCTGTTTTAAAAAATTAACCAATCGTACCGAAATGTTTCGGTCTGAAGGGGCTTCCGCCTTTAAAAATAACGAGGCTGCTACAGGCACATAAGTAAAACATAACAGCATTGCTCCAACTACTGCAAAGCTAAAAACCAGTGCCATAGGCTTAAACATCTTGCCTTCTACACCACTTAAGGAAAGTATGGGGATAAAAACGATTAAAATAATCAACTGACCAAATACTGCAGAATTCATCATCGTTGACGCTGCGTCTGTGGTAATCTCATCTTTAAGTTGGCGGGTTTCCGTAGTGGTAAGTTCTCTTATCGTGTTTTGTTTTTGTGCCATTTTATAAGCCACAAACTCTACAATAATTACTGCGCCGTCTATAATAATTCCAAAATCTATAGCCCCAAGACTCAGTAAATTAGCATCAACATCAAAAATATTCATAAGTGATATGGCAAACAATAAACAAAGCGGTATTACCGAAGCTACAACCAGACCACTACGCCAGTTCCCTAAAAGCAGAACGACAACAAAAATCACGATGAGAAAACCAAGAACCAGATTTTCACCAATAGTAAATGTGGTTTTTGCAATAAGTTCGCTTCGGTCTAAAAAGGCATTGATGTAAACCCCTTCGGGTAAAGAGCCGCTTATTTCTTCAACCCGATCTTTGACCGCCTGAATCACCTGATTTGAGTTGGCGTCTTTAAGCATCATTACCTGCCCCAGTACTTTCTCGCCTTCACCATTACCGGTTATTGCGCCAAAGCGTGTCGCATAACCAAAACCTACCGTTGCTACATCTTTAACATAAACAGGTATCCCATTTTGGTTAGCAACTACCATATTCTCAATATCTTCAAGAGAACTTGCAAGTCCTTCGCCACGTATAAAATACGATTGATTGGCTTTCTCGATATATCCACCCCCGGCGATACTGTTATTTTTTTCTAAAGCAGTAAAAACCTCAGCTGCAGAAATATGCATTGCATTTAATTTCTGAGTGTTTATAGCAACCTCGTACTGTTTTAAGTAACCACCCCACGAATTGATTTCTACTACCCCGGGAATACCAGAAAGCTGGCGTTTAACAACCCAGTCTTGTATAGTGCGTAGTTCTGTAGCGGTGTACTTGCTTTCATAACCGGGTTTAACATCTAGAATATACTGGTAAATTTCTCCCAGACCCGTGGTAATGGGTCCCATTTGCGGAGTTCCAAAACTAGCCGGAACTTGTTCTGAAGCAGATTTAATTTTTTCGGCGAGCAGTTGTCTGGGTAAGTAGGTGCCCATTTCATCCTCAAAAACCACAGTTACTACTGAAAGACCAAATTTTGAAACCGAGCGTATTTCTTTTACGCCGGGTAAATTTGCCATTTGTAATTCTACAGGATAGGTAATGAATTGCTCCATATCTACCGTAGAAAGGTTTTGTGATGTGGTGATTACCTGTACCTGATTATTAGTAACATCAGGAACGGCACCTACAGAAAGTTGGGTTAGCGAATACAGCCCAAAAGCCACAATCGCGGTGGTAAACAACAGGATAATTAATTTATTCCTGATGCTAAAAGTTATAATTGCATTAAGCATAGCATTAAAATAAAAACGTTAAAACATACTATTCTTAAACCGGTAGGGATAAGATTAAAAAAAGGCTTTGGTTAATAGCCAAAACAACTGTTTTAAGCGTTTTTGGGCGGCTGAAAAATGCTTGAATCTACCGCGTGAGAATACGAATTGTGATATTCAAAATTTGAAGAAACCTGATCTGCAGGAATAATTTTAGGAATAACTTCCAAATCATTTTGATTAAAAAAAGCGACTACAGAATGCACACAACTGTGTTGATGTTCAAAAGGTAATTTCTCGTGATCTTCGCGTTCTTCCTGATGTTCTCTGTTGTGTTCTGATTTAAGTTCGCCGTAATGTTTATCAATAAACGTGATTATAGTATCGCCAAAAGTCTCCTGGTGATACTCATAGTGCGCGATTAAATCATCTATATGCAAAAAATCCCCAAAACTTACATTGAAACTTTGGGCAAGTATAAAAACCGATAAAATTGCGGTAGCGATTTTTTGCATAGGGTAAATTTAAGTAAGAACACTTCAACATTAAAGCAACGTATAAATTTTAGAATCATATTAAATAGTTTAAAACAGCTATGATTTTATAACCAAAATCTATTGAAGATAAAACTATTACCGTTTTAGCGTAAAATGTGATTTAAACTCAGCTGGACGATCTTCAAAAATATACTCAACTCTAAACCAGTAATCGTCTGAAGGCATATTTACCCCACGATAGGTCCCATCCCAGCCCGGGCCAGATGGAAAGATGTTTTTTATAAGTTTCCCAAACCGGTCAAATATAAAAATTTGTGCCTCGGGGTAGTCTTCGAGCGCTGTAATGTTCCAGGTATCATGATACCCATCATTATTAGGTGTAAAATACTTCGGAAAATCTATAACCTGCACCTCAACAATTGTAACTCCACACGTACCGTTAATACCGCGTACGGTAACGGTATGTGGCCCCGGCAACACATTTATAAACTCGGGTGTGTTTTGAAACGCCTGGTCGTCTAATTGATACTCATAATCCCCATACCCCTGAATAATCGCAACCCGTATTCCTGAAACATCTTCAAAAGGCCGGGTAATTTCTACTTCTACAACAGGCTCTGCAGATTCAAAAACCTCGACAGTTGTGGGGTTGTAATTACAAGCCGCACCCACGTCTGGAGTGAGTTTCTGGGTTGACACGGTATAAATACCGGCCTGTTCTACTGCAAATGTAGAACCCTGATTAACTTCCTGACCATTTAAAAACCAGCTTACTAAAAATTCTGACGGGTCTAGTCCCGAATCTAATATAACACCACGTTCTACCGCTCCTGTGGCTGCATTTCTACAAACAGTTCCGCCTTCAACAGTAAAATCTAAAAGAGGATACACAATGACTTCAAAAGAATCTTCGGCAAAACAGGTTGCATTATTTAATGCTTCTGCATATTTATAAATCGTGTAAGTTCCCGGTTGTAATTCATATTCAGAAACAGGAATGGGATTTTGTTTGTTTCGGCTTAAATAGTAGCCCTGAGCGAACACATCTTGTGGTAAGTCTGGTAATGTATATGACCCACAAACCTCAACATCTGACTCAGGAATTAAAACCGGAGTTTCTGAAATGGTCACGGTAAAACTACTTTCATCTTCACAAAAAAACCGCGTTCCGTTACGGGCATAAATAAAAATCTCCTGTGTGGTCGTTATGATATCACCTGCATTTAACGGCGTACCCTGACCGCCAGATGCGGTATAGTAATTTCCTGTATTAAGTATTGGCAATGTGAAGCTATCACATGAGGTCACATCATTAAAGGTTTCTACTTCAACCCCCAGGATATTTATGGTAAACCTGTTTTCTGAATAACAAGACGGGAAATCATCATATGTATTATAAATAAATATGGTCTGTGTTGTTGTAATCTCAGTTCCCGAAAAAAGCTCGGTTCCTTGTCCCTGCGATTCAGTAAAATACCTTCCGTTATTTAAATCGGGTAATGTGTACGCTTCACAAGAAAATACAAAGGTTAGATTATCTACAGGCAATGATGGTCTTATTTCAACTGTAAACTGTGTTTCATTTTCACAAATACGCACCTGATTATTAATGTAAATCGTTTGTGTCGTATTAATGACATCTCCTGCATAATACTGCGCACCTGATCTCCCCGGACCTTCAAAATAATCGCCGTTTGTTAGTGTAGGTAAGGTATACGTATCACCTTCACATAATAATTGATTTGGTAATGTGTCAACCGGAGGCGTATCAATAACTTCTAATTCAAAAAAGGAATTATTGGTACAATTAGGGCCATCTGTCGTATTTACGTAATAATAAATACGCTGTGATGTATTTAATACTGTTCCCTGCGGTATAAGTGTACCGCCACCTAATGCAGCGGTATAAAAATCACCTGCTTCGACAGTGGCTACTGTAAAGCTGCCACAAGCCGTCATATCTGTATACTCTTCTACAATAAA
Organism: Leeuwenhoekiella sp. W20_SRS_FM14; assembly: GCF_052119605.1. Lineage (NCBI taxonomy): Bacteria > Pseudomonadati > Bacteroidota > Flavobacteriia > Flavobacteriales > Flavobacteriaceae > Leeuwenhoekiella > Leeuwenhoekiella sp. W20_SRS_FM14. Next base: position 210,394 of record NZ_JBGQOK010000004.1, on the reverse strand, counting down.
AATGCGCCATTCGTAATCATTAGTACAGCGGCTATCATCTGCAAATATGTACACAGATTGTGTTTCTTCAATTAAATCACCTGCGTTTAGTGGTGTTCCCTGCCCTTCGGGTTCTGTAAAATAGTTCCCATTTGTTAATGTCGGAAGCGTAAAATTATTGCAAGCCACCACATTTGCAGGCATATCTACGAGCGGCAAGGGGTATACAATGATGTCAAAAGCATCATCTCTACACACCGAACCATTCTCATTAAAATAAAAGTAAATAGTTTGAGAGGTAGTTAATGCTTCTCCGGTATTTAGACGTCTTCCTGTTCCGTCTGGCCCATTAGGCTGCGTGTAAAATGCACCTGCCGGAGTAGGAGGAATACTAAATTCGCCACAAGCTTCTACTTCGCTTAAATCAAACTCTGTAACAAATGTAATACTGAAAGAAGACTCGTTGCTACACCCATTAGCATCAGGTCCATTAAAAATAAATAGATCTATATCTGCTGTAATTATATCTCCTGCATTGTACCGAACCCCCGTACCATTAGATCCACTAAAATAATTTCCGTTTGTAAGCGGTTCTAACTCGTAAGCATTACAGGTAATTACATTACCCAATTGATCTACCGGGGGCAAATCATTGATGGTAATATCAAAACTTACGGTTCTAAAGCACCGTTCATTAGATACATAAGAAACCCTTGCCCAAAGTGTTTCTCCTGTATTTCCATCTTCAATAATGTAATTTGCGCTTAACGCATTCTGTGCGGCATTTGCATCATCCTGATTTGCATAGTACGTAATCGTAAAAAGAGCAGGATTTTGACCATTGAGAATGCGGTTGTCAATTTGATTAAGATTTATAGTTATATCACTTCCCGGGATGGTACACACTTCAATTGGTGCAGGTTGAGTTATAGTGATAGTGGGCAAAACATCAAGATCAAAATTATAGGTAGCGCCACAAATAGTGCCGCTTATTAAATTGCGTAGTCTTAAATAGATAGTTTGACCCCTACTTGGGAATGCTGTAGTTTGATTTGCAGGAATAGGATTATTTGCATTTAAATCTGAAAGCGATGCGTAATATATCACTTCAAACTGAGAAGGATCTACGTCTAAAGCATCTGCATCGTTTTGTGTTAAGTCAAATAGGGATGGATCTCCACCATTAGGACATTCTTCAAGATTTACTGGCGGAGTAACCGTGAGTTCGTTTATCGTTAAATCGTCTGTAACTTCGCACCCATTATTGGTAATGCGTACCGTGTAAGTTCCACTTCTGTTAACCGTTATGCTACTTGCATTCTGATTAGGAATTACTGTGCCATTAAAAAGCCAACTGTGATTATAAACCGAAGCATCTAAACCGGTTTCTAAAGTTGCCTGATCACCGCTACACAATGTACGGTCTGGCCCCAGATCTACACTGGTGTTAAAACTTCCGCCGGCAAGAAAAATAGCCGAATCAAAATTGGTGTCATTAGAATCTCCTATAACAATACGCACATTATAAGGTGTTCCCGGAGTTAAGGTAGATGCGGCATTGAGAACTTGTGTATAACCCCGCATATTTATGGTAGACTGTGCGTTTGTGACTTCGTACGAGTCAAAAAGATTTTCATTTACAGAATTGCACGTAGGATTAAAACGCTGATCTCTAATATTACGCACCGAAACAGATTCTCCAGAAGCGGTAATTGCCAGGTTTTGAGCATTACCTGTACTCAAATCTGTTAATACAAAAGCAACAATATCTTGAGAGGAACACTGCCACTCCCCATATTCATTAGAGGCAAAAATAAAATCGAAACTAAAATTACTGGAAAGCGGTGTAAAGTTAAATTCTAAAAATGAAGTTTCGTTAATCTGAGCACCACTACCGGATGCATCATTCAAATTTTGAAGATAGGTATCTGAGTTTGTATTTAATTCACTGCTTAAATCTGCGGTATTGCCTGTATAGGCCCCTCCGGTAAGAGTTGCTACTCCCGTGCGTAAAACAACTCCGTTAGCTAATGGAAAGGCACCTCCATTATTAGAAAAAGATCCTGCTGCCTGGATTGATGATATAGAAACATTTGAAATTTCTGCACAAGAATCATTGAATAGCAAATCAACCAACTCCCCTGCAGGACGTGGATTACTAACGGTTACTTGCTGAGCGTTTAAGCTGAGACTTACTAAAGCTATTAAACAGAGTATTAATCGTAGCATTATTGTGGGGGCTCTTACAATTTTTAAATAACTAGTGTACTAAAGTTAGTACTTAACGCTAATTACACCCCATAATTGCTTGAATATTAACAATCTTCAACTCTAATTATAACCGTTAATTATTTTTAAAAGCTATTACATCCCCCGCTCTTTCTGAATCGTCTCATACGCATTCTTAACGTTACGGAATTTTTCTTCGGCACCGGCGTGAGCAGATTCAATTTGTGAGCTATTCACTTTTCCAATTTTCCAAGTCTAAAACTTCACCAACTTCACAACGTCCTTATCAACATAAGAATAGATGAAGTTTCCTCCAAAAGGTATCAAAGCATCTTTAATATTCTTTTTTAAATCTTTTGATTCTTTAAAATCTTTGATTTTATCATATAAGTTGGGAATTGTTTCAGTATCTAAATGATTAAAATTCGAATCGAAGACAGCACTGAATGCAATCCATCGTTCGCTTGTTGTGATTAAATCACTTATAGGCAACGCACTAATAAAAAAATAATCTTGTGAAAACCCAGCGAAATGAACTGAACCTGGTGCTGTACCTCCATAATACAGACCTCTGTTCGCACCGATACGCATTTGTAGGGTATCATTAATTTTTCTAACCAAAATTGCCGATTCTGAAGAAACAACTTTCCTCAAGAATTGAGAAGTTTTTTCCATCACCCGTTCTTTGACATAGGCAGCTCCTCTAAGTTTTATTTCAGAGTTGCTAATACTTATATCTTCATCATCTTTTACACTATATCGATAATTGACAAGTCCTGATTCCAGATTTTTAACTTCCAGAATCATTTCTTTTTTATTTAACGCGAACTGATAAATATGTTCATCCAAAATAAAAGAATTTGACTCTTTAATTTTTCCTTCAGTAGATACAGGCTTAGGAATATCCTGCAAAACCATTTTTCCGTTTTCAAGGTCAAATTTAATCAGCCTCGTTAGTTCGGAATCCTGATCAAAAGTCAACCATAATTCTCGATTGAACACATAGCTCTTATACTTTGAAGAAGCTTCAAAAAAAGAATCGATCTCATTATTTTGAATGGGGCTTATTCCTTTTTGATATAAGAGATATTTAAGCTTCTCGTCACTAAATCCCGGAGCTTTAAACTTGTAATCTGAAAAATCATAACTCTTTTTAGAGCTTTTACCAGCCTTATTTATTGTGTAAATCGACAATTCCTGACTGTTCAGACTCACTGTTAGTAAGTGCAACTTATCTTCAATAAAAAATGAGCTTAAAAATTCTTCATTTATAAACTTTTCAAGCTGCAGAATTTCTTCAAACTTTTGATTCTGAAAATTATACGAGATGAGTGAAAACCTATTTTTAAATATTCCGCCCGAAAGCAAAAAAAGCATTGAATTATCAAAAGATACAGAAGATAAAATTTTGTGATTTCTAAATGGAGAATCGGTCAAACTTATCTGTTTGATTTGATTGTACTCAGCATCAAATGTGGTAATCTTAACATCTGATGCGACTCGTTGTATTACAAACAGAAGGCTGTCCTCACTTGTAAACAGATCTAGTTCTCCACCTGTATAGTAATTATTGAATTTATCTATTAATGGTAAAGAGGCTATTTCCTGAGAAAAGCTATTTGCTCTAGAAAGAATAATAAATAAAAATATATACCTGTTCAAAATCAAAATTTAAAATGAGCGCATTAAAATATTACATTCCCCGCTCTTTCTGAATCGTCTCATACGCTTCCTGAACCTTAGTGAACTTTTCTTCTGCTCCCTGACGATAGGCTTCATCCATATGCTGTAGTTTATCTGGATGGTATTTTTTTGCCATATCCCGGTATGCTTTCTTAACTTCTGCGTCTGTAGCCGATTTCTTGATTTCGAGAATTTTATAGGCGCTTTCCGCATTTTTAAAGAACATGGCTTTTATGCTTTCAAATTCGCCCCTGCTCAACATTAAATAACCAGCTATTTGAGAGATTTGATTAACCTCTGAAGTTGATACCGTACCATCTGCCTGTGCAATACCAAATAGAAAATGTACGATTTGTAAACGCACTTCTCTTCGCGTACGCTGGGTCAAATAGGTGCAAATACGCTCTACATTAATTTCACGCTTTTTTATAACTTCATTAAATGTACGAAAGGTTGCATTAGCTCTGTCTTTACCATAAGCCTGCACAAAATATTGACGCACATAATCCATCTCTCGTTGACTCACCTGCCCATCTGCTTTGATTACAATAGAGCACAGCGAAAGTAAATTGAGTTCAAAATCACCTGGAGTAACAGTTTGTTCTGCTCTGCTAAAAGGTGATCTACGACCCGTAGCTGTCGCTTCTTTTTTATTAAAAAACAAACTATCTAAAAGTGTACCTATAACGTAACCTGCGACTGCCCCTAATAAACCTCTGTATGCAAAGCCTATAATGGCTCCTATATATTTAATCATTTAATCTTCTTTATAATGACATCAAAACTTGTGCTGATGTAAACTTATTCTGTGCGCTGCAAAAATAACGCCTTTGTAACTTGTAGGTCTTTAAAACAGCGAAAATGTTACCCGGTATTACCTGCGCAAGGGATTGAAGCCTTTGTGAAGCTCGTATGATTTGCCCGAGCAAATCATACAGCGACGGCTGAAAGCCCGACCCTATGGGTTGCGCTAAAAAATCAAAAAAAATCAATAAAGCTTATGTAGGGTTTGCAAAAAGTAGCCGACTATTATTTTGTATCTTTGTAATCTTAAATTAAAACAGAACTTATGTATCCAGCAGAATTAGTAAAACCTATGCGTGAAGACCTTACTTCTGTAGGTTTCACAGAATTACATACAACAGAAGATGTACAGGCAGCAATGAAAAAAGAAGGTACAACTCTTGTGGTTGTAAATTCGGTTTGTGGTTGTGCCGCAGCTAATGCAAGACCAGGAGCGCGTATGGCTCTTCAAAATGCTAAAACTCCAGATAATTTATATACTGTATTTGCAGGTGTAGACCGTGAGGCTACAGATCTTGCACGCAGTTTTATGGTACCTTTTCCTCCTTCATCACCCTCTATGGCGGTTTTTAAAGATGGGGAATTAGTGCATATGTTAGAGCGTCATCACATTGAAGGGCGTCCTGCAAACCTTATTGCAGACAATCTAATTGATGCTTTCAACGAATATTGCTAATTAACTGGCAGTTAGAAATAAAAAAATCCCTACTCGTTAAAGTAGGGATTTTTTTATTTTATGTATGTTGTGTTACATTGGTTCTAAGAATTTGAGTTTACTTTTGAACCACTAAACTATTGAATGGTATGCCTGGTAAAAAACCTCTCTTACACCGCTTTCATGCCTGGCGCTATAAGCATATTTCTAAGACAACATTTATTTACTTTCTAGCAATACTTACCGGGTTGCTGGCAGGATTAGGTGCGGTTCTTATTAAAAATATCACACACATAATACAAATGTTACTTGAGGGTAAACTTGTAGAAAATTACCGCTACGGTTTCTATTTCTTATTTCCTATAATAGGTCTTGCGATTACCGTTCTCATCGTAAAATATGTAATACGTAATCCATTAAGTCACGGTGTTCCCATGACCTTACGCGCAATTTCGAAGCGTAAAGGTCTTCTCAAAAATTATCAAATATTCGGATCGTTATTAACAGCTCCTATTACGGTAGGTTTTGGAGGTTCGGTAGGTCTTGAAAGCCCTACGGTGGTCACCGGCGCGGCAATAAGTTCGTATTTGTCTCGCATTTTTCATATGGATCAGGCAAACCGCACACTTTTACTGGGCTGTGCTGCAGCAGGTGCGATGTCCTGTATTTTTAAGGCACCTATTGCTGCAATCATTTTTGCAGTAGAAGTTTTTAGTCTTGACCTTACCTTGCTCTCCTTAATGCCCTTGCTTTTGGCTTCACTCTCTGCCATATTAACTTCGTATTTCTTTTTTGGTTCAGATACTATTTTACCTTTTGAATTGAAGGATGCCTTTACCATTGCAGACTTTCCGTATTATATGATATTAGGAGTGGTTGCCGGTTTAGTTTCGGTATATTTTAGCAAAGCCTATTTTAAAACCAGTAAACTGTATAAGCGATGGGATTCTGCTCTCATACGTTTACTAGTGGCCGGGGGCTCTTTAGGAGTACTGTTGTTTTTGATTCCGCCGCTATATGGCGAAGGTTTTGACATGATAAACGAGTTGCTAGATGGCAAGGCCGTAAATGCTTTAGGCGAAACCTTTTTTAATGATTATTTAGATAATGTCTGGGTGGTTATTGCCTTACTCGCAGGCCTTGTGTTTTTTAAAGTTATTGCCTCTGCAATTACATTTGCCGGTGGTGGTATAGGTGGTATTTTTGCTCCTGTACTCTTTATGGGAAGCGTTATGGGTAATTGCCTGGCTAAGATTATTAACAACCTGGGGCTCGACGGTGTTTATATTTCTGAAACAAATTTCACCCTCGTAGGGATGACTGGTTTGCTTGCAGGTGTGCTACATGCCCCATTAACGGCAATCTTTCTTATTGCAGAAATTACCGGGGGCTATGGTCTTTTTATCCCACTAATGGTTACCGCCGCAATAGCCTACGGGATTAATAAATACTTTTTACCTCACTCTGTTTATGGCATGGAGCTGGGACTTAAAGGCGAACTCATAACACACGATAAAGATCAGGCTGTACTTACGCTGCTTAACGTAAATGATGTAATTGAATCTAATTTTATACGCGTGCGTCCCGAAATGACCCTGGGTGAAATGGTAAAAAATGCAGTTGCAAAATCTGCCCGTAATTTATTTCCGGTAGTTAATGAAAATGATGAGCTCGTAGGTGTAATAACCTTAGATGATATACGTGAGATTATGTTTGATGCCACGTTGTACGATACCACTACCATAGGAAGTTTAATGCACGCTGCGCCAGAATATATCTATTTAGAATCTGACCCTGCAAAAGTGGTAATGCGTAAATTTCAGGAAAGTGGCGCGTGGAATTTGCCGGTGATTAAAGACGGAAAATACCACGGTTTTATATCAAAATCAAAATTACTAACCGCGTATCGCCGAATGTTGGTTAGTTTTTCAAGAAAATAACTAATATATTTTACCAAAAACTAGATATGCGCAACCTCATCATAACTCTTTTCTGTATTTGCTGTCTCACCCTGGCCTATGGTTTTTACCTGCGCTATTTCACAGATGACATACTTACTGGAGATCGGTTTTTAGGACTTACAATACTAGCCGTATCGTTTATTGTAATGCCTCTGTTTTTATACCACCGTTGGAAAGACCGAAAAGTTAAAGATTATATGCTTGACGAAGATAACATAAGGAAAATGAGAGCGTTCAATGACAGCAAAGAATCTCGTAAAAAACCTGAAAATCAATAATTTTTAGAAATTTATTTACATTTAGATAACCTATATGTTCTATAATCTCTTAGCTTTGTATCAATATTAATTTTTTACAATTTTACAATGAAAGGTACAGTTAAATTTTTTAATGAATCAAAAGGTTACGGATTCATTACTGACGATGAGACAGGAAAAGACATCTTCGTACACGCAACCGGTTTAAACGGTGAAGTATTAGAAGAAGGTGACCAAGTAGAGTACATCGAAGAAGAAGGAAGAAAAGGTAAGGTAGCTGCGCAAGTACGCGTGCTAAACGACTAAGATATATATAAGTATATTTAAGATTCCAAAAACCCGCTACACCTGTAGCGGGTTTTTTTATGCGTGATTGTCAACATACTTTGCATCAAGTTGTAAAGAAAGATACAACACTAAAAAAGGTGTAAATATGTTGAAATAGGTAATATCAAAATGAGAATCTATAATTGCGCCTTTAAATCCCGTATCATTTACAATAATAAAAAAAGCAACGACAACCGGGATGGCAAGCGCCACAAAGCTATTGCGTATGAGTTGCTCAACTGTTTTTAATTTACTTAAAAAATAAATTGACAACCCTGCTAAAAGCAAACTCAGCCACAACGGTAGTTGCCTGTTTTGTAGTGTAAATGGATTTTCAGCATAGAAAACCTCAAAAGACGGACACCTATAGAATACCAAAGCTCCTAAGCAAATCGTCGCTATAAACAAACCTAAAAAGAACTTAAACCGTTCACTTAACGAGGCTTTTATAAAAGGTAGAGTAAACAAAATCCCAACAGGTAACGCAAAAACGAGACGGGTAAAAATTAGCATTACCGCTAAAATACCTAACAAAAATGCTCTTTTTAAGCCTTCGTTATTTATCATTTTAAATAGATAAACAAGACCTGCTAATACAAGAATTGTATTGCTCACGAGATCACTTTTTACAACAATCTCATACAAATACCACAACGAACTTACAAATAGCAGTAAACTTACGATGCGTATTGCGGGTGATTTAATTAGTTTATCAATAATACCGGCAAAAACTAAAAAGGTAAAACTCTGTAAAAGCCCTACATCTCCTAAAAGATAAAATGGTAATCCTATGAGAAAAAGTGTAGGCAAATTAGAGGTTCTTCCACCAAGATGATCTAATGCGCTATAGGGGTAAGTTCCATTTAATAATGCTGTTATACCTTCGGTCATTGCAGACCAGCGATCTATATGAAGAGCGTATCCATTTACTTTAAGATTAATATAAATAGTAATTGCAAAAAACAATACGACAAGTCCATAAAAGATGCAGGTTGCTACACGTTTATCAGATTTAAATTTCTTCGGAAACCCAACTGCTAATACCACTACTCCTACAGCATAAAAAAACGCCATAAGTACAACCTCAACAACTTCAAAATAACGAATACCGTACTTAAAAACATACACCCAATTTAAGAGTATAAGCAGAGTCAGACAAAATTGAATTTGACGGTTACGGGTTAATAACATTAACTTTATACCTGATATATGAGTGTTCTTAATGTATTCAAAAATGCTTATAAACTCCTGTAATTAAAAATAAAGTTTATGAAGACTTTAAAAGTAGCCGCAATTCAAGCCGATTTAAAATGGGAAGATCCAGAAGCTAACAGATCGTATTTTGATAAAAAAATTGACAGTCTTAAACACGAAGTAGATCTTATTGTGCTTCCAGAAATGTTTTCGACAGGTTTTAGCATGCAACCTCAAGGAATTGCAGACCAGGGAGAAACCTTAAACTGGATGCTTGCTAAAGCCGCTGATCAAAATTGTGCATTGGCAGGAAGTCTCATGGTTGTTGAAAATGAGCAATACTACAATCGCTTTTATTTTGTTACGCCAGAAGGTGAGGCTACTACTTATAACAAGCGACACCGGTTTACTCTTGCGGGCGAACATAAAGTTTATGAACGTGGTGACAAGCCTGTAATTGTAAATTATAAAGGATGGCAGATTTTAGCACAGGTATGTTACGATTTGAGATTTCCGGTTTTTGCACGTAATACAACTAATTATGACGTGGCTATCTATGTGGCAAACTGGCCTAAAAAACGAATTTTTGCCTGGGATACCTTGCTTAAAGCGCGAGCTATTGAAAATATGTGTTACACTATAGGTGTAAATAGAGTAGGTTTAGATGGCAATAACTATGAATACAATGGTTACAGCGGAATTTACGACAGTCTGGGAGCAACTTTAGCTTTCGCGGAAGCTGAAGAAAAAACTATATATGCAGAATTATCTAAAGCTCATTTGACTGAAACGCGGGAGCACCTAAATTTTTTAGCAGATCAAGATGCTTTTGAACTTAAATAATTCAGTTTTTTTGTTACTCCTGGTTGAGAATAAACGTCTCTTTAGGATACCATCCTGATCGTATATCTAGTTCCTTGGGGTAATATAAAACCTCCTCTGGCTGTCGTTGTTCTAAGAAATTACCGGTATCAAATTTTCCGTTAGCATTAAGATCTACGATTATTCGTGCAAAATATTTGCCGGGCTCTATTCGATCAAATTTAAATTCTACCTGCCCTACTGCTCCTATTTGCTCACGTTTGACATCACCTTTTTCGGTAACAAGCTGTACAATATGTTGTACTTCTGCTGCTCCTTTTAAGGTAATGTCAAATTCCCCATAATCTGAATATTCTTTAGTGGTGGCTCTAAAGCGTAACGTGTCATTTTTACTTCCGTAGAAATCTGTAAGCGCTTCCGGAAGCATCGTGATTGCGTAAGATTCCTTTTCTTCAGTAAGAAATTTAAGACTCAGTTGTAATTTTTTAGGAAAGACCTCAACCTTAAAATCGCTTACAAATGTGGAGTCTTTACGTTGTATTGAAATTTTTGTAGTGTCAACAGCAACAACAGGAATAGTACTGTTTAATATAAAATCTTCTTCTAAAACCAGACCTGTAGAAACGGGGTTAATCTGCAACGAATCTGGCTTTAAGTTACGTAAACGCATGTAAGCTGTATCTGTTTTTTTGCTTGTTAGTGTTTTAAAAATAAGAGAATCTGTCTGCACTTTTGGAGTAAACCAGTATTGTAAAGAGTCCTGATCTTTCTTGCGGGTAATTAATGATTTAAAGCCTTCTGGACGCGCACTTATTAACTCGACATTTATACTGTCGGAATTACCCTTATAGGGGAATGCGATACGTTGTGCAGCAGCTTGCTTAGGCCTGCTAACTTCTGGCGCTAATTCTTCGTTAAAAAGATTGAGCACATACACAGAATCTGTAGGCACTTCTATAAATGAGTCATAAAATGCAATTTTATCTTTTGCAGGTTGAAAAGTATAATTGTTATCTGCATCTTTTAAAGCCGCTAACCGGTAGCGACCTGCTTTCACATTTGTGATTTCAAAAACATTAGAACTGTCTAACGTATTGGTAACATATCGTGGTACTTTTTTATAAACCACAGAATCTGTATACGTAGAGTCTGCCTCATAAAGCATAACGGTTACGTAATTATCTGCTTTTTGAAAAAGTGCATCACGTATAACACCCACTACCTTTAATGAATCTATATAATCACCGGTAGAAAAAACATATTTAAAAAAGGAAAACGGATTTCCCTCGTTATTATCAGTAACACTTTCCCCAAAATTGAATACGTAGGTTGTATTTTCTATAAGAGTATCCATTATTTTTATATCTATAAACCGCGAAGCGCTTCCCATAGGCGTAATAGACGCCTTAGGATCCATAGGAGGAGAAACAATAAGGTTTTTATTTAGGTCTTTCAGCTTAATAAATTCATCAAAATAAATGCGAATCTCATCCCCTTCAAAATTTGTAGAATAGTTAGGAGGGTCTGCACTTACCAGAACGGGAGGCGTCTCATCTTTAGGGCCACCGGTAGGTGTACCTCTTTTTGCACAATTTACTACTAAGAGAAGTAGTAGCGACACGATAAACAGCTGTGAACCTTTTTTAAACATAGCAGCGCAAAGTAACAATTATTTTTAAAGATTAATACTAGAAACCTGCTTTGAGACTTTAGCAAACACCTATAAAAAATCTATTTTCATTTAGTAACGTGGCTTTCTAAACGGCTATTGCCATGACCGCTACACTCAACTTAATATTTGTGGTGGTATTTAATGCTAATGCGCAGCCTTCTACGGTACCTCCTGTTGTTATTAAATCATCAACTAAAAGTATATGTTTTCCTGCAAGTGTGTTGTTTTCACGCAACGCAAACGAATCTATTACTTCGGTACTCCTAAAACTTCTGCCTAAAAAAACCTGTGTGTTTGTGGCTTTGATTCTATACAAAACATCATCTAAATAGGGTTTTTGCAAGGCAGTAGCAATTGCTTTTCCGAAACCGGCTACTTGATTGTACCCACGAGCTTTCAGCCTTTTTTTGTGTAATGGTACAGGAATCACACAATCAATAGTTTTAAATGCTTCTGTAGCCATTAACTCGCTGCCCAACCATTCTCCTAAATAAGCACTTACCCGCTCCTGCCCCTTATATTTTAAATTATGAATAAGATGTTGTACACGTGTTTTTTTATCAAAATAAAACAGCGCTGCAGCATTTTCTACTGAAGTTCTACCGTATAATAATTTTAATATAGGATTGTACGTTGTAGTATGAAAATGAGCAAGAGGTAACGCATGCCGGCAAGATGTGCAAATGAGTTTTTCTCCGGTACCGAGTAATTCATCACAAGCACTACATTGATCTGGATAAAAGAGTTTGAGTAGCGACATTATCTCATTTTGATTAAAAATTATAACTTCACACTAAGATATAAAATCGTTTGCATGAGTGCTAATCGCAATAACAATGCTTTAAAGATTCTAATCGGTATACTTTTTTTTCTGCTTTTAGGCTTAGGAGTTTATACCTATTCATTCTATCAAGAGCTAACTGCGAATAAAGTCGCATTATCTGAAGAGAAGTTACTACTTCAAAATGAATTAAGTGACCTGCTCGTCACGTATAACTCTGAAATTGAAAGCAGTAAACTTATGAGCAAAGAGCTGCGCGAAGCCAGATCACGAATCCAAAATCTACTGAATCGTTTAGAAAATTCTACGACTTCTCAAACTACCATTCAAAATTACCGAAGAGAACTGAGTATTCTTCGGAATGAACGAGATGTCTTACGTAAAAAAACAGATAGTTTAATGCTTGCAAATGCGCTGCTGGTATCTCAAAAAACTACGGTAGAAGCAGCTTTTGATCAGAGTGTAGTTCAATTAGATTCATTACAAGTTCAAAATAATACCCTAAAAGATGACCTTGCCAAAGGTTCTCAACTTACAGTTAGCAGGTTTACTTCTGCAGGTGTTATTTTACGCCGTAGCGGTAAACGATTACCTAATGATCGCGCAAACCGCATAGATAAACTAGAGATTTGTTATACTGTAAACGCCAATGAATATGCCAGAGCCGGCGATCACGATTTTTACATTCAGGTTATAGACCCTCGTAACAATGTTATGGGAGAACGTATTTCTTTAGCCTTTGGCGAAAACATTTTAATCTACAGCGCTTACCAGGAAATCGCTTATCAAAATGAAGAAGTAGAATCGTGTGTACTCATAAACCCGGCTATAGATGAATTTTTACCGGGAATTTACCGCATCAATTTATTTGAAAACGACCGTTTATTAAGTAATAGCGTCTTAGAATTAGAATAAAAACAATCCTTTAAAATTCCACTTCATTGCTCCGGTTTTTTTATTTTTACCGGCTGTTTCTCAATGGAGAGACCTCTTATACCAATTACAAAAGCAACATACTAAATGGCACAACAGGAAGATCATTTTAAAAAAGTAATATCTCACGCTAAAGAATACGGATACATTTTTGGAAGCAGTGAAATTTATGATGGGTTAAGCGCAGTATACGACTACGGTCAGAATGGTGCTGAGCTGAAGAAAAACATTAGAGATTACTGGTGGAAAAGTATGGTGCAAATGCACGAAAACATTGTAGGTCTTGATGCTTCTATTTTTATGCATCCTACTACCTGGAAAGCCTCAGGACACGTAGATGCTTTTAACGACCCGCTCATTGATAATAAAGATTCTAAAAAAAGATACCGCGCAGATGTCTTAATTGAAGATTATGCCGAAAAAATAAATCAAAAGGCGCAGAAAGAAATCGAGAAAGCTAAAAAGCGCTTTGGTGATGCTTTTGATGAGGCCGAATTTGTAAGCACAAACCCAAGAGTTCTTAGATACCGTGAAGAGCAGGAAACCATTCTTAAGCGTATGGCTCGTTCTCTGGAAGCTGAAGATCTTGCTGATGTTAAAGCACTAATTGAAGAACTAGGAATTGCAGATCCTGACACCGGTTCAAAAAACTGGACAGATGTGCGTCAATTTAACCTTATGTTTGGTACAAAACTAGGAGCTTCCGCAGAGACAGCTACAGATTTGTATTTAAGACCAGAAACGGCTCAGGGTATTTTTGTAAACTTCTTAAATGTTCAGAAAAGCGGTAGAATGAAAATCCCTTTTGGGATTGCTCAAACCGGTAAGGCTTTTAGAAACGAGATTGTTGCGAGACAGTTTATTTTTAGAATGCGTGAGTTTGAACAAATGGAAATGCAATTTTTTGTACGTCCCGGGGAAGAACTTAAGTGGTATGAGCACTGGAAAGAAACACGCTTAAATTGGCATTTATCATTAGGTTTAGGAAGAGAAAACTATCGTTTTCACGACCACGAGAAACTTGCTCACTACGCAAACGCAGCTGCAGATATCGAATTTAATTTCCCTTTTGGTTTTAAAGAATTAGAAGGAATACATAGTCGTACAGACTTTGACCTTAAAGCTCACGAAGAGCATTCGGGTAAAAAACTACAATTTTTTGATCCTGAATTAAACGAAAGCTATGTGCCTTATGTAGTAGAAACCTCAATAGGACTTGATCGTATGTTCTTAGCTGTGTTCTCACAATCGCTTGAAGAAGAAGAATTAGAAAACGGTTCTACGCGTACGGTTTTAAAATTACCGGCAATATTAGCTCCTGTTAAGGCAGCTATTTTACCACTTGTTAAAAAAGACGGTCTACCCGAAGTGGCCCGTAAAATCATAGATGATCTTAAGTGGGATTTTAACGTTGCTTACGACGAGAAAGATGCTGTAGGTCGCAGATACCGCCGTCAGGATGCTGCAGGAACACCATTTTGTATAACTGTAGATCACGACACCTTAGAAGACGACAGCGTAACCATACGTGACCGGGATACTATGGAACAGAAACGAGTGAAAATTTCTGAATTAAATACAATACTTCACGATAAGATCGATTTCAAAAATTGGATGAAATCTTAATTCTACGCAATATATTTTTATTAAAAGCCCCTTAACGGGGCTTTTTTTAATCCGTATACTGGTAACTTTCGTACATTTATAGACCCTATTTATACGTTATGATAAAGATTTACAGGTTTTTATTTAAGAAGCAAGCCTATTTACTAATTCCGCTATTTAGCCTATTCTTTTTTGTTTCAGAATCCTTAAAAGCTCAGGAAATTGAAGGCCCTTCATTAATAAGGTCAATTCAATTTGTGAAGGAAGTACCTAGTTTAACCTCTCAAATCGAAAAGGGAATTTTTCAAACTCCTTTAAAAACTACCGAAATTCAGGAAGTAAACCCTAAAAGACGTACCACAAATCAAGTTGTTCCCGGTAAAGGTTTTCCTAAAGATGGTGATCCATTGCTTAAAACCCAGAAAAGCAAAAGTCCTACAAAATCTTATATTCCAGAACCTATTCGGGTTTTTGAAGCCAATACCTCTCGCTTCACACCATCAGATCCTACAGGAGCAGTAGGGCCTAATCATTATGTAGCTGCCTGGAATGCCGGTTTTAAAATCTATGATAAACAAGGAAATCTTTTAGTAGACGAGGCTTCTTTAGGAACGCTGTTTGAAGGTAATACCGAAGGTGACCCTATTGTTTTATATGATGCACCTGCAGATCGATTTATAATAACAGAGTTTGAGAAAGACAATGACTCGGGTGGCGTTAATGGTTTAAATATAGCAATCTGTAAAGGTCCAGACCCGGTTAATGACGGCTGGTATGTATATACAGCAGGTTTTGAAACCGGTGAATTTCCTGATTATCCTAAATATTCAGTATGGCACGATGGCTATTATATCACCTCAAATATCACTATAAATACAGACCGACAGGGGAATCAAAGTGATGCCATATTTGTTATGGAACGCGAAAAAATGTTACAAGGTCTTACAAATGTTGGTTTTTTAGGCTTCAGTTTACCCACTCTGCAAACCAATGGCTTTTTCAGTCCGCAGTTTTTTAATGTTAGTAGTCCCGAAGCTCCTGCAAGTGGGCCCGCAACAGTCGTTTTTTTACAAGATGACTCCTGGTCTGGCGTTACAGATGATCACCTCAAATTATGGGATGTGAATGTTGACTGGACGACTCCTCAAAATTCGGCAATTTCACAGCCCCGCATCATTACCGTTTCAGATTTTAACAGCGTATTTGATGGAGGCGCTTTTTCAAATCTTCCGCAGCCCGCAGGACCAGATATTGATGCCTTGCAGGGGACGATAATGAATCAGGCTCAGTTTAGAAAATTTCCTACCTATAATTCAGCTGTTTTCAACTTTGCTGTAAATGTCGCACCGGCCGGTCAGGAACAAGCCGGAATACGCTGGTACGAAATGAGACAGACCGGTGATGGCCAACCATGGACTGTTTTTCAGGAAGGCACCTATGTATCTCCTACCGGAAATAATGCTTTTGCAGCCAGTATGGCGATAGACTCACAAGGAACTATAGGGATGGGGTATACGACGGTAAGTACAAGTACACCAGTAACCATAAATTACACAGGGCGCTATGCAAACGACCCGTTAGGGCAAATGTCTGTTCCCGAAGCGCTCATTAGAGCCAGTACAGGGGTTAGTGCTTCAGAACGCTATGCAGATTATACGCATTTAACTGTAGATCCTGTAGACGGAAAAACATTTTGGTTTATTACAGAATATTTTAATGCAGAACGTAAAGACTTAATAAGTGTTTTTAAGCTCGCTCCAGATCTTGCAAATGATTTGCAGGTGGTTTCTATAGATACCCCAGAAGAAGGTACCCTAACAAATACGGAAACTATTACGGTAACACTGCGTAATGCAGGGACTGCAACACAATCTAATTTCCCAATATCCTATAGTATAAATAATGGCAGCGTAATTACTGAAACATTTACAGGAACTCTCGCTTTTAATGAATTTGCAACATACACGTTTACACAAACTGCAGATTTATCTATAATGGGTCAACGCTACACGATTTCGGCTCAAACTGCTCTCCCTACAGATCAGAACACTTCTAATGATGCAGTCGTAAAAGCCGTAGAACATCTGTGGCAAAATGACCTGGGAGTAACAGCGCTGTTAAAACCGCAATCTCAAACGCGATTAGGATCTAGTGAAAATATCACTATTGAAATCACAAACTTTGGGACTGCCCCGCAAACAAATTTCCCGGTATATTATGAGGTAGATAATGGCGCACGTGTAACCGAAACCTTTACATCAACAATTGCTGCAGAATCGACAGCAAATTATACATTCACCGCATCAGAAGACTTTTCAGAATTACGCCCTTATACCATAAGCACCGGTACAAATTTAGTCACAGATAGCGATGCAGCGAATAATAGTATTACTCAAGAAATTATAAGTTCATATTGTACTCCTATGGCAAACTGTACTTTGGCCAATGATGGTATTACAAGTATAAGCTTAGAAGGCACAACGATAACCACGACATGTACTTCAGACGGTTATAGCGACAATACAGATATTGTATTTGACCTTGATATACAGAGCAACCCCTACACTGGCCAATTGCAAGCCGGTTTTGAAAATACAGGTTATGCTATTTTTATAGACTTAAATAACAACGGCACGTTTGAAGCCTCAGAACTGGTTTCTAATAACACTATTCCCTTAGCGAATAGAAATACACCTTTTGAACTTACACTGCCAGCAGGAGTAAGTTTAGGCACGTACAGAATGCGCTTACGTAGTAAAGACAGCGAATTTGGAGGTGACTTGCTAGATCCTTGTGATGATATCGCATACGGTCGTATAACAGATTTTAGCGTACGTATTTTTAACAGTCTTTCAGTGGAAGAAAATATATTTCCAGATGGAGACCTGGTCATTATAGAAACTGATAAAAATCAATTTCAAGTATCACTGAGCACCACAGAAGTTAGAGATAAAATGGCGGTCACCGTTTTCTCAATTTCAGGACAAAAACTTGCAGAAAACTGGATTAAAAATGAATACGGAAGTGTTAAATACGATCTCGACATGTCATACGCCGCAAGTGGAGTTTATATTGTACGTATAGGCAATAGCAAAGGCGGCCAATCTAAAAAAATTATTGTGCGTTAAAAAAAGGCGCGTAACTGTACAGTTCCCGTATGTATTGTTTTTGAAGTCTCGCTTTTTCTGCCAAAATAAGCCAGATTGAGATCTAAAAATTTTGTGATTCTTTTTTGCGCCAATGCCGTCCACGTAAAATTAGCGCCTGGCTGCAAGCCTTCGAGCATTAAATACGCAACAGGAGAAAATGCACTCCCGCTAAATGAATTACTAATGTATTTTGCCTCTGCATTGAGCGAGACTTTTTCGGTGTTGCTATACGAGAACGAAAGACCCAAATCTTGCTGTTTTAAATACTCCTGTTCTCCACGTGTATTTTCTTTAGTCGCAAAACCGTAAAACGCCTCAATTCTAGAATTATCACTAAATAAATAAGCTATTTTGGGGTCAACCGCTACGCTGGAAACATCAAAATTACGCTGCTCAAAATTTGCTGAAGTACTTGAGTTTGATCCCAAATCTGCTTTTAAATTAAACAGGTAACTCGCTTTAACCTTGTGTAAAAAATTAAATTGATGACTGCGTAATTCATTAGTTTGTAATCCTAACGAAACTAAGTTACGCGTCGTATTTGCTAAGTAAGTATAACTGGTCGTGTATTTCTGCTTCCCTCTATTAAAAAATAAGGTATTTCTAAAATTGAGATTCAATCCTAAAGCATCTTCCCGCTCATTAAACGGATTCAAGTCAAAAGAATCTCCTGCTCTCAAAATCTTCTGGTCTATTAAATAACTGGTCTGGTTATAAAAATGAGAAGCAAACTTTTTAATACCATTTTTACCGCTCCATTGTTGAAAATCTAAGGTTAGTAGCTGACTGAATTTATTTTGATGCGTTTTTATAAAAATCTGATTGGGGAGTAACACTTTTATAAAGTCGGCCTCGTCTTTAAATTGTGCAATTTCAAATTCTTGAAGTTGTTGTATTGCATCACCATTATAATCATTCCACGTATAGACACCTTGTCCCTCATCAACTTTGACATAGGTAAATTCTTGCTGTGGAAGGGTGCCGCTGCTGGTTTCAAAAACCGTATTTAAGCGCATAATATTTTTAAAAAGACGCTGATCAAAAAGTAATCTTGAATTTAAAGACCGCTCAGTCTCTTTAGTTTTTTCAGAAAAAACCAATTGCCTGTAGTTTACAAAAAGACCCAGAGACGTGGTTTTCGATTTTATTAATTGTGATTTTAAGTAGTAGGTATTGCTGTGATTTACACGCGCTAAACCAGTGCCACGCAAACTGTCGTTTATCCGGTGTCTGTAACCTAATTCAACAAAAACCTGAGTACTGTCTCCGCGTCCCACAAAAGCTTCAACCGACTTAAATCGCTGACTTAAAGGATCTAATCTCCCAGTAAGCGTTTGGGTACCTACATTGTTTTCGGCTCTCAGTTTTGCGCCAATCCACGATTTTTTGTAACCATAAACCGTAGTGCTATTCAGTCTGAAAAATTCGGTTTTTGATGGTTCTGCTTCGGTTTTGAGATAACTCGTGTTTAAAAAAGTACGTAAGTTCTTATGCCTGTAATTAGCCACGATACTATTTCGGTTTCCTGTATATGTATTTGAATAGTTGAGGTTTTCAAACCGATAATCTAGAAATCCGCGCGCAGAGTCTCTTAGCTGTAAACCTGTCGTAATTAAAGCCTGATTTCCTTTAGGGAATACCGGTAAATTCCAATCTCTGCTAAATTCAATTGCATACGTACGCTCTATATTTTCAAAGTTATCTTGTATATAATCTACTGTTGCAAAAGCATCTAAAGACGTTGCCTTGCTGTTGCCTAGTACACGATGTCGCACATCAAGTTTACCGGCAAAACCCGTATTATCCTTATCATTTAAATCTGAAAATAAATTAAGATCACATTTGCTGCCTGCGCCTTCAAAGGAAATCGCAGTTTTGTCTGAAGCGTTGTACGAGCCTTGCACAACTGCCATCTGCAATTGTGTTGGGGCAAAAAGACGCACTACCGGTGCAAAATCACCTTGTGAAACCCCATTTACAGGCGCTACATATTCATAAATACGATTAATCGCTGTAGCCGTACTCAGGCGGTAATCTCCCTCATTAGGCCCTACTTGCGTAAAACGCACATTAAACAATGTATCTTCAGGATTATTTGAAAAAATATAAACATCCTGCCCATTGCGTGTTTCCTTTCGGTATAAAATTTTGTTCTCGTTATAGGTTTCGGGGTTTACCCCGGGAGCAAACATTTGAGATGTGTCATCTCCTACACGCTGCAAAACAGCTACTTGATCTGCATTTAAATTTTGTAAGAGAGGCTGATTTTTAGCATCGCTTTCAGAATACACATGAGCATTTAACTGCAGGCGGTCATCATCTGTCTTGTAATCACCTCCTGCATATGCAATAATTCTGGTGAAGTTTTGCTCACTGTATTGATATTCTACCGAAATACGCATCTCACTCGTAATGGGAAACGTAGGATTAAAGCGTAATTCACCGGCATTGTAGTCTATCACATAATCTGCTGTCTCACCGCGCTTCAGCAAGACTCCGTTTACAAAAACACGCTCGCTGCCACTCACAATGAGCACATATAATTCTCCGTTAGGTCCCGTTAATTTATAGGGTCCTTGATTACCTTCCTGTCCCGTAAATCGGCTTTGTGTAAATACTCCGCGTACGAGTGCAGCGGTCGCAAATAAATCTGTTTCGGTTGTTGAGTGATTTAAAGTTCCGCGAAGCGAAAGCCCCTGTACCTTTTTTGAAAATCTGCCAAAATAAGAAGTGTTATTTTCTAAATTGATATCACCGGCTCGTATACTCCAGTCATCGCTATAAAGCTCAATAAATATCTGGTCAAACTCATCTAGACGCTGTGAATAGCCGCCATCTTGCTGCGGAATATTAGCATCCTGTAACGACGCTCTCAAGGAGACCCGTTCACTTAACTTCCCGGAGATTTGAAGATCTAATTCGCTGTTTAAAGTGCTGTTCTGGTTGTTGCCAGAGGTGACACCACGTACTAAACTTCCCGTAACATCAAGCCCATCAAATGGTACAATCTCTTGCTTTGAATTTTCTTTTTTGAGCGCATATACCTTTTCCAGATTTCCAGAACTTTGTACAACTAAATCAGGATCGTATTCAAAATACCGCCTGGTTAAAAATTCTGGATATGCTCTATAGTGCACTCGTATAGAATCTGGTAGGTTTCCGTTCTTTTCAAAAATAAGTAATGAAGTGCCAAAATCTATAGTGTATGCGGTGCTGTCTATTAAGTTCCCTTCCTGGCTGGTAACTCTAAACAATGCCGGATTAATACTTACTGAATCGATACGTATTGTATCGCGTACCGCATACGTTTTGGTTTTGATTTCTGCAAAACCGCGTTCCTGAGCAAAACTGCTTAAGCACAGAGAAAAGAGTAATATACAGGCAAGGTTGCGCATCGGCTATAAAACTACATGAAAAAGTACAAAGCATACCAGCGTTCTTTTTTTGAATAGGGCTAATACTGTCTGATGTACTCTTACTATTGAAAATAGATTAAACCTAAATAATTAACTTCGCCCTAAATACAAAACAAACGCATGAAAATCATAACCTATAATGTAAACGGAATACGCGCAGCGGTTAAAAAAGGACTTCTTGACTGGATTAAGCAGGCAGACCCAGATGTATTATTGTTGCAGGAAACCAAAGCAAATAAAGAGCAGGTAGAAATTGACTTTCTTAAAGAAACCGGCTATCACGATTACTGGTTTAGCGCACAGAAAAAAGGATATAGTGGTGTTGCAATACTTACCAAAAAAGAACCCGACAATGTTGTTCACGGCACCGGCATTGATTATATGGATTTTGAAGGGCGTAATTTACGTGTAGATTTTGGTGACCTTAGCATTATGAGTATGTATCTGCCCAGCGGTACAAATGCAGATAGACTTGAGCATAAATTTAAGTATATGGCAGATTTTCAAAAGTATGCAGATGAGCTGCGCAAAACACGACCTAATCTGGTAATAGGCGGTGATTACAATATTTGCCATGAGCCTATAGATATTCACGACCCGGTACGTCTTAAAAACGTAAGTGGCTTTTTACCTGAAGAACGCGAGTGGATGAGTGGTCTTATTAATAGTGGCTTTACAGACAGTTTTAGACACCTCAATGCAGATGTAGAGCAATACAGCTGGTGGAGTTACCGTGCAAATGCACGCGCTAATAACAAAGGCTGGCGTCTTGATTACAATATGGTAAGTGAACCGTTACAAGACGCGATTTCCAGAGCCGTAATTTTACCCGATGCTAAGCACAGTGACCATTGCCCTGCCCTTTTAGAACTAAACTATACAGGCAAATAATTTTATTAGGTAAATCACCAATAAATTAAAAATGCCTGCGTTACTGAAAAACAACTTAATCACTTTATAATTATGCTAAAAAAGTTTTGCGTTATTCTATTTAGCGCTGCTACACTTACTTCGTGTGTTTCTGCAAAAGTTTACAAAGATCTAGAAGCGCGCTATGCCGGTCTTAAAGCCGAAAATCAAGATCTAGATAGAGATCTTGCTACTTCAAACCGATTAAAAAATCAGTTTGAAACCGAATCTTCCCGTTTGCGTGAAGAACTTGAAAGTGCAACAGCAGAGCGTGACCAACTCGCGAGCCAGTATGCAGCTGCCAAGAGCAATCTTGAAAATTTACAAAAATCGTACGATGCCTTAGAAGCAAACAGCTCAAAGAGTCTTGCCGAAAATTCTAAGAAAAACAGAGAATTATTAAGTGAACTTGATGAAAAACAACTCGCTCTTGCAACAGAACAGGCCCGTCTTGAAAAACTTCAGCGGGATCTTGCAGAACGTTCGCAACGTGTAGATGAGCTTGAGTCGATGATTGCCGCTAAAGATGCAAAAATGCGCGCTTTAAAAGATGCGATTTCAAAAGCTCTTGTAGATTTTGAAGGAAAAGGTTTAACGGTAGAACAGCGTAATGGTAAGGTTTATATTTCATTAGAAAACAAATTACTTTTTGATAGCGGTAGTTGGACGGTAGGAGCTAACGGTCGCAAAGCGGTACAGCAATTAGGGTCTGTACTTGCAGATAATTCTGAAATTGCTGTACTCATAGAAGGGCATACAGATAATGTACCTTATAACGGCAGCGGCACAATAAACAATAACTGGGATTTATCCACAAAAAGAGCAACAGCTATTGTTGAAATTTTAAGTCAGAATTCTGCTATTAACCCACAAAACTTAACGGCTGCAGGTCGTGGAGAATATGCGCCCGTAGCGCCTAATACTACAGCAGAAGGAAAAGCAAAAAACCGAAGAATCGAAGTAATTCTAACCCCTCAACTTGACGAGGTAACAAAATTGCTCAACGAGATCTAGCTTTTTTCAGTTTTAATATTTAGTAATCCGCTTGCAGTTTGCAAGCGGATTTTTTTTGTTTTAAACCTTTTTTAACAATACTTCGTATATACCTAAAATACAACCACTAAACTTTTAAAATACAATACTTAAGATTGAAAAGCATCTGTTTTCGGTTTGCTTTAAACGTAGCATTTAATTGAAGATTATAAATAAAAACGAGTTTATTATGGATAGAAAAGACTTTTTGATTACAGTAGGAAAGGGTGTATTTCTGGCGTGTTCCGGATCTTGTCTTCTGGCTGCCTGCAGCACTGGGGATGATGGTGGATCTAACGTGCCAGATACTAATGGTGGTACCGGTGGAAATCCTGTAGATGTCACGGTTAATCTGAGCGACCTCGCCACTGTAGGAGCTCAAAAAACACAAAACGGTGTTTTATTTATACGTATTAGCGAGGGAGAAACCTCATCATCATTTGTTGCTACAGAATCATTATGCCCCCATCAGGGAGGACGTTTACTCTTTCAGGGAAGCGCTAATTTAATTGAGTGTCAATTACACGCTGCTCGCTTTGAGGTAGATGGTGGTATTATACGTGGCCCGCAAAATTCATCGGGTAGTGTGCGTGCTTTAAAAATTTATACAACGACTATAAACGGATCTTCTATAACAGCTCGAAAAGCATAATTGTACAAAACTAAAAGAGCCTGCGTTTGCAGGCTCTTTTAGTTTCTTCTTAAATTTTTTCACAAAAATTAATTCCTAAAAATTCACTTCTTTACTTTTACAAAATTCAAAAAAATTAAAGAATATGCGCTACACAACGCTCCCCAATACCACTGTAAAAGTGAGTAAGATATGCCTGGGAACAATGACGTACGGTCAACAAAATACCGAAGCCGAAGGTCACGCCCAACTTGATTACGCAATAGAACAAGGAGTAAACTTTATTGATACTGCAGAGCTATACAGCGTTCCTGCTAAGCCCGAAACACAGGGAAGCACAGAACGTATTATTGGTACGTGGTTAGCTAAAAGAGGGAAACGTGATGACCTCGTTATCGCATCTAAAATTGCAGGACCGGCAGCAATGTCTAAACACATTCGTACCGATGGCTTTACAAAAGCAGAGTTTAAAGATGCCATTCACAAAAGTTTAAAGCGTCTTCAGACAGATTATCTTGATTTATATCAATTGCACTGGCCAGAGCGCAATACCAATTACTTCGGAAAGCTGGGTTACACGCACGATGAGAACGAAAAATGGCAGGATAATTTTGCTGAAATTCTTGAAGGTTTACAGGACTTTGTAAAAGAAGGATTGATAAGACATATAGGTGTAAGTAACGAAACACCTTACGGGTTGTCTCGATATCTAGAAGAAGCCCGTAAAGGACTGCCTAAAATGATAACGGTTCAAAACCCCTATAATTTATTAAACCGAAAGGATGAAGTAGGATTAACAGAGCTCTTACACCGTGAAGAAGTAGGATTACTGGCGTATTCACCGCTTGGTTTTGGCACACTTTCCGGGAAATATATTAAAGGTACAGATGCACAAGATTCTCGGGTGAATCAATTTCCGCAGTATAATAGATACTCAAATGATAATGCAGTAGCAGCAACTAAGCAGTATATAGCAATCGCAGAGAAACACGGTTTATCTATTACCCAACTTGCACTGGCTTTTGTAACAGATCGCCCGTTTATGACTGCAAATATTATAGGTGCTACCTCATTAGAGCAACTTAAAGAAAATATAGGCAGTATTAACGTCTCTCTTTCTGAAGAAATTTTAGAAGAGATAGAGACGGTACATAAGGAAATTCCAAACCCCGCTCCTTAAATTTTATAACTTATATAATGAGAAAAACCAGATCTCAAAAAGGTCTGGTTTTTTTATTCATATAACCTCAATCGGTTTTGTGTAGCAGTTAGTTGACTTCTGAGGTCATCTACCGTGTCTAAAAGATTTAGAATCACATCAATTCCTTCGATATTAATATGCAATTCTTCAGAAATACGCACGATTTTCTCAAATATGGGTATGCTCTCGTGATGCAGGCAATTTGTATGCGCTATACTCACAATCTCAAGTACGCCTTTATCGTGTAATTCTTCAAAAAAGGTTTGATTTATACAATAATGTTTGCAAAGTTCGGGAACGGGTATGTAGTCTGAATGGCTCATGAGGATTGTAATTTTGAGAGTTCTTCAAATAGTTCTTTTTCTTTTTCTGATAGATTTGTGGGTACTTTTATAGCATAGGTTATAAATAGGTCTCCAAACTGATTTTCCTTTTTATATACAGGAAACCCTTTTCCTTTTAATTTAACCTGCGTACCGCTTTGAGTGCCCGCAGCAACTTTTAATTTTGCTTTCCCGTCAAACGTGTCTACGATAAGTTCTCCACCTAAAATTGCAGTATATAAATCAAGATCTACCGTTTTATATAAGTTTGCCTTATCTCGCTTAAAAGCAGAATTATTTGCAATTGAGAATTGAAGCAGCAAATCACCTTTAGGTCCTCCATTTACACCTTCACCACCATAGCCTTTTATTTTTATGGTTTGCCCGTTTTCTACCCCTGCAGGTATGGTAAGTCGTATATTTTTACCATTAATGGTAATGGTGCGTTTTTCGGTTTTAAAAACCTCTTCGAGGTTTAATTGTAGGGTTGCATTAAAATCCTGGCCTCTATACTGCGCAGCACGTCCTCCACGAGAACCACCTGCCCCGCCAAACATAGACCCAAAAAAGTCTGAAAAATCGCCCGCATCATAGCCTCCGCTATACTGTGCTCTTCCGCCGCCAGGATTGCCATACGATCGTTGCTGACGTTCGGCATTTTCATAAGCATCAGCGTGTTGCCAGTCTTTACCGTACTTATCGTATTTTTTTCGGTTTTCTGGATTTCCTAAAACTTCGTTTGCCTCATTTAACTGCTTAAATTTTTCTTCGGCTTCTGCGTTTCCCGGGTTAACATCAGGATGGTATTTACGTGCCATCTTACGATATGCTTTTTTGATATCTGCTTCGGTAGCCGTTTTATCTATACCTAAAACTTTATAATAATCGATGTATGCCATTGAGAAGTTACTTAAGTTGTGTTTTATTTAAATCTTTTATTCAATAGCAAAGATTTAAACAATTCACTTCACATTAAAATTAAAGAGATTTATAGTAAAGACACGATAAGATAATTCTAAATTTTAGTTAAGTAACAAGTCTTCAAGATCTGTGAAAGTTATGCTTTCGCGGAAGCAAAAACTATCCTAAACTATTTAGATAAAAAGCCAGAATTAAACCTATTGCAGTCGCAATACCTGCCCAATAACTGTCTTCTTTATACGCCTTAGGAAAGACTTCAATAGCCAGAGAAGCTACTACAGCACCACCGGCAAAGCAACGTATATATGCCAGTAAAGAGTCAGATACATCAGCGAGTAGTAGATTTCCTAAAAATGCAGCTAGTGATAAAATTAAGGCTGTAGCTGCCCAGAGGGTAAGTACTTTCTTTTTTGAAGCCCCGTTTTGAGTCATTTCTTTGGCGCCGCCGGCTGCTTCAGGCAAATTAGAGAGAAATATTGAGCCAGACAGTGCCGCTATAGTAAGTGGGTCTGCACCTATTAAGGCAACACCTAACGCCAGATTCTCAGGAATACCATCTAGCGTAATTGCAGCTAAAAGTCCGCCGCCACTATTTGAACCCCATTTTTGTTTGACGAGATAATCAAGACCTGTAAAAACCAGAGCACCGGCAAAAACAATGCTTAATGCTATACCTATAGAAGATTTTTCCATCGCCGGGTTAATCAACTCCAGCACTGCAGAAACAATTAAGGCACCACCTGCCAAAGCAACCAGAAAGCCTTCTGTAGTTTTTGATAACGAACCATAAATTCCCCAAACAGCTCCAAGCAGAAGCGCTCCGGAAACTACCGCTATTACAATTAAGGTCATCATCATAAGCTTCGGTTTATCTTAAACAGCTGTTCTGATTTTTGATTGAATGGATTATTTTATACCTAATAACTCTACATCAAAAATGAGCATTGCATAGGGTGGAATATCTTCTCCCGCACCGCTTGCGCCATATGCCAGTTCTGCAGGAATATACAGTTGGTATTTAGAACCTACTTTCATGAGTTGCAAAGCTTCTGTCCATCCTTTTATTACCTGCCCTACTCCTAATACAATAGGTTCTCCCCTTTTGTAGGAGCTGTCAAACACGGTACCGTCTAGCAAACGCCCTTCGTAATGCACCTCAACCTTATCTGAAGCGCCAGGAACAACTCCTGAGCCTTCTTTTAATACTTTATACTGCAAACCACTTTCAGTTGCTGTAATGCCTTCTTTATTCTTATTGATCGTCAGAAAATCTGTTTCTTCTTTTTTGTTTTTAACTTCTGCTGCTTCCCGTTGTTTTTCTTTTAAAGAACGCAGTTCAGCCTGAAATCTTCCCATAATGTCTCTGATTTCATTTTCTGAAAGCGCAAGCGTGTCATTAAGACCCTCTTTTAAGCCGTTTTCATACTGCTTCAGATTAAAAATAGAATCTTGCGACTTGCCAAACATACCTTTAAACTGCTTTGCTGTTGAAGCACCCATCGCGTAAGAAACCGAATCTTTGAAAGATGTAAACTTAGCAACCGGCGCTACCGGTTTTGCCATTACAACTTCTTTAGGCGAAGAACAGTTAATAAAACATAAGGTTAAGGGTATGAGGTATAGCGCATTTTTAAATTGCATGGTATAGATTTTAAGCTTGTGATTTATTAAAACAAAAAAAGGCACTGTAGTTTACAGTGCCTTTCAAAATTATGCTTTTCTTTTTTATTCTTTAACTACTTCGAGTAACTCAACATCAAAAATTAATGGCTCACCAGGTCCAATATTAGGTTGTGATCCGCGCTCGCCGTATGCTAAAGCTGAAGGAATATACAATTGATATTTTGCTCCTTCTTTCATAAGTTGTAATGCTTCTGTCCACCCTGCAATTACCTGAGTAACACCAAAAGTTACCGGCTCTCCACGCTCATAAGAGCTGTCAAAAACAGTACCGTCTAGCAATTTACCTTCGTAGTTAACACTAACTCTATCTTCTGCTGTAGGAGTTGCTCCTGTACCTTCAGTTAATACTTTGTATTGAAGACCGCTTTCTGTAGTTACAACACCTTCTTTCTTAGCATTTTCAGCTAAAAACTCATCTTCCTTTTTCTTATTATCTGCAGCTTTAGTAGCCATTTCAGCATCTTGCTTCTTCTTTAATTCTGCTTGAAAACGCGTCATTAAACTTTGCATTTCAGCCTGAGAAAATTCAATACTATCTGTAAAACCTTTGCGTACTCCCTGCTCATAAACATCTAAATCAAAAAGATCACCAGCGTCATCACCAAGAGCTTGTTTAAATTGAGCTCCGGTATTACCACCTATCATATACGATATTGAGTCTTTAAAGGTCTTAAGCTCTACATCTCCAGAGCCTTTTTTTGAATCATCACAATTAACCAGTGTTAATGCTACCGGCAATGCAAGAAATAATCTATTAAATTTCATTTTATATTTTTTAAAAAATTCAGTTGCAAATAACGTGATATTCTAACAGCTATAAAAATCTTTACCCGTCATTCTTTACATCTGTATTTATCTAGCTTACAAAGGCGCTGTAGCCTGTAATTGCTCTACCTACAATTAGAGAATTAATTTCTTTAGTACCTTCATAACTGTAAATTGCCTCTGCATCTGCAACAAAACGCGCCACGTCATACTCTAGCAAAATACCATTACCACCCATAACTTCGCGCGCTCTGCTTACAACATCACGCGTACGCATAGAACAAAATACTTTTGCTAAAGAAGCGTGCTCATCTTTTAACTGCCCGGCATCCTGCATCTCGCTAAGGCGAAAACACATGGTTTGCATTGCTGTAAGATTAGAAACCATTTCTACCAGGTGATTCTGAATTAACTGAAAACTGGCAATAGGACGGCCAAACTGCTCCCGCTTCTTTGTATATTTTAAGGCAGCCTCGTACGCACCACGTGCGCAACCTACCGCTTGCCACGCCACACCTGCACGCGTCATTTGCAATACTTTTGCGGTGTCTTTAAACGATTCTGCATTTTGTAAACGATCACTTTCGGGCACTCTACAATCAGTTAAGGTGATTAATGCATTCTGTACGGTACGTAATGCCATTTTATCCTGCATTTTTTCGGCTTTAAAACCGGGGTTTTCTTTACGCACGATAAAACCTTTTACCCGGTCTGTAGCTTCGTCTCGCGCCCAGATTATGGTTATGTCTGAAAACGTGGCATTACCTATCCATTTTTTCTGGCCGTTAAGTACCCACTCCTCTCCTTCTTTACGACACGTGGTTCCCATTCCGCCCGCAACGGCAGAACCTACTTCAGGCTCCGTAAGGCCGAATGCTCCTATTTTTTCAAATTTTTGCATTTTAGGAAGCCATTCTTGTTTCTGTTCTTCGCTACCGCAGAGGTAGATTGAGCCCATCGCCAGGCCACTATGCACGCCAAAAAAGGTCGAAATAGAAACATCTACACGAGCAAGCTCCATAGCCAGAATACCTTCCATTAAGAAAGATTGACCGGGACAACCGTATCCTTTATACGCGATACCTGCCAGCCCCAGCTCAGCAAATTTGGGAATTATATGATGTGGGAATTCGGCTCTGTTCCAGAAATCATTGGCGATGGGTTTAACCTCATCTTCCATAAAGTTGCGCATCTTCATTTGCATTTCGCGCTCTTCAGGAGTTAATTTTAGAGCCATATTGTAAAAGTCCCCATCTACAGGAGGTAATTTACGCTGGCCTTTTTTTGCCTGTGAAGTCAACATTTTCATCAGTCCTTTAAGCTGACGGTCGTCAAGATTACCTACCGCACTCATCACTTGCGAGAGATCTACTTTCTCAGATAATTTTGCGAGAGCATCTAAATCAACCGATTTTAATAAGCCTATTGTATTTTTTACTTTTCCAAATAACGACATCGTTTGCGATTTTTTAGTTTTCAGCTTAAAAATAACAACGATTGATCCTTTTAAAGCCAAAAAACTGTTAATAAGATGAAGCGATATTGTGCTATTAAAAGGGCTTTACCAAACTTTGATGAATGTACGCACGCTGGGAATCCTGAGTTGCAATATGTAACCAATCGTTGACAACTCCTAAAACCTGAATGGTATCATTTCGGTTTAAAACACCTATTTTTTTTGCTTTCGCGGAAGCGGAATTTCTCAAATTAGCCACCTTGTTTTTAATTAAATAGTCTAGTGGTGCATCAGCATCTACTTCAGCAGTTTTTAAACGGGTTTCTTGTTTTAAAAACGAAAGCGGATTAATTGCTCCTGTGCCTCTGCCGTAAATACCAAAATGCAAGTGAGGCGGAGTGGTTCTTGCATTACCGGTGTTTCCTACCAATCCTAAGGTGTCACCTCTTTTTACACGCAGCCCGTCTCGTGCGATTATACTATCTAGATGCGCATAATACAGCGAATTACCAAACAAACTTTCTCGCAACCACACCTGCTTACCGCCTAATCCCCTATTTCCGGTTCTGCCCACAATACCGTCTACACTTGCAAGTACAGGAGTCCCGCGATCTGCAAAAATATCTACGCCTTCGTGACTGCGCTTACCACCATCTCGCGATGCTCCCCAATAGCTTTGTATGGCCTTTTCTGAAATGCCCGCTACGGGGAAACTATAGGCCAGTGTACTAGAAAGACTAAATGTGAATGTTGATTGAGCTCCCAATTGAGGCTGAACCACAATTTTATAATTTCCTTCTTTTTTTGTTGAAAAGCGCAACTTTTTAGAATTGTATTCTGCCTGCTCAATTAAATTGAAATATGCTAAACTATCTGAAGTTTTCTCATAGAGGTCAATAAATACTAACGGATTTAACGTGTCTGTCTGCAACGCAAACGTATAGCTACGCCCACGTTCTAACCGAAAATCATAACTATAAACCGGAAATCGTTCTGGGTTGAATCTCCCGGATTCTAAGTAAGGTGATGCTATGGTTAAACTATCTTTTAAAGCATTTGTAAAGGCTGTTTTCCATAGGGTGTATGGTATCGAGTCTGTCTTAAAGTTGCGGGCGTAAATCTCCCGGGCAGTAGGTTGGGTAATAAAATCTGTTGCCTTAGTAAGCTTATCGCAAGACACCATAAGCAATACAAAAGCACAGACGACAAATCGAAGGAATAGGTTTTTCATTTTCTGTTTTATAGCAGACTATTATGTACAGAAATTATGCCAGTACGTAAATTTAAAACAAAGACAGTTGCCCCGGCCTGTATTGCTCAAACAAGTCGCAGTTAAGCGGTTCTTTCTCGCGACCTTTCAGGTATTTTTTACGACCTAATTCCATTTGTGCCTGTATCTGGTTTGCAAACTCTCCGCTACCCTTCATTCTCCTTCCATATTGCGAATCGTTGAGATTTCCGCCGTGACACGCCGCTATTTGATTGAGTACTTTATCTGCGCGGTCTGGCATAGCAGAGCGTATCCACTTTTCAAAAATACCGCCTATAGCCCCATTTAAACGCACTACGGTATACCCCACCGAACTTGCGCCGTGGTCTGCAGCTGCCTTTATCAACGGCAAAACTTCATGGCTATTTATTCCCGGAATAATGGGAGCTGTCATAACCCGTACCGGCACGCCCATATCGGTAAGTTTTTTAACCGTCTCTAATCGTTTTTTGACACTTGCTGTACGCGGCTCGAGCAAACGTCTGGTTTTTTCTTCGAGCGATGTTATAGACATATTTACGTGTATCAAATTATACGCGGCAAGTTCTTTAAGAATATCAAAATCCCGCTGAATGAGCGCATTTTTAGTAATAATCCCCACAGGATGCCGGTATTTTAGAAAGGTCTCAAGCAGACTTCGAGTGATTTTAAATTGCTTTTCTGCAG
This sequence comes from Leeuwenhoekiella sp. W20_SRS_FM14, assembly GCF_052119605.1. Taxonomy (NCBI): domain Bacteria; kingdom Pseudomonadati; phylum Bacteroidota; class Flavobacteriia; order Flavobacteriales; family Flavobacteriaceae; genus Leeuwenhoekiella; species Leeuwenhoekiella sp. W20_SRS_FM14. The sequence goes on along the minus strand of NZ_JBGQOK010000004.1, from coordinate 178,070 downwards.
GCTGATAACAGTCTGTATTACCCGATAGGACAATAGGAGTGGCTTTCCACGATTTTTTAGTAAGGTGTTTTTCGAGTAAACGTACCGCATTGCGCTTCACTAAAATGCGGCTTTCAAAATCAAGACCGGCACTATATCCCCAATATTCGTGCGAGTTACGGGCATAACAATACACACAACCGTGCTCGCAGCCCTGGTACGGATTTAAAGAATATCCCATTCCCACGTCTGGGCTTTCTACTTTATTTACAATCGTCTTTGGGAATGTATCTATAAAAAGCGTTTTTAAATTTTGAGGTTCGTCACCTTCCTGATTGCAGTGATTTAAAAAATCATCCCGCATCTCGTGGCTGTGTACCGAAAATCTATTGGTTACATTTTGCTGTGCTCCTCTGCCTTCTAAATGTTCTCCCGGAATTTGCATAAATAGGATTTATTACAAATATATGGAATATTTCCAATTACCAGAGTTTTAGAAGACTATTTCATATAATCTGGTTTATCGTGATGTTTACTAGGAATTTTCCATATTGAACGAATTACGTCAAATAGAAGAAAGCAGTAAAAAACAGCACGTAGTTGGCTTCCGCTGTTGTATTTAATATTCAGGATTGATAAAACAAAAATGAAAATAAAAGTGATTCCTATTGTTATCGAAACATTTTTCACTTTATTCATTTTTTTGTTTGATTTTAATAAGTGATAATCACTTAAATTTAATCAGATATACTTGTTTATAAATACGAACTGTTTCTAAACTCTTAATTTAGAATGTAATTTTCAATTCGTTTTAATACCTCGCTATCTTTCACAATATTTAAATGATTCACATTTTCTAGTATTTGTACATCGGCGTATTTAGAAGCCGGGCTATAGACTTCTTTAAATTTATTGGGGTAGAAACTCTCATCTTCAGCACCCACTAAAACTAAGCTACTTGTTCGTAGGTTAGTAATATCTTTTTTATAGTCTTTAGGTGCAAAATTTACTGCCATGCGGTAGGAGTAGAATTTGTTTTGTAAGCTATCTTCGTATGCTTTTGGTCTGTTGAAAAATAGAACGGGTTTTTCATTATACTTTTGAATACCCATAAAATTCAACATCGACAGCCCAACCCATCTTTTGACTCCAACTGTTACCCACCCACCACTTTGCGGCTTTACGGTTGGCGCCTCATGTCCCAGATAAGGTGCAAGCATTATAGCTTTATCAATTTTAGTTAAGTTTAAATTTCCAATATATCTTAAAACTAAACCTCCTCCTGATGAATGACCTGCTAAAATAATTTTCTCAGCATTTAAGCTATCTTTTGCGTATGTGATGAGATCTTCAATATCTTCTTCTAATTGACCAATGTATTTAATGTCAGATTGCTCTTTTAAATTACGCCCGTGACCTCTCAAATCTGGTGTAATTACGGTTGCAATGTTATCTTGAGAAATATTACCTGCTAGGGTTTTTAGGTATCGACTTTCAGATCCACTTCCGTGTAATAAAATTAAAGCGGTTTTAGATTGGCTTGAATAAATTTTACTAAATAGCCTATTCCCATCGCGCATGTAAATCCATTTCTCCTTTTTCTTAAAAGATTTTACAGACAGCGTATCAATAGAACTGTAATCATAATTTTCGATTTTATCTTTTTTAGGTATTGGCCAGTTGATAAGTACTAGTGTTGTTAGAAAGAATAAGCATACGTTGACTGCTAAAAATATTGCAACTCGCTTCAGAATTTTTTTCATAATTAGGTTTTAATTGAAACCCAAAAGTATTTTTAGCCGATAGATATATTTAAAAAGTGTTGCCGAATTGTTTAAATAGAGTACTGAATTGAAATGTGTGTTCGTTTCTGGTTACGAGTAATTGCTTGATTAAGCACTTAACTTTGCAAGTACACGACAAGCTGGAAATCTGCGAGAATTTTCTAAGTGTGACCGTACCAAGCCATAGATTATACGGTGTTGGCAAACGTATTTATTTTAAATCAATTCCGAATATGACTTTAATTAAATATAAAATGATAACAAATATAATGCTTGAAATGAGTTTGTTTTCTGAAATGAGTTTCCAGAATGTTATAATAGGCGTTATCTTTAAATCGCCTTTAATATTTTCTGTAAGATTATTCGTTTGGGGACTATTAGAAAAATTAGATGACTAATTTACTTGTCCAATTGTCGAATCTGAAAAATCATTAACAATGTTTGAATCTGTTTTTTGTTCATCTAACCAGTTTAAAAAATCTGGCCACGATTTTAATTCAATCAGTTTGGTTAGATATTTACGATTGTTAAATTCAGATGCATATGTGTATTTATTAGGTTTATATAAAAATCCGAGATTTTTAAGATTAATAATCAATTCCGAAATTTCATTTGGACTGTCCTATTTTTAGGGAAGCCTACAAAAAGGGGAAGCCTACACAAACAAATATACTTTTTTACCGAAGTGATTAACGGGATATCAGAACATTTTTATATTGATTAACAGAGCCTTTTTAAAATAGAAAAACCGCTAAAAAGCGGTTCAACGGAATGTGATTTCTATAATTTAAAGGCTTGTGCAACGGTTACCGTTGTTGCCTGCAGTTATTTTTCTTTTTTTCTCATTTGCGCTTTATAGTAAGCTGCCCACATTATTAATATTATCCCTAAAGAACTAAATAATATACCTGAAGTTTTGTTAGTAAAATACAATGAATAAAATAATGCTCCGACCGCTGCAATCGTCATAATTATTAACACGTAAAACATCAATTTGTACTCAAACATCGATTTTTTCCTAACGATTTCTAAATTGTTTTCATTCTTGTAATTTGATATGTTGGACTCAAAATAATCTGTAAACTCTTCAAATGAAGATGCGTCACAAAAGTTGTCATTGGCAGTAATTTGATGCTTTTTGCCACTCTTTAATTTCACTTTAAAAATTACCCCATTGTAGTGATCAATCTTATAATTTTCAATTTCATTCAAATCAATAGTCAACATTTCGGTGTCAAGCTTAAGAAAAAGAACTCCATTTTTAATTTGTCCTTTTCCAAACCTTTTTATGTTTTTCTTGAAAATAAAGAATATGATTACAGGAATGGAAAAACTCAAAACAAGAGTTATATCAGTTTTGTCAAGAAGATTTGTAAAAACCAAAATCAATAAGATTAGTGAGCCAAAACATATTCCAAGAAGTCCGAGAGTATATTTTGTACTGGTATAGGTAAAATCTTGTTCTGTTATTGATTTGTTGTCAATTACTTTCAATTGTGGTGGTTTTAGGTAATTCATAGCCATAGGAGAATCAATATTTTAGATTCGAAACATTCTCGGTTCGACAATTGTTACAAATGACTGGTGTTTTTTTTGATCTATTGACATTTTTTTTGTCTAATGTGTTAGAACGGTTTGGTATAAGAAAAGTTGCGATTTTGTCAGCGAGGATTTTCCGCAGGAAAATCAGAAGCTAGCAAGCAAAGCAACCACCAAACGATTGAACTAAAATAAGCAATGTTTTTTACACGGTGTTAGCTGACGTTTTTTATTTCAATTTTTTTTGAAGTCCAATTTCCCTTTTCAGATTTTTTCCAAATTCTCCAATTTTTGTCAGATGTTTTAAATGGTAAATTTGACTTTAATTTTTTTATAAATTCCAGTTCATATTTTTCGATTTTCTCAAATGGTAATGCAAACCAAACAGAAATCGTTGACTTTTTAGATAACATTAGATAGATTCGAGAGTTTTTAATCCTAAAATCCAGTTCAGGTATCAGTTCTTGATTTGGTAAAATTTGATTTGTATTTGAGTCTTTAAAACAAAAATTCCAATTAAAATTCAGAGATATTGGTCCAGCAGAATTTTTGGGTAACTCGTTATTTAATTCAAGCGTTTCAAATCCGTTTTCAATATCTTTTTCCGTTAAACTCCAAGTCCAAGTTCTTAACCATCCATCATTTCGTGTTTTTGGAATTCCAAATTTCAAGGTCAATTTTGGTAATAATTTCAGAGTCGAATATTCTTTTTTTTCCGACTCATATAAAGTCAAATCGATTGATTTTGGTTGAGTTTTGTTAGCGAATAAGTTCAGAAAATCTAATGTATGTTCATAATTCACTTTTGGGGATTTTCTACTCACGCTATGAGCTCCTCCAGAGTTGATTGGTAATCCTTCGTATGATATGAATCTATTCATTTCTAATTGTTGCTAACGGTTTGCATATGGCTTGTGGCGGTTTCGAAGCACTTTCCTGTCCACCGAAACTAAAGCTGGCTACGGAGCGAAAACCTTGCTGGAAGCCGTTCACCCGCCATAAGCTATATGTATTGTTACTAGCTGGGCTTTTAGTTCATAGTCGCTTCATCTTAGTTTTATTCCTTGTTTTTCAAGTTTGTCTGCTCCAGATAAAACTCCATAACTTCCAATTTTTCTAGTCGTTAGTTTATTGTGAATTTGATACTTTAATTTTCTCGATGTTTTTTGAATTTCTGTCCAGTCCCAAGAACTAACAAGTCCATTTACATTATTAACGTCTTCCCATTTTAATGCTCCCTTTTCATTAAAATGTCCGATGTGAGAATGTTTAAGTTCGTTGTTTCTCAGTCCTCCGAAATACAATTGAATAAGTCCCCAACCTTCTGTCGCATAACGAAACGTATGTCCATTGCAACGTTTTGGGTCAAGGTCAACTTTTCTAAAAATGGGTTTGCCTTTATGTCTTGGCGTCCATAGTTGAAATGTCGTTCCGAATTCGTCTATTTCAAGGTCAAACTTCGAGGATATTTCGTCACTTGTTTTGTATTGGCAAATCTCTTGTCCGTATTGAGAACCTAAGTCGTAAACCTGCAAGTCAGTGTCCTTGAAAATGAAATCAAGAAATTCCAATTTGTCGGCCTTGTCTGCGAAAAAGTCGTAGGTCATTGTTTTATGTTGTCTGTTATTTGGCCTTGCTGCTAACGGTCTTGTGTATGGCTCGTTACGAGCAAATTAGGGATTATTTTTCGGTTGAGCCACAAGCCAGATTTTTAAATTTTACTATTTATCTTTTTTGTTGGAAATCGTCAAATTTAAAAATTTGGCGACTTTCCAAATGAGCCTTAAATTCGGTTTAAGATACTGAATAGCAATGAGTTATACACGTTGTTGTAGCACGTTTTTTTCGCAACCACCACAACAGTCAAGTCCAAAATTTTCTAATGTTACATTATTAAAATCTTTATCATCAATTTTATAATTCCACTTGAAATATTCCAATAATTCCGCAATAACTTTGACTTTTAAATCTCTTGAAAACTTAAACTTTTCTTTTAGTTTTTTCATTCCATAATTTCCGATAAATTCAGGCGAAAAAACTTCACTTATTTTCTCTTCAATTTCTTGGTCTGACTTTCTCAACAGATAGTCAAACTTTGATATAATTCTTGAAACTTTACAAGAAAATTCATTGTAGTATTTAGTTTTTAGGTGAATTATTGTTTCTTGAAATGCTGTTAAGTCAAACTCTTGTTCTCGCATTACATTGTTCGAATTTGGTAAACGCTTTACAAGTTCATAATTCTCGTTTAATACAGGCACTTTATATTTCGGTGGAAATTTAACATTGTAATTAAACACGACCTTTTCTGTATCCAAAGTCCCATTGTAATATTCCTCTGCATAACCTTTGGATTTAAACCATTCTCTAAATTCGGTCACGACTTCGTTTCCTAATTCTTGAATTTCGGGTGGAATGTTGAAATCAATAAAATCCTTGTTAATAAATGCACAAGAATTATTTAAGTGATATTTTAATTTTCCAGCACGCTCAAAAACATAGGTTTGAGTGTCAACTCTTTCAGGCACTTCTTGATAATATTCTGCATAAAATTTGTCCTCGTCTTCGAGTAAAGTCCGATAGTTGAAAAGGTATTTTATTTCAAATTTATTTAAGATGTAATATATCTGTGGGTCTTCGTAAACATATTCCACAAAAAGGTCTAAATCAATATCTCGATTGATTTCCAATTTCTTGCAGAGTTTAGAAAATGTATAGTTTGTTAAATGTGCCACAGGTTTTTCTTAAATGTGCTACAACTCCTTATATCCAAACAAATATACTTGTTTACAGAAGTGATTAACGGGATATCAGAACTTTTTTGTGCTGATAATAAGGGCTTTTATCAAAATAGAAAAACCGCTAAAGAGCGGTTTTTTTAATACTTTATTTAAGATTGCCTCTTTTATTTCCCGGGAAATTCTGCCTTTCTTTTTTCTAAAAATGCTGAAGTTCCTTCTTTAAAATCTTCGGTACCAAAAGAAGCCCCAAAACCTTCAATCTCTACATCGTAACCGTTAACACCCGCTTTAAAACCTGCATTAACTGCTGTTATGGCTGTAGCAATCGCAACACCGGAGTTATCTAAAATCTTAGCAGCTAATTTTTCTGCGTGTGACATTAGCTCTTCTTGCATTGTTACATGATTCACAAGACCATATTGTAATGCTTGATCTGCATTAATCATACTGGCAGTCATAATCATTTCAAAAGCGCGGCCTTTACCTACTAACTGCGGTAAACGCTGTGTGCCCCCATAACCCGGTATTAAACCCAGCGAAGTTTCGGGCAGACCCATTCGTGCATTATCACTGGCGATACGTATGTGAGCTGCCATTGCCAATTCTAGACCGCCACCTAAGGCAAAACCGTTAATTGCAGCAATTACCGGTGTACTTAGGTTTTCGATAAAGTCAAATAATAATTTCTGACCTTTACGTGCTAAAAGAGCGCCTTGCTCTTCTTCAAAATCTGAAAACTCACTAATATCTGCGCCGGCAACAAACGCTTTTTCTCCGCTTCCGGTTAAGATAATTACTCCAATATTAGGATCGCTATCAGCTTCTGCAAACGCGTCGTGCAATTCCTGAATGGTTTCTTTATTGAGTGCGTTTAGTTTTTTAGGTCTGTTTATAGTTATGATAGCCAATTGATCATCGACTTCATAAATAAGATTTTCAAAATTCATGATTATACTATTTAGTTTTTAGACAATTGCCTGCGGAAAAGACACTTTAAAAACAGTTCCTCGTTCCGCTTTAGAAGTAAAGGTAATGGTTCCGTTATAGGTTTCCACGATATTTTTAACCATCGCCAGTCCCAGTCCCATTCCACTTGATTTTGTGGTGAATTTAGGTTCAAAAACTTTTTCTGCAAGATCTTCTGAAATACCATGACCATTATCGCAAACCAAAATACACACCATACCGTCTTCCCGCTTTACCTCAACCCGTATTTTAGGATCTGGAGTATCTTCGGTAGCCTGAGTAGCATTTTTAACAAGATTTGTAATCACCCGAATCAACTGGGTACGGTCAAATTTTGCGGTAATCTCTTCTTCTTCCGAAATAAAAGTCAAATAGGGTTCTGTAAAAATATCGAGCGCCAGCTTAGTTACAAAAACCACATTCAACGTTTCATTTTGCTGCGCAGGCATTTTAGCGAAGTTAGAAAAAGCCTCTGCTATAGAACTCATCGTGTCTATCTGCTGAATCAAGGTTTTACTGTACTCATCTAACTTTTTGTGAATATCAGGGTCTTCAGGATCAAATCTGCGTTGAAAACTTTGTACGGTTAAGCGCATAGGTGTCAACGGATTTTTAATCTCGTGTGCTACCTGTTTTGCCATCTCCCGCCAGGCTGCCTCCCGCTCGCTTTGTGCAAGTTGCGCAGCAGAGTTTTCGAGTTCGTCTATCATCCCATTATAAGACTGCACCAGGTTGTTAATTTCTTCACTGGCGTCGTCAATCTCAATACGCTGATTGCGCTTGTCAAGACGCGTCTCAATCATTTTATCACCTATGGTTTTTAAGCTACGTGTAATGTAACGCGATAGAAAATAGGATAAAGCTGTAGCAATAAGCAGCATAAACAAATAGCCTTCTGCAAGTCTACGCAGAAACTCATCGAGCTCGCGGGTTATAAAATCATCATCCTGTATATAGGGTAGATTCATTATTGCAAGCGGCTTAAACTTATTGTCGTTGATGTAGGTGTATGACGAGGTATATTTTACACCGTCTATCTCTAATTGTTCGACCCACCGTTTTGTGGGAGAATTAGCTAAACCGTCTAGAATTTTAGGTGTGAGCGCTGTTTCTAAGGTATCTGAAACAAAGCCGTCTTTAGATTTTAATAAAAGGTGTCCTTTTAGATCGTAGATATTAATAGGCAACTCGTGAACATCTGCAATGCGGTATATGTTCTGTTGCCATCTTAAAATATTAGGGAGGTTATTTGCGGTTATCTCATAAGAAGTCTGGTCCAAAACATAATCTATCTCTGCTCTAATCTGATCTTCTTTGCGCAACAAGCGATCGCGGTGATATTCTTTTGCTTCCTCTTTGTATTGTACAACACTAATAATCCCAATGAGAATCGAAGCTCCCAGAATGAGGAAAACCATCCCAAAAAAGATGCGCAGGCGTAACGAAAGCTTGTTAAATTTCATGGGTTAGAAGGTATCAAAAATCGCGCCGTCAGGCGTTCGGGTTTTTTTCGCGTATGCTTTTATATAGTTTTATTCCCAACATAAGAAGTATGGCAAGGGTTAATAACCCTGCTAAACCCCAAATCCAGTTGGTTGCACTTTTTGTTATTACTAAAAATACTACGGCAAAGAGAATAAGTGTAGGACCTTCATTCCAGATGCGCATAAATTTTGTGGTATACTTAAAATTACCGGCTTGCAACTGCTTATAAATCTGATGATTTTTGAAGTGATAGACATACAGCAAAACCACAAACCCCAGTTTAATCTGCATCCACGGAAGCTCTAAAAGTCCCGGGCTAATATGTAACATTGCCAAGGCAAAAATACTTGCTAAAATCATAGACGGCCAGGTAATAATCTTCCAAAGGCGCTTAGTCATTATGGCAAGTTGATCACCTAAAATACTGCGGTCTGGCTCCTGTTTTTCTGAAGCTTCAATCTGATACATAAACAGGCGCGGCACGTAAAAAAGTCCCGCAAACCAGGTTACTATAAAAATAAGATGCAGGGATTTTAGGTAATTGTAGTATTCCATAGGGTAAAAATAAACCTAATATATCGTTGAATAAAAAAGGGGAGCATCAAAATAGCTATAAACTAAACTGAACCCCCCCTCATTTTATTCAAAATTACTTCCCCATCATTTAAAGGAGGAAGTTCTCAAAAACTAATCTTCCTGTATAAATAAATAATTTAATTGCATCGCATTAAAGTCTGCGTTAAAGGCAGTCACCTCATCGCTTACAAGTTTATCAAACCTCGTTAACTGGGTGTTTATTTGCTGAGTAAGTTCGTTTTTAACAGCGATATCCTGATCTGTAGGTGCAAAATCACCCATACTTACCAGCGAATTTAAATGTGCCAGTTTGTTTGTTAATCTAATTGGGAAATTTAAAGGATCCTGACCGCTTCGGTTTTTAGTTTGATATAAAGCTTTCTCAATCTCTTCAAGATCTTCACGCAGCTTTTTAGACTTGTCTCGTAAATCTTTTGTTGTCTCGTTATCTTTATACTGCTTCTCAAAAGCGCTCAACTGACCGTTGATATTACGTATTTTCTTAATGCTTTGATGTGCTCGATCTACTGTTGCATTTACGTCACTAATAAAATCAAATTGTGCCTGCATATCTGCTAGTGTAGATTCGCTTCTGGGGTCTGCAATAACTTTATATGGCGCGCTATAATCTGTACCATTTACATTTAGTTTTACGGTGTAGTTTCCAGGAATTTGTTTGGGTCCTTCGGTACTTGCCCACCATAAGATCATACCATCAAGACGCTCTGCCCCTTTGTAAGTCATATCCCAGTTAAATTGATTAGCTCCTTTTTCTACTTCAAGCTTATCTTTTTTATCCTTGTTGTTATACGATTTAATAGTATCATTCTTAGCGTCAAAATAGGTAAGCGTAATACTATCTTTTTTTGCATCGTATTCCGGTAAATAAAAATAAGTCATTACTCCTGCAGGGTGATTTGTTCCTGAGTCATTAGCATTTTTACGACTTCCGCCATCCATTCTATAGGTGTCTTTCGGCTTAAATAATTTTACAGCATCAGTTTTTGAAGAACTATTTAACTGGTGTAAAACACTCAAGTCATCAATAATATACAGACTTCTACCCTGTGTTGCCACAATGAGGTTATTGTCTTTTAAGGCTAAGTCTGTAATAGGAACTATAGGCAAGTTTAATTGAAAGGGTTTCCAGTTTGCGCCTGCATCAAAGGATATATACATTCCGGTTTCGGTACCGGCGTATAATAATCCTTTCTGCTTGGGATCTTCTCTAACTACACGTGTAAAGTGTTCTCCAGCAATGCCGTTTGTAATTTTTTTCCAGGTTTTTCCGTAGTCTGTGGTTTTGTATAAATACGGAACAAAATCACCGGTCTTGTATTTTGTTCCTGCGATGTAGCAAGTGCCTTCTTCAAAATAGCTAGGCTCAATACTGTTTATCATCATCCACTCTGGCATTCCTTTAGGCGTCACATTCTCCCAATTTGCTCCACCGTCACGACTTACGTGTACTAAACCATCATCACTACCGGTCCATAGGAGTCCTTCTTTTATAGGGCTTTCATTAGCGGCGAAAATGGTACAATAGTATTCTACCGAAGTGTTATCCTGCGTAATTGGTCCGCCCGAAGATTTCTGTTTTGATTTATCATCTGTAGTTAAATCTGGGCTAATTACTTCCCAGCTTTGACCTTCGTTTGTGGTCTTATGCACTCTGTTGCTATACGTATATAAAACATCTGGATTGTGTCGCGAAAAGATAATCGGGAAATTCCATTGAAAACGGTATTTCATATCTTCTGCACCGTGCCCCATAGGGTTATCTGGCCATACTGAAACAGAACGTACACTGTTATTTTTATGATTTACACGAGTTAAAAACCCATCATAACTACCACCATAAACAATGTTTGAATCTTCTGGATCTACAGCAATGTGTGCAGATTCTCCTCCTGCGGTCTCATCCCAATCGTCTTCACCTATACTATAACCATCTGTTCGGTGCGGGATACGTACCGTAGAGTTGTCTTGCTGCGCCGCATAAATATGATACGGAAATTGATTGTCTGTCGTAACTCTATAGAATTGTGCGGTAGGTTGATTGTGATAGGTACTCCAGGTTTCTCCGCCATCATAAGTTACCTGAGCGCCACCATCATCACCCATAATCATACGTGTAGGATCTTCTGGGGCGATCCATAAATCGTGATGGTCGCCGTGCGGTGCATTATTACTTTCAAATGATTTACCGCCATCTGTACTCTTATGATAACTCACATTAAGTACATACACCACATCCTCATCCTGAGTATCTGCATATACTTTTGTATAATACCAGGCACGCTGTCTAATATTGCGATCGTCGTTAATCATAGACCAGTTTTCACCACCGTCTTCACTGCGATACAAACCCCCTTTTTCTTTATTTTCTACAATAGCAAAAACCCGTTCAGAATTTACCGGAGAAACTGCAACTCCTATAATCCCTAAAGTATCTGTAGGAAAGCCTTTATTTGCTGATATTTCTTTCCAGGTAGAACCACTGTCTGTACTTTTCCAAAGGGCAGATCCTGCACCACCACTGGTAAAATCGTAGGGTGTTCTGCGCGCATGCCAGGTTGAAGCATATAAAATACGCGGATTATTAGGATCGAAAGTTAAATCAATTGCGCCCGAGTCTTCATTTGCAAAAAGAACTTTAGACCAGTTTGCACCGCCATCTGTAGATTTATAAACACCGCGTTCTTGAGTAGGTTTATAAATATCTCCCAAAACAGCAGCGTACACGATATCAGGATTAGTAGGGTGAATACGTATTTTTGAAATATGCCTGCTTTTTGGTAACCCAGCTTGTTGCCAGGTTTTACCGGCATCTGTAGTCTTCCACATTCCGTAGCCAGAAGAAACGTTTCCGCGTAGCGTATTTTCTCCTCCACCTACATAAATAATATTAGGATCACTGTGGGCAACTTCTACGGCGCCAATACTTCCGCCAAAAAAACCATCTGAAATATTATCCCAGCTACGACCGCCGTCTTTTGTACGCCACACTCCGCCACCTGTTGCGCCAAAATAAAATAAATTAGGCTTACCAGGAACACCGGTGACAGCCGCACTGCGCCCACCTCTAAAAGGGCCTATAAGTCTATATTCTAAAGCATCGTAAAGTGATTCATCTATATCCTGAGCCTGTGTAGCAAAGGTTGAAATAAAGAGTGTTAGGCAAAAAGCGCTGAGTAAAAGTGATCGCATATTTTTAAAACTTAGTTTGTAGCTAACTAAAATACGCAATCGCATCAATACATGCGAGAAGCCTTACAATTTTGTACGTGTTTCCCGCCACAGAAAGTAAGCGGTGACGATTGTAGATAGCACGTCTGCTATGGGAAACGAGATCCACACACCCAATTCTCCAAAATAATTAGGCAAGATGAGGACCAGCGGAATAAAGAAAAAACCCTGCCTGGTTAACGTAAGTAAGAGTGCAGGAATCGCTTTACCTATCGCCTGATAGTAAGCCGAACCTATTAACTGAATGCCTATTACCGGCACAGCGGCAAAGACCCAACGCATAGCATTAGGTGTATCTCTTAAAACAGCAGCATCTTGTGTAAAAACCGAAACGATAGCTTCGGGAAAAATCATAATTAGCGCAAAAATTAAAAGTGCAACACCACAAGCGTATGTTATTGCGAGCTTTATACTTTCGCGTACGCGGTTATAATTTTTTGCCCCAAAATTATACCCGGCAATAGGTAGAAATCCCTGAGTTACTCCAAGTACAGGAAACAAAGCAAACATAAGCATACGACCTATTATTCCATAGACTGTAACAGATGCTTCGCCGCCAAGGTCAAACAGAATATTATTCATCAACAAATAGGTAACACTTACCACTGCCTGTCTCGCTAGTGTCACAAAACCTAAAGCAGACATCTCCTTAAGTATAGGCCAGTCGAGGCCAAAATGGCCGATATTAATTTTTAATTCTGAATGATCACTTAAAAAATACCAGACGATATAAAGAAAACAACAGATATATGAAGCTGTAGTTGCCCAGGCTGCGCCAGCCATCCCCATATCTAGCATATTGATTAAAATATAGTCGAGGATTAGGTTACCCACAGAAGGGATAATCATTGCGATCATAGCAAATTTAGGCTTCCCCTCTGCTCTAATAACGTTGTTACCCATCATCGAAAGCGCCAAAACCGGCACACCATAAAGAACAATACGGTAATACACTTTAGCCGGCTCAAAGATTTCTCCTTTACCCCCAAAAGCGGGAATAAGTTGGTTTATAAAAACCAACCCCAAAACAACCATTCCTACAGTGAGCAACACGGTTATGGTAATTTGGTTTCCGAAGGTTTTAAATGCTTTAGCTTTATTGTTTGCTCCTAACGCTCTTGAGATAATTGAAGAACCGCCTATCCCTATTGCCATTCCTAAAGCGGCTATAAAGAACGAGACCGGAAGAACAACATTAATAGCGGCGATGGCGATACTGCCTATCCAGTTACCCACAAAAATGGTGTCTACCAGGATATTAAGCGACATTACCAGAATACCTATTGAAGCCGGTAATGCTTGTTTTATAAGCAAGGTACTTATGGGTTCTGTACCTAAAACTTCAGATCTGTTTGGCTTTAACAAAAACGTATGTATTTAAATGAAAATTCCCCCAATTAAGAATTGAGGGAATCAAATTATGCTATTGCTTTAGAGGGTTCTACGAGTGCCCAGTCATTTATCCAGGTAGCTACTACATGCGCCCAGTCATCTCGATCATTTAAACAAGGTATGGTTGTGAATTCTTTACCGCCCATCTCGTGAAAGATCTCTTCCCCTTCCATGGCGATTTCTTCTAAAGTCTCCAAACAGTCACTTACAAATGCCGGTGTAACAATTGCCATTTTCTTTAAACCTTCTTTACCAAAACGTTCTATCGTGCGGTCTGTATACGGCTGTAACCACGGGTCAAAGCCTAAACGCGATTGAAACGAAGTAAAATAGGTTCCTTCTTTTAAATTTAACTTTTCAGCCACTTGACGCGTAGTCTCGTAACATTGATGGCGGTAGCAAAATTGATGTGCAGCAGAGGCCGTTTTACAGCATGAGCCATCTATTTTACAATGGCTTTTAGTAACATCACTTTTACGTATGTGCCGCTCAGGAACGCCGTGATAACTAAACACAAGCATCTCATAGTCAAGATCTGTAATTTTTTCTTCTATGCTACGCGAAAGCACTTCAATATATTCGGGTTTGTTATAAAATGCGGGAACATCTGAAAATCGCATATGCGGAAAATGCGCTGCACGTAACTCTTCAGCTAAAACTAAAATAGTTTCTGTTGTCGCCATCGCAAACTGTGGATATAATGGCAGTATTAATACCTCATCAACACCCTGATCATTGAGTTCCTGTAGCCCCTGCATCATAGACGGACTTCCGTAGCGCATAGCTAATACAACAGGCACGTCAACTTTATCAGCGACTTTCTCCTGAAGCATTTCACTTAATACGATGAGCGGAGACCCTTTTTCCCACCAGATTTTAGAATAGGCTTCAGCAGATTTTTTAGGACGTGTATTTAAGATAATCCCTTTCACTAGAAGGGTGCGTGCCCACAAAGGGAAATCAATCACGCGTTCATCCATCAAAAACTGCCCAAGGTACTTTTTTACATCTTTAGGGTCTGTGCTATCTGGTGATCCCAGATTAACCATAAGTACTCCTTTTTTCATTTTCTTTTTTTTGATTTACAAAACTACGACTTATCCACTTTTTAAAACCGAAAAGCTATAAGGGTTGTTAGGTGGTGTATTGATGTTTTCTATTGGTTAGAATAACTAATTAACCATTTCATTACATCTTCTAAATGCTGTCTAAATTGAGGTTCTGTGTATGATTCGTCAGTATGACCTCCTCCCGTGTAATACATTTCACCTTCCCCTACTTTATGAAACCAGGCGTGCGGGTGATACTCTCCATTTTTACCGCCTTTGTAAGAAGACTCGTCAAGTGTTAGCGTTACATGAACATTTGGATTCAGGTTTTTAAAATTGTACCACTCATCTACCCGCTCAAAAGACTCCGGAAATGCTTTAACCGTCTTATGATTTTCTATTTTTTTTATACGGGCTTTTTGAGTTTCAGGATGGCTTAAAAAATAGCCTCCTATAAATTCCCCATACCAGGGCCAGTCATATTCGGTATCAGATGCTGCATGAATACCAAAGAATTTTCCCCCGGTTTCCATATAATTCTGAAAAGCTACCTGTTGTTCTTCTCCCAGAATATCGCCGGTTGTGCTTAAAAAAACTATTAAATCAAAGTTTTTTAAATTTTCAGAATTAAATATTAATGAATCTTCAGAGTGCTGAACTGCCCAGTGATTTTCTGAAGCTATTTCTTTTAACGCAGTAACTCCGGGTTCTATCGAAGCATGTCTAAAACCATTAGTCTTTGTAAAAACCAGCACATTTTTTTTGGTCAGATAAACCCCATTTTTAGCCGAATTACAACTTAAAATCAATGAGGAAAGGAAAACTAGCAATAAAAGATTTTTCATAAAATTAGTTTAGAGATTGAATGTATTTTTTAGGCGTTGTACCGTATTGTTTTTTAAAGGCTGCTATAAAATGACTGGCGGTACTGTACCCTATTTTTAAACCTACTTCGTTTACATTATGCGAACCGGAAGCAAGTAATTGCCGGGCGACTTCCATCTTATAATCAAACAAAAAGCTGTAAACCGAGTCCCCATAGATTTGCTTAAAACCTTCCTTGAGTTTATTAATACTTAAGTTAATCTCATCTGCAAGCTCTTGTAGAGAGGGTGGCTCTGCCATACGCGCTATGATAATATCTTTTGCACGTTTTATTTTTGCAACATTATCTTCATCAACCAAAAACGGACATTGTTCTGTATCTGCTTCTGAAGGCCGGTTAAAATACAGGCTCAACAACTCGTAAGCCTTCCCTTTAAAATATAAAGCCTTGATTGAGGGATGCAAATTATAATTCATTAACTGATTTAAAACTATCGCCATAGATGGCGAGATATTTCCATCTTTATAGTATTTACGATCTCGGTTTTCATCACTTAAAAAGGTGATAAAATCTGCTTCTCGAGAAAAAAGAGAGTGAAATTTTTTAATTGATATAAATACCGAAATCACCCAGCTGTCTGGGGTAATCTCAAGATTTATGGGTAAATCCCGCTGCGGATTGTACAACAATAAAGAGTGCTCTTCTCCTAACGGAAGTTTATAATTACCTTCATTAAATTGAAAAACGGAAGAACCTTTTGCACAAAAGTGAAATTGTATATAACTGCTATCAACCTCGCGGGTTATTAATTGGTTTTCAGGAGTATCATTATTAAATTTTAAAATAAAAAAACCATCTTCAATATTGGTCTCACTATACAAACCTAGAGCGTTATTTTTTAATGCTTCCATATTCTAAAAAAGGAATTTTATTTAGATTTATTCTAAACAAAAGGGAAATCTTAAGTTTAGATTACTTCACTAAATTAGGGCATTTTGAGCATTTTATACTTAAAAACTACTTTTTGTTCGGGTATCGTTAAAAATGATACGTCTAGCGTTATTTTTTAAACAAGCTGCGGAATACTTTTGCCTGCGATATTATGAATACAAACGGCAAACGACATTTTTATCCGGCTTATCCCGGTGATTTTTTCGCCATTGGCTTAAGCTATTTAAAAGCAGATGCTGAGACGCGTGGTCATTTTAGCGTAGATACGGCAGTACAAGAACGTATTTTAGAACGCGCTCGCGAAGAAGGCATAGAGGGTCTAAGTATTATTTCTACGTGCAACCGCACTGAACTATATGGCTTTGCTCAAGAACCGCTAGATCTTGTAAAATTACTTTGTGAACATACGCAGGGAACGATTCAGGAATTTGAAAAGGTTTCTTATTCTTATAAAAATGAAGAAGCGGTAGACCATCTTTTTAAAGTAGGTACCGGTTTAGACAGTCAGATATTAGGTGATTTTGAAATCATCAGTCAGTTAAAAAATGGTTTTCGCAGAGCAAAAAAGTTAAAACTGGTTAATCCGTTTATGGAGCGTTTAGTAAACTCTGTAATACAAGCCAGTAAGCGTATAAAAAACGAAACCAACATTTCTAGTGGAGCAACTTCGGTAAGTTTTGCTTCGGTACAATATATTTTATCTCGTGTTCCTTTTATTTCAGAAAAGAATATTTTGCTTTTTGGTACGGGTAAAATAGGACGTAATACCTGTGAAAATCTCGTAAAGCATACGCGCAATGAAAACATTACGCTTATAAACCGCACCAAAGACAAAGCCGAAAAAATAGCTGGAAAATTTAATCTTATCGTTAAAGATTATGCAGATATACAATCTGAAATTGCTACAGCTGATGTTCTTATCGTAGCAACCGGGGCACAAAAGCCTACAATTTCAAAAGAGCTTTTATATACTAAAAAACCTTTGCTTATACTTGATTTAAGCATTCCTAAAAATGTGCATGAAAATGTTGAAGAGGTTGAAGGCGTTACATTAGTGCATCTTGACCAACTTTCAAAAATAACAAACGACACCTTAAATCGTCGTAAAAAGCAGTTGCCACAGGCAATAGCAATTAATAAAGAAATACAAGACGAATTTTACGAGTGGCTGACTACACGCCAGTTTGCGCCTACTATTAAAGCGCTTAAGATGAAACTTGCCCATATGAAAGATGGTGAGATTGACAATCAACGTCGTAAAATCGCAAACTTTAATGAAGAACAAGCTGAAATTATCAGCGAGCGCATTATTCAAAAAATTACTACTCAGTTTGCTAAACACTTAAAAACCGAAGATATTTCACACACCGAGAGTTTGGAATTAATTCAAAAAGTGTTCAAACTTCAAAATCATTAAGTTTTGGCAAAAACCATACGCATAGGTACCCGCGACAGCGAATTAGCGCTCTGGCAGGCACATACTGTACAGCATAAATTAGAAAATCTAGGCTATAAAACCGAACTCGTGTCTGTTAAATCTACCGGCGATCTTATTCTTGACAAACCGCTGTATGAATTAGGTATTACCGGTATTTTTACAAAAACTCTTGATGTTGCAATGATCAATGGTACCGTAGACATTGCGGTTCACTCTATGAAAGATGTGCCTACACAGTTGCCTAAAGGAATTATTCAGGGAGCTGTTTTAGAACGCGCTGCCAGTGAAGATATTTTTGTTTTTAAAGACGGAAAGAATTCTTCAAATTTTGATGCTAATGCTACTATTGCAACCGGTAGTTTACGACGTAAAGCCCAGTGGTTAAATAAATACCCCCATCATCAGGTCGTTGATTTACGCGGAAACGTAAATACCCGACTTCAAAAAGTTGCTGATAGCGATTGGGTAGGTGCTGTTTTTGCAAAAGCAGGTTTAGAACGCATAAACTTAAAGCCTGATAATCACATCGTGCTCGACTGGATGTTACCGGCACCGGCACAAGGCGCAATGGTTATTGCAGTAATGCAAAACGACTCGTATTGCAAAGAAGCCTGCGCACAACTTAATCATAAAGATTCTGAATTAGCAACTCATGTAGAACGTGAGTTTTTAAGAACTTTAGAAGGCGGCTGTACAGCACCTATTGGTGCCTTTGCAGAAATTAAAGAAGAGCGTATTCATTTTAAAGGAGTTCTATTTAGCTTAGACGGCACTCAAAAAATGGAAATAGAAGAGAGCGTTCCGGTTTCTGAATGTCAAAACTTTGGAACTCTTTGCGCACTCAAAATACTTGAAAGTGGTGGTCGCGAGTTGATGGAGTCCATTAAAAAAGAGTTGTAATACCCCATACTCTGATGAAATCTATACTCTCCACAAAAAAATTAACCCCTTCTCAAAAGAATTTAATTCTGGGTGCTGGTTTTTCTGTGGTTGAATACGATGCTATACAAATTGAGTATTTAGATTTTGAACTTTCGGATACTCTTGAATATCTAATCTTTACGAGCAAAAATGCCGTAAATGCATTTTTGAATAAAATGCATAAAGAACCCAATGAGTCCGCAGACATTAAAGGGCTCCTTTCTCTAAAGGCAGAACAGTTAGGTGTGCAAGATTACAAGTGCTTTTGCGTAGGTCCCAAAACCGAAGCTATACTTTTAGAAAACAGCTTCAAAGTGATCAACGCTTCAGATAATGCTAAGAAATTAGCTCATTTTATTGTGAATGCCTATAAAAATGAGCGATTTATCTTCTTTTGCGGTGAAAGCAGAAGAGCAGAATTACCTCAAATTTTTAAAGAAAATAATGTTGATTTTGAAGAGATTGAAGTTTACAAAACCCGTTTAAACACAAAAATCTTTAAACAGCATTTTGACGCTACACTCTTTTTTAGTCCGAGTGGTGTTCAGAGTTTTATAACTCAAAATACATTAGAAAATACGCTAGCCGTTTGCATAGGAGAAACCACTGCAACCGAAGCAAAAAAACATACTGAGCATTTTACCGTTGCTAACGCTACCACAGTAGAAAGTGTGATCGCCAGAGCAGTAAAAGCATTAAACTAACATTATGATCAAAAACGATTTATTTTTAAGAGCATTAAAAGGAGAAACTGTTGAACGACCACCGGTATGGATGATGCGACAGGCAGGAAGATATTTACCCGAATTTCAGGAAATAAAGGCTAAGTATGATTTTTTTACCCGTTGTCAAACTCCAGAATTAGCCAGTGAAATTACCGTGCAACCCATACGCCGTTATGGTATGGATGCTGCGATCTTATTCAGTGATATTTTAGTAATTCCGCAGGCGATGAATATTCACGTAGAGATGAAACCGGGTGTTGGGCCGTGGTTGCCAGATCCTATTCGGTCTCAAAAAGATCTGGATCGCGTGATTGTGCCCAATATCAACGACACCCTGGGTTATGTGATGGATGCTATAAAAATGACTAAAGAAAAACTGAATGACGAAATTCCGTTAATTGGTTTTGCCGGTAGCCCATGGACAATCTTATGCTACTGTGTGCAGGGACAGGGCTCTAAGAATTTTGATATAGCAAAGGAGTTTTGTTTTACACAGCCGCTTGCTGCACACGAATTGCTGCAGAAAATTACAGATACTACAATTCTTTATTTAAAAGAAAAGGTAAAAGCAGGGGTTAATGCGGTTCAGGTTTTTGACAGTTGGG
Source organism: Leeuwenhoekiella sp. W20_SRS_FM14 (assembly GCF_052119605.1). Classification (NCBI taxonomy): domain Bacteria; kingdom Pseudomonadati; phylum Bacteroidota; class Flavobacteriia; order Flavobacteriales; family Flavobacteriaceae; genus Leeuwenhoekiella; species Leeuwenhoekiella sp. W20_SRS_FM14. The sequence continues at coordinate 157,844 of NZ_JBGQOK010000004.1, read as the reverse complement.
GCGGCATGCTATCTCCTGTAGATTATCAAGAATTTAGCTGGCAGTATATGCAACAAATTATAGATGCTTTAAGAGACGAGATTCCGGTAATCGCATTTGGTAAAGGCTGCTGGTTTGCACTTGGCGAAATGGCTAAAAGTGGCGCTTCGGCATTAGGAGTCGACTGGACGTGTAGCGCACGCAATGCTCGTTATTTAACCGGAGGAAACATTACATTACAGGGAAATTTTGACCCTACACGCCTGTTTTCGCCCCCGAGCGAAATAAAACGTATGGTTACCGAAATGATTGATGCTTTTGGCAAAGACAAATATATTGTTAATCTGGGCCACGGTATTTTACCGAATATTCCGCTAGAAAATGCAGGTGCATTTATTGAAGCTGTAAAAGAGTATAAAGCCGAACGATGAAAATCTGGGCGCGCTTAAAATCATTTGATGCCCATCAGCTTTTTAAGCTTGTCAAATTATTTATTGTAAAGCCTTTTTATATCAAATTGACATTGCAGGCAACGCAACATGCAGTACAGCTGGCAAATAAACACTACGGCAATACACATCATAAAAGCAATGCTGCAAATGCATTTAGACATGCATTATGGACAATCTTATTAGCAAAAGCTGTATATGATAAGACCGGTAATGAAGCAACTGCAAAAAACTGGGCGCTAAAAGTTACTACAGCGCACGAAAATATTGCAGTTAATAAACCGCTAGAACGCGCGATGGATTTGCACAACAACAATGTAGGCATCTTATTGCTGGCAGAATTGATTAATAAAAAAGAAGACGAAATTGTACTTTTATTAATGAAGAAAGCACAGGAAGCACAGCAAATCTGTAAGCCGGAAGAGGTGGTAAATTTGAAAAATCAGCTTGTATACATTTCTGAAGAATGATAAAATCTATAGTTAAAGGACTTGCGGCTTACAAAGATTCCATAAGTTTAATTCACAAATTAAACCTCTGGAAATACTTTGCAATCCCTATGGTAATAAGCTTTGTTACCGCTCTATTAATAGGGATTACGGCATGGGGACTTTCTGATACTATAGGTGGTTTTATATCAGGTTTATGGGTCTGGAGTTGGGGAGCAGAAACTATGACAACCCTTAGTAACCTAATAGGTGCTCTAGTAATTATAGCTTTGGGGCTTTTGCTCTACAAACACCTAATAATGGCATTCTCGGCTCCTTTTATGAGCCCTGTTTCTGAGAAAATAGAAGCCTATTTACAGCCCGGAATTCATCAACATCGAGATACTTCAAATGCAAGCCAACTTATACGCGGTATACGTATAAACCTGCGTAATCTAGGTTGGGAATTACTTATGACAATGCCTTTATTGCTGTTGAGTTTAATTCCTGTTGTAGGTATCATTGCGACTTTGGTGCTATTTTTAATACAAGCCTATTACGCAGGTTTTGGTAATATGGATTATACGTTGGAACGGCATTTGCGCTACCGCGAAAGTGTTTCTTTTGTGAAACAAAATCGAGGTTTTGCGATAGGCAACGGTATTGTATTTATGCTTTTTCTTTTGATTCCGATCGTCGGAATAGTTCTGGTTTTGCCCATTTCGGTTACAGCGGCAAGCAAAACAACGCTCACCCTTTTAGATCAAAAAAACCAATGACCGAAGAATCTCAATTTGAAATTGCATTAATAAATGCAGAAGATGCTAAAGCGCTACACCTTCTTTTAAAGGATGATAATGATGCCTTTAAAGAATATTTCCCGATAACTTTAAGTGAGAATACTTCGCTTTCTGCTACTAAAAAATATATTGCGCTTAAAGAAAAGGAAGCAGCAAATAAAACAGATTTCACCTTTGCAATACATACCCTTATACATCCAGAGATTGCTGGATTGGTCATCTTAAAAGATCTTGATTTTGAAAATAATGAAGCAGAATTAGCGTATTGTTTGAGTCCGCGGTTTCAAGGAAGAGGATGGATAACACAAGCGGTATCTCAAATTGTAGATTTTGCTTTTTTAAACCACCAGATTTCAAGCTTTAAAATCATCACCCACAAAACAAATACAAAGAGTATAGCAGTCGCAGAACACAGCGGCTTTGTATGGCACAGCACTCTTGAAAAGGAATTTAAACCAGAAGGTAAAGAAGCTCAGGATATGGAGCTTTATATTTTAAAAAAATAAGAATAAGCAGTTACCCAATGAGAGAACAGTTTGTTAACTACATAAAGAATTTACAAGACACAATTACTTCAAAACTAGAAGCAATAGATGGTTCTGCAAGGTTTAAAGAAGATAATTGGGTTCGCAAAGAAGGTGGTGGCGGGCGTACGCGTGTGCTTGAGAATGGCGCTGTAATAGAAAAAGGAGGCGTCAATATTTCAGAAGTACATGGTGCCCTGGCTCCTGCTATGCAGAAGTATTTTAATGTAGGTGATTGTGATTTCTTTGCGTGTGGACTTAGTCTGGTTATTCACCCTAAGAACCCATATGCTCCTACCGTGCACGCAAACTGGCGTTATTTTGAGATGTACGAGAAAGACGGTACGCTGGTAGATTCGTGGTTTGGTGGTGGACAAGATTTGACACCATATTATCTTTTTGAAGAGGATGCTATTCATTTTCATCAGACTTGTAAAACAGCCTGTGATGCGCACGATCCAGACTTTTATAGTCATTACAAAGCGCGCTGTGATGAGTATTTTTACAACAGCCATCGTGGCGAAGCCCGTGGTATAGGTGGTTTATTTTTTGATTACTTAAAAGCTACTTCAGAGCGCTCCATGCAAGACTGGTACAATTTTGTAACTGAAGTAGGTAATAGCTTTCTAGATGCTTACGCTCCTATTTTAGAAAAAAGAAAAGCCTTGCCATACGGCGAAAAAGAGCGAGACTGGCAGGAAGTACGTCGCGGTCGCTATGTAGAATTTAATCTGGTACACGATAAAGGAACGCTTTTTGGCCTTAAAACAAATGGGAGAATAGAAAGTATATTAATGAGCCTTCCTCCTAATGTGCAATGGCGCTACGACCATCATCCCGAGCCGGATAGTGAAGAAGCAAAACTGGTAGAGGTTTTAGAAAACCCAAGAGACTGGGTTTAACTTGAAGAATAGAATTTAAAATTAATAATATGTTTCCATTAAGAAGAAATCGCAGATTACGTACTTCAGAAGCTATGCGCGCTTTAGTACGTGAAACTATCATATCGCCTAATGACTTTATTCTACCTGTTTTTGTGGTAGAAGGAAAAGCAGTTAAAGATGAAATTGCATCAATGCCGGGTTATTATCGCCTGAGTCTTGACAATCTTAAAAAAGAAGCTAAAGAAGTATGGTCGCTGGGTATTAAAAGCGTGTTACTTTTTGTAAAAGTAGATGATAAACTGAAAGATAATAAAGGTACTGAAGCATTAAATCCTGACGGACTTATGCAACGAGCTATAAAAGCAGTTAAAGATGCAGTGCCGGGTATGGTAGTTATGACCGATGTCGCCTTAGATCCCTTCTCATCTTTTGGGCACGATGGTATTGTAGGAGGTGGCAAAGTACTTAATGATGATTCTAGTGCAATTTTAGCTGAAATGGCGCTTTCTCACGCTAATGCCGGTGCAGATATGGTTGCTCCCAGTGATATGATGGACGGTCGTATTTTTGAAATGCGCACACTACTCGAAGATGAAGGGCATCACGATGTGGGTATTATGAGTTACTCAGCAAAATATGCTTCAGCTTTTTACGGGCCGTTTAGAGATGCGTTAGACAGTGCTCCTGTTGATCTTAAGGATGTTCCAAAAGATAAAAAGACCTATCAGATGGATTATGCTAATCGTGACGAAGCCATTAAAGAAACCCTCATGGATATTGAAGAAGGTGCAGATATTGTTATGGTAAAACCAGGTCTTTGCTACCTTGATATTGTACGCGATATTAAAAACACGGTAAATGTACCGGTTGCTGTATATCAGGTAAGTGGCGAATATGCAATGATAAAAGCGGCATCAGAGCGCGGCTGGTTAGATCACGACGCTGTGGTTCTTGAACAAACATATGCGATTAAACGCGCAGGTGCAGATCTAATTGCCAGTTATTTTGCTAAAGATGTAGTGAAGTTGATTTCATAATCGATCTTCAATATTATTAAATTTAAAAGAGGCTCGTTGAGCCTCTTTTTTTTCAAATAATTTTGAGTTTAACCTAAGCTTTTCTTAACCTGTTTGTAAGGTGTTTTGATTATGGTATCTTTATCTCAAATCAAACTAAACCAATGGGTCTACTAATCGCCTTTGCATTTATATCTATATTTTTCTCGTTTCTATGTTCTATCCTGGAAGCGGTTTTATTAAGTGTTACTCCAAGTTTTATACGCATTAAAACTAAGGAAGGTCATGCATACGCCAAGACATTGGCTAACTTTAAAAAAGACATAGACAAACCCCTAATTGCTATTTTAACTTTAAATACCATTGCGCATACTGTGGGTGCAATTTTAGTAGGGGATCAAGCAGGTACAATGGCTGCTGAGTCAGGTTGGGATTTTTCTGTTTTAGGACTCAATTTTGTCGCTATTGTTTCTACAATAATGACCTTATTAATACTTGTACTTTCAGAAATTATCCCTAAAACAATAGGTGCTACTTACTGGAAATCTCTGGGCAACTTTACAGCGAAGACCTTAACGCTTATTCTAATATTTCTAAAATATACCGGTATTTTATGGTTGTTGACTCAAGTAACTAAACTTGTGGGTAAATCTGCTCATGTAAGTACAATGAGCCGTGAAGAATTTTTAGCACTCACCGATGCAGCTGAAAAAGAAGGAGTTTTTGAAGATAATGAGACTACTGTAATTAAGAATCTACTGGTTTTTAAATCGGTGATGGCAAAAGATGTAATGACGCCTTTTCCAGTTGTGGTGACCGAAGATGAGACTAAAACTTTAAATCAATTTCATAAAGAACATCCACATCTTAAGTTTTCGAGAATACCTGTTTTCAGTAAAAAATCACACAACATAACCGGCTTTATTTTAAAAGATGATGTTCTCGAGGAAATTGTAGAAGAACAGGGAGAGAAATTGCTTTCAGATATAAAAAGAGATATTCTTATTGTAGATGCAGATCAACCCATACCTGCACTTTTTGACACTTTTGTCACCAGTCGTGGGCATATTGCATTAGTAACAGACCATTTTGGTAACACAATAGGTGTTGTCACTATGGAAGACATTATAGAAACGCTTCTGGGGCTTGAAATAATGGACGAGAGTGACACTATTGAAGATATGCAGGTGCAGGCTCGTAAAAACTGGGAACGCCGTGCAAAACGTATGGGAATCGTTCTAGACAAAATTCCAGAGAACTCTAAAACAGTTGAGTTATCTCCTCAGCACGATGTAAATGTAAAAAACGAGGATGTTGATAAACCTTCAGAATGAAAGAAGCCTATCTAGATTCTCCTTTGGGAACACTATTAATTAAAGGAGATCAAGAAGGATTGGTATCTGTAACGTTTTTAGATGAAAAAATTTCGCAAAGCGAGGCAATACCTAAAGAGCTTCAAGATGTAGTTTCTCAATTAGAACACTATTTTACAGGAGATTTAAAAGATTTTAATCTAAAATTGAATCTACAAGGCACCGATTTTCAAAAAAAAGTGTGGTTACAACTGGCTAAAATCCCTTTTGGGAAAACCACTTCCTATTTACAAATGGCCAAAGATCTTGGCGACCCAAAAGTAATACGCGCAGCAGCTACTGCAAATGGTAAAAACCCGATTGCTATTATTGTACCATGCCACCGTGTGATTGGCAGCGATCATTCTATGACGGGTTACGCTGGTGGCATCTGGCGTAAAAAATGGCTTCTTGAGCACGAAAGTCCGGTTACACAACAAACGCTATTTTAGAGTTTTTAAGCTCCTTACTTTTTTCATAAACTTTTGATTATATTTAGTTTACAACTAGGTTATCCTATGTGGATGATTGAATTTTTATCATTGACAGTTTTCAAAAATTGCAACAGAAATCTAAATTATGCTATCAAAAATACACTTAGAAAACATTTTATTTCTAGATATAGAAACCGTACCTCAACTCGAAAATTTTAGCGATTTAGATACAGATATGCAGGAATTATTTGCCGATAAAACTCAGTATCAGCGCAAAGATGATTTTACAGCAGAAGAGTTTTACGACAGGGCAGGTATTTGGGCTGAGTTTGGTAAAATCGTTTGTATTTCGGTAGGTTATTTTAAAGTTAAAGACGCCGTGCGTACATTTAGAACAACCTCCTTTCAAGGAGATGAACGTAACCTCCTGCTTGAATTTAAAAAACTTCTATCAGAACATTTTAATAAGCCGCAACACCTATTGTGTGCCCACAATGGTAAAGAGTTTGACTTCCCGTTTATCGCACGACGTATGATTATTAATGGGATTGCACTTCCGTTTAAATTAGATTTATTCGGCAAAAAACCCTGGGAAATTCCGCATCTTGACACCTTGGAAATGTGGAAGTTTGGCGATTACAAACACTATACTTCTCTAAAACTACTCACCAAAATCCTAAATATTCCTTCTCCTAAAACCGATATAGATGGTAGCCAGGTACGCGATGTATTTTATTTAGAAAATGATATTGCGCGTATTGTAGAATATTGCGAACGTGATGTCGTCGCCGTTGCACAAATTGTTTTGCGCCTGCGCAATGAAGCTTTATTACTAGAGACAGAGATCATTTCAGTTTAAATACTATAGGAAATTGTAAATTTAGGCTGTGAATACAACAGCCCTACTTTCAATAAAAGATCTTAGCCTCGGTTTCAAAACCGGAAAGCAAACGAATCAGGTTTTGCATAGTATTGATTTTAATATTATGCAGAACGAGATTGTAGGTGTAGTAGGAGAATCAGGGTCAGGCAAATCAGTTACAAATTTGGCTGTTTTGGGTTTACTTCCCAAGCGCATTACAGAAATTACTTCGGGAGGTATTTTATTTGAGGGAAGAGATTTACTTCAATTATCAGATAACGAACTCCAAAAAATACGCGGTAATAAGATTTCGATGATTTTTCAAGAACCTATGAGTTCCCTAAACCCTTCTATGCGTTGCGGGAAACAGGTTACCGAGATCTTAATAAGACATACAAATCTCTCTAAGAAAGCTGCGAAAGAAGAAACTCTAAAACTTTTTAATCAGGTAAAATTACCTAGACCCGAAGCAGCATTTAAAGCCTATCCTCACGAGATAAGCGGTGGGCAAAAACAGCGGGTAATGATTGCTATGGCAATTGCCTGCAAACCCAAATTATTAATAGCAGATGAGCCTACAACCGCGCTAGATGTAACGGTTCAAAAAGAGATTATCTTGCTTTTAAAAGAATTGCAGCAACAAACGGAGATGAGTATTTTATTTATTTCACACGACCTCTCTCTCGTAAGTGAGATTGCAGATCGTGTTATTGTAATGTATCGCGGTAAAATTATTGAGCAGGGCAGCGCTAAAACCATCTTTAAAGACCCTAAAGAAGACTACACAAAAGCTTTAATCTATGCCCGCCCTTCTACAAGCGAACGGCTTGCAAAACTACCTACTGTATCAGATTTTTTAAAGGGAAATGCACTTGCTAAACCAGTGACTAAGGCAGAACGGGAACTTGAACACGAGAAGATATACAGCAAAACCCCATTATTAGAAATCAAAAACGCTACAAAAGAGTATTATTCTAAGGTTTCATTCTTCGGAAAGACAGAAACTCTAAAAGCAGTAAATGAAGTAAGTTTTAAAATTTATGAAGGTGAGACCTTAGGCCTTGTTGGTGAGTCTGGCTGCGGAAAGTCAACTTTAGGAAATTTAATTCTTCAGTTAGACAAAACTACCAGCGGAGCAATTTTCTATAAAGGAAAAGACTTAACTCTGTTGTCTTCAAAAGAACTAAGAACACTTCGCAAAGATATTCAGATCATATTTCAGGACCCCTATTCTTCTTTAAATCCTAGGCTTACTGTAGGTCGTTCTATTACCGAAGCTATGCAGGTACATAAACTGTATAAATCTTCAGAAGAGCGTAAAGCAGAAGCCTTAAAATTACTTCAAGAAGTAGGTTTATTGCCTGAGCATTATGACCGGTATCCTCATGAATTTAGTGGTGGTCAACGACAACGTATAGGTATAGCACGCACTATTGCAGTAAGGCCTAAGTTTATAGTCTGTGATGAGTCTGTATCTGCACTGGACATCTCTGTACAGGCTCAGGTACTTAATCTGCTTAATACCTTAAAAACCTCATACGGTTTTACGTATTTATTTATTTCTCACGATCTGGCCGTAGTGAAATATATTTCAGACCGTTTGCTGGTTATGCGAAACGGTAGATTTGAGGAAAGCGGAGAAGCAGATGCTGTATACGAAAATCCTCAAAGCGATTATACTAAAGCCTTAATCGAGGCAATTCCTAAAGGAATTTAAAACATAAATAAAAAAACTTTTTTAAAGAGGTAGAGAATACTTCGTGTAGTTTGATAGGTATCTTGTAAAACTGCATTTAAGCCTTTAGACTTATGATTCTTAACGGGAGAAAGTGTTGGCATGGTCTTATTTCTTATTTTTCGTTAACGTGAATTTAACTTTTTTTATTTAGATATAAAAAAACCGCCGGGCTCCCCCTGCGGTTTATTAACAAATCATAACATCAAAACACTCCTGCTTTGAAATTAAGTAATAATTGAAAGGACTCCTCCTAAACTTTATATCTAAAAAATCCTGATTTGGGAGTGACTAAAGTAATTGTAATTTTCAGTTCGCGCAAGAATTTGAGTAACTAATTTTAAAAAACGTTAAAAAAAAGTGTTTTTCACCTGTTTTAACTTGCTTTTTAGCGTTGTTTTTAGTGACTTAATTCATTCAACGATTATTTTTGACACTAGGAAGATAAAAAAAAGAGCCCTAAGGCTCCTTATAAATTGATGTACAAAATCTTTAAGCGAGTATCATTTCCGGGACTTCTGCAGGGACTTCTAAATAACCTTCTGTTGCTTTAATAATTTCATCAACAGATACCCCTGGAGCACGTTCTAACAGCCTAAAGCCTTTAGGCGTAACCTCGATCACAGCAAGATTAGTAACGATTTTAGTCACACAACCTACACCCGTAAGCGGCAGAGAACAGCGTTTAAGAAGTTTAGATTCTCCTTCTCTATTAGTATGCATCATGGCTACAATAATATTTTCGGCACTGGCAACAAGATCCATTGCACCTCCCATACCTTTAACCATTTTTCCGGGAATTTTCCAGTTTGCAATATCACCATTTTCAGCTACCTCCATAGCACCTAAAATGGTAAGATGTACATGTTGACCACGTATCATTGAAAAACTTGTTGCAGAGTCAAAAAAAGAAGCGCCTTTAAGTGCTGTAATGGTTTGTTTACCTGCATTAATCAGGTCTGCATCCTCTTCACCTTCAAAAGGGAAAGGACCCATTCCTAATATTCCATTTTCACTCTGAAATTCAACTTCTATATCATCTCTAACATAATTAGCAACCAGCGTGGGAATACCTATACCCAGATTAACATAGAAGCCATCCTTAACTTCACGAGCTATGCGCTTAGCGATTCCGTTTTTATCTAGCATTATTTATTGGGTTGTGGTGTCATTCTTAAATACGGCTTAATCTCTGTATGCCCCTTCGGAAAAAATTCTGGTATTTGCTCATTACTTACGCTTGGTGAGATTACGCAATCTTCGCCATCTTTCCAGTTTGCCGGTGTTGCTACTTTATGATATGCAGTAAGTTGAAGAGAGTCTATTACCCGTATAATCTCGTCAAAATTACGACCTGTAGAAGGTGGATAGGTAAGTGTTAATTTTATTTTCTTATCTGGTCCAATGATAAATACCGAACGTACCGTAGCTTTCTCACTAGCATTTGGATGTATCATATCATATAATTCAGAAACCTTGCGGCTCTCATCACCTATGATAGGATAGTTCATCGTTGTATTTTGAGTTTCGTTGATGTCTTTAATCCATCCCATATGTTCTTCAACGCTGTCTACGCTAATTGCAATAGGCTTTACATTACGTTTTTTAAACTCTGGGTAATAATTTGCCACAGTACCCAATTCTGTTGTACACACCGGCGTATAATCTCCCGGATGCGAAAACAAAATTCCCCAGCTGTCTCCTAGCCATTCGTGAAAATTGATTTCACCTTCGGTAGTATTTGCTGTAAAATCTGGTGCTATATCTCCTAATCTTAAATGTGCCATTTTATTTATTTTTATTATTAATCGTGATTAATTTATTGGTTTATCGTTTTCTTACAGTAAGTTGTTCGATACGCTTCTCATAGGCAGATCCTTTAAAAATACGTTGAACAAAAATACCGGGAATGTGTATTTGGTTGGGGTCAAGTTCTCCAGCAGGTACGAGTTCTTCTACTTCGGCAACTGTAATTGTTGCGGCGCCACACATATTTGGGTTAAAATTGCGAGCTGTTCCCTTAAAAATAAGATTACCTGCGGTATCACCCTTCCAAGCTTTGACAAACGCAAAATCGGCTTTAAATGCTTCTTCAAGCACATACATTTTACCGTTAAACTCTCGGGTTTCTTTACCTTTAGCTACTTCTGTACCGTACCCTGCTGGAGTATAAAATGCCGGAAATCCTGCCTGAGCAGCCCGGCAACGTTCGGCCAAAGTTCCTTGCGGAATAAGCTCAACATCAAGCTCGTTACTCAACATTTGGCGTTCAAATTCTGCATTTTCGCCTACATAGGAAGAAATCATTTTTTTGATTTGCTTTTTCTGAAGTAGTAAGCCCAGTCCAAAATCATCAACTCCTGCATTATTAGAAATGCATGTTAACTCTTTTACACCCAGTTTAACTAATTGTGAAATAGCATTCTCAGGAATTCCGCTGAGGCCAAAGCCTCCAAACATCATTGTCATTGAATCAGTAACACCTTCAAGAGCTTCTGAAACTGAATGCACTGTTTTTATTATCATTTTCTGATTTTAGATACAGAAAATTACGAAACAACGCAGCCAACGGCAATTTTTTTGCAAGAATTTATGCAATTCATTTTACGCCGCAATTCTAATAAAAACTTACAACTGTATTTAAACTAAAAGTCAAGTTCGTCAATAATATCAGATTGATGCGAACTGGCTTCAGACTGAGAACAATCTATGCGTATAGAAAGATTTTCTGGTTTCTCAAATGCGCCCTGTGAAATTTTTAGTGCCTCATCTGCGTAACATTTTTTCATAAAACTCCCCCAGATAGGTAACGCCATAGTTGCCCCCTGACCGTAGGTTATAGAAGAAAAGTGAACCGATCTATCATCTCCTCCTACCCAAACACCGGTAACCAGATTAGGCACCATACCCATAAACCAACCATCACTTTGATTTTGTGTAGTACCCGTTTTACCCGCGATAGGATTTTTAAAAGCATACGGATGCCCCGTAATTACTTTTTTATAAACATCACTATTTATTGCTCCCGAGCGTAGTCTGGCACCAGAACCGTATTGAGTTACTCCTTCCATAAGGTTAACCGTTACGTATGCAGATTCTTTACTTAAGACGTCTTTAGCTTCCGGAATGCTTTGGTACAAAACCGTCCCGTTTTTGTCAACGATTGTAGAAACTATTTGCGGCTCAACGTGAACCCCTTTGTTTGCAAAGGCAGAATAAGCAGAAACCATCTCAAATAAACTAATATCTGGAGTACCTAAAGCAATAGACGGCACTACCGGTATATCTTTAGTATCTATACCTAATTTTGCTATTAAATCAATTACCGTTTGTGGCCCCACACGATGCATTAAACGGGCAGAAACGGTATTAATTGATTGTGCCAATGCACTTTTTAAAGTCACCATACCACCATATTGCCCTCCAGAATTTTCAGGGCACCAGTCACGCTGGGCTCCCATTTCTCCCGCAGGAATACAGTAAGGAATATTAGGGATTGTATCGCAAGGAGATAGGTGTAATTGATCTATGGCTGTAGCATACAGAAAAGGTTTAAATGTAGAACCCACCTGGCGCTTTCCGGTTTTTACGTGATCGTATTGAAAATGCTTATAATCTATACCACCTACCCATGCTTTTACCTCGCCGGTCTGCGGTGTAAGACTCATTAAACCAGCTCTAAAAAAGCGCTTATAATATCGTATGCTATCTTTAGGGGTTAAAATAGTATCTATTTCTGAAGCTCCATTCTTCCACGCAAAAACACGCATATCTGTTTTAATATCAAACGATGCTCTAATTTTTTCTTCTGAAATACCATTAGCGGCCATTTTTCTCCAGCGATCTGAAGTACGCATTGCACGATATAAAATTTTCTGCTCTTCGTCTTCTGTTATATCTCTAAAGGGAGCTGTTTTGTTTCTTTCATTTTGTTTATCAAACTCACGCTGTAAATTCTCCATGTGCGCAGTAACAGACTGCTCTGCATAACGCTGCATACGCGAATCTATCGTAGTGGTTATAACTAACCCGTCGCGATAAATATTATAGAACTCTTCATTACCATCTGCATCTTTACCTTTAGGATTATTTTTAATCCAGTCTGCCATAAATGCGCGTAGATATTCTCTAAAATAAGTTGCAATACCATCTGCATGGCCTTCTGGTGAAAAATTAATTTTCATGGGCATTGCCATAAGGCTATCGCGCTCCTGTATTGTAAGCTTACCGGTTTGAGCCATAAGAGCTAAAACTGTGTTACGGCGTTCTAAAGCATTGTCTTTAGAAATCTCACGATGCGGATTAAACTGTCGCGGATTTTTAAGCATTGCAGCAATTACTGCAGATTCTTCAGGACGTAACTCTATGGGTTCTTTGTCAAAGTAAATTTTTGAAGCAGAACGTATTCCCACCGCCTGAAACAAGAAATCCTGCTTGTTCAAATACATGGTGATTATCTCTTCTTTTGTGTATTGTCTCTCAAGTCGCGCAGCAATAATCCATTCTTTTACTTTCTGCACCAGGCGTTCTAGCGTACTGCCGGGTGTATCAGAAAAGAGCAATTTTGCGAGCTGCTGTGTGATGGTACTTGCACCACCTTTTGAGCCCATATAGGCAACGGCGCGTGTTGTACCTCGCACATCTATACCAGAGTGATCATAAAATCGTCTATCTTCAGTTGCCACAACTGCATCAATTAAATTTTGAGGTAAGTCGCTATATTTTACAGGAGTTCTGTTTTCATTATAAAATTTCCCTAAGGTTTTTCCATCTGAAGAAAGGATTTCTGTAGCCAGATTACTTTCAGGGTTTTCTAATTCGTCAAACGTGGGTAAACTTCCAAAAACACCCCAGGAAGCTAAAAGGAAAACAAGAACAAGCGCTCCTATAGATCCAAAAAATAAAATCCAAAATCCTTTTATATACGGTGCGTTACTGGGTGTATTCTTAGCTGTTTTTTTTGTCTTCTGAGCCATTTTTTATTCTTTAATTTTTTCGATGCGTAAGCCCACATCTACAATACCACCTAATTCTTGTACAGGGTTTACGCTACCATTGCGTCGCATTGCCTGTTTGAGTCTAAACTGGTATTCGCCTGCTTCAGTAAACCTGAAATTCTCTTTATACCAAAGTTTATTTTCTTTTAAATCTCCAAAACCCTCTCCCAGCCAGGACCCATCAGGTCGTGCCATTTTATATTCTAAAGTATCTGTAATGGTTTTCCCATTAGGAAATTGCAATTCTGAGATTAAAAATAAATTGCTAAATGCGTATTCATTTGTGTTTCTCAAAGTGATAAACAAATTATAGTTAGTCAAACTATCAAGTTTATTTACCTTAAAAACCACTGCAGTGTCGCTTTCCCAGTAATCTGGAAGACTTTTATACTCGTGAAAAACAGCCTTCTCATCACAAGCTGAACAACAGATTAAAATTAAAAGTGCATAGCAAAATTTATGCATTATTACTTGGGCCTTTTTTACGATAATTTGATTTCTTTCTTCTGCCTTTAGACTTTTTACGAGCTACTTTAGGCTTGTCAAAACGTGTTAAACTGTCTTGCCCAACAACGTTACCAAAATCTACTTTAGTATCTGAAATTAGTTCTGCTGCATATTCTTCAAGACTCGCAACAGGCACATTCTTTTTATTAGATTCTAATATCTCATTTGCCTGTGTGGTGGTAAGTTTGTGCCAGTTCATCCACTCACCTTCGTATGCATACCACAGATGTCCCTGAAAAATGTCTATTTTTTGACAAACCGCAGTTCCTTTTTCGGTCTTTAATTTTTGTTCCGTCTTCGGAAAGTCTTTTAATGCATCTAAATATGCATCAAGCTCATAATTTAAACAACATTTAAGCTTACCGCACTGTCCCGCAAGTTTTTGAGGATTTAACGATAGCTGCTGATAGCGGGCTGCGCTTGTCGTCACCGATCTAAAATCTGTTAACCAGGTAGAACAACACAACTCTCGACCACAAGAGCCTATACCGCCCAGACGAGCTGCTTCCTGTCTAAAACCTATTTGACGCATTTCTATGCGCGTTCTAAATTCTTGTGCAAACTCTTTAATAAGCTGTCTAAAATCTACGCGCTCTTCTGCAGTATAATAAAAGGTAGCTTTAGAACCATCGCCCTGAAACTCAATATCAGAGATTTTCATATGCAGGTTAAGACGAATGGCTATTTGTCTAGAACGCACTTTCATTGCTTCTTCGCGATCTTTTACACCTTGCCAGATTTCTACATCTTTCTGATTTGCCTTTCTATATATTTTTAAAAATTCTTCGGTGTCATAAGGCACCTTTTTCTTTTTCATTTGAATACGTACTAGCTCGCCAGTAAGCGAAACAATACCTATATCATGACCAGAAGCAGCCTGTACAGCTAATACCTCACCTATATTAATCTGAAGATTATCTACGTTCTTAAAAAACTCTTTACGCCCGTTTTTAAAACGAACTTCTACAAAATCAAAAGGTTCTTGCCCATCTGGTAAGCTCATATTTGCTAACCAGTCAAAAACCGTTAATTTATTGCAACCATCTGTACCACAGGTACCATTATTTTGACAACCACGTGGCTGACCGTTAACGGTCGTACCACAATTTCCACACGCCATGAGATCCTATATTTAGTAAATCTCTAATTTAAAGTAAATTAGGATTTTTTGATTTGTATTCTTTAAAACGAAATTTTTTCGTTTTAATTTATGCTAAAGATAACATTTTAGACAGGCAAAAATATAGTAATTCTTATTGTCAGAAAATGTTATCTCAAATACATTGCTATATGACAAATTCAAAAAACCTAATTAAGCTTCCCTTAAAAAACGAGCATAAAAGGCTTTTGTGTTAAAATTTTTTAAATGTTGGTGGTTATCTACCTAATCTTTAAATTGTCTGAAATAATATTTAAAAAACAGCACGAATATGATTAAGAATTATTTAAAAATGTTAGCCATTGGAAGTCTCGTATTAACTTCTTGTAGTCAAGATGAAACTTTAGAAACTTCGGTGGAAATGAATTTAACAGCTACCGCTAATACAGAAAGTACCAATTTAGATGTTTTAGAAACTCCTGCTTTTTTCACACACAACGATTTTAAATTTAAGATTTCGAGTCTCGTAGAACCTACCAGTTGTGCGACAACACCATTTAATGATGTAATTAACGCTTCAGTAAGTAGTAATATTGATGCTTTAGGCGCTCAGTATTACGATATTTATACACAGATAGCTCAACTATATACTTTTATTGACACAGATTCTCAATATTTTGGGGCAGATGGGGAATACACAAACTATGTAAATAATAGAACCCGTAGTCTTGAAAAATTTTGGGACATGTCTAATTTAATTACAGTAAGAGGTCAACACAACGCGACCTTAAATGATCGCGATAAAATTGCAAGTGTATATCTTAATTTTTCTACATTAACAGAAGCTCAGGCTTATGGTAATGCAGATTTTTTTCTTGCAGTAAATGAGGCTAGCACATTCTTAAATGAAAGCCCTTTATTGTCTTTTGACGGTTTTGCATCTTCTGCAGATCTTATTGTTATAGGTGATGGTCTTGTTCAACTTGCTTCTGAAGCAGGTGTTGAAGATAAGATTGTATGGTCTGGTATTTTAGCTCACGAATGGGCACATCAAATTCAGTTTGATAATACAGCGGTATGGTATCCTAATGGGGCTGCTGACAATGCTCCAGAAGCGACACGATTTACAGAACTTGAAGCAGACTTTTTTGCTGCATTTTATATGACTCATAAAAGAGGGGCGACTTTTAACTGGAAACGTGTTGAAGAATTTAATGAATTGTTATTCAACATTGGAGATTGCCAGTTTACGAGTCCTGGTCACCACGGAACTCCTGCACAGCGTATGCGTGCTGCAGAGGCTGGTTATGATTTTGCACAAAGTCTTCAGAAAAACGGAAAATTACTTTCTGCAGATGAAGTGCACCAAAGTTTTCTTCAGTATTTAAATACTACTATTTTAACTGCTCCTATTAACCCACCTGCTAATAACGCACAAGTAATAAGATAAATATATAGATAAAAAAAGCCGGCTAATGCCGGCTTTTTTTATGCTTTCCGTTGAAATTTCAACTTCTCTGATCTTCCTTTTTTAAAGATTTTATTACTGTTAGGAATTCCCTTTCGCAGTTCTTTTTGTTCTTCATAAGGCAGCGCAATAATCGCTTTACATTCATCAGAACACGTTAGACTCATCGCGTCTGAGCATTCTTCACATTGTATAAATAACAAGTGACACGCTTCATTAGCGCAATTTACGTGTGTGTCACAAGGTTTTCCGCACTGGTGGCAATTAGAAATCACATCATCAGATATACGCTCGCCACGACGGTGATCAAAAACAAAGTTTTTTCCTTTAAACTTGTTTTCCAGTTTTAACTGCTCTACCTGCCGCGCATATTCAATAATCCCTCCTTCTAATTGATATACCTGTTTAAAACCTTTGTGCTTATAATAGGCACTCGCCTTCTCACAGCGTATACCACCGGTACAATACATTACCAGCTTTTTATCTTCTTTGTGATCTTTTAAATCTTCTTCTATAAGGTCTAAACTATCACGAAAAGTATCTACATCTGGAGTAATAGCATTTTTAAAATGTCCTATCTCGCTCTCGTAATGGTTACGCATGTCTACCAGCACCACATCGTCACTTTCTATAAGTTCGTTAAACGTCTGTGCATCTACATGTATTCCTTTATTAGTTACATCAAAGGTGTCATCATTAAGACCATCTGCTACAATCTTATCACGCACTTTTACTTTGAGCTTTAAAAAGGATTTTGCATCCTGTTCTATAGCAATATTTAACCGAACATCTTTGAGAAAATTAATATTATCTAAAAAAGATTTAAAGGCTTCAAAGTTTTTTGCAGGGACTGAAAGTTGGGCGTTTATTCCTTCGTGAGCTACATAAATGCGCCCCAGTACCTCCATATCGTCCCAGGCAATAAAAAGGTGATTTCTAAAAAGATGTGGATTGCCTATTTTGGCATATTGGTAGAACGAAAGAGTAAGACGGTCTTCGCCGGCTTCATCAATAAGTGCAGCTCGTTCTTTCGCACTTAATTTATTGTACAGTTGCATGCTATACTAATTTTAAGGTTAAAGAATGCGCAAAAATAAGGTTTTAAAAGAGATAGCAACTCTATCCTGTATTAGAATTTTGCAGGTGAAAAGTTTAGAACATAAAAAATGCCTTCAATTGTATTGAAGGCATTTTTCTGAACGGCTAATTCATTAGTAAAATTATTTGAAATCAATCAAAGAACTTAGCTAACCACCGTCCAGCCTAATACTGCAATGCAGGCAACCCAACAAAGACCCCATATAGTCGCAGTATAAAAGATTAATATTATATTTCATAAGTAGAGATTTATAATGTAGTTGCAGCTCTCCTTAAAAGGTTGCGTACATATATGTTAAAATATAATCTTTAAACTAGGATATTTTCCTATTTTAAAGATTAAAAGCGCGCCGAAACTATTATTTAATGGAATTTTTCCAGTATTAACTTCTCATTTCATTGTGTCCATCAAAAAGAAATGGTACTTTAGCATCCATAAAAAAAATTAAAACGTAGAATACTAAGTATTTGATTTTTACACCAATCAAATAACTTATAAAGATTATAAAAGCATCATAATGGCAAAAAAAGAAGAAGTTGCAATGGGTAAAGAGCAAGAAGCAAAACTTAAAGCTCTGAAACTCACCCTTGATAAAATGGATAAAACCTATGGGAAGGGAACGGTTATGAAAATGGGTGATAATGCTATTGTAGAGGTTGAAGCTATTTCTACAGGCTCTTTAGGTCTTGATATTGCATTAGGCGTAGGAGGTTTACCTAAAGG
Organism: Leeuwenhoekiella sp. W20_SRS_FM14; assembly: GCF_052119605.1. Lineage (NCBI taxonomy): Bacteria > Pseudomonadati > Bacteroidota > Flavobacteriia > Flavobacteriales > Flavobacteriaceae > Leeuwenhoekiella > Leeuwenhoekiella sp. W20_SRS_FM14. The sequence goes on along the minus strand of NZ_JBGQOK010000004.1, from coordinate 139,488 downwards.
TCGTGTAATTGAAATTTATGGTCCAGAATCTTCTGGTAAAACGACACTTACCTTACATGCAATTGCAGAATCACAAAGAAAAGGAGGTATCGCAGCATTTATTGATGCAGAACACGCTTTTGACCGGTTTTATGCAGAAAAGTTAGGAGTTGATATAGAGAATCTTATCATCTCACAACCAGACAACGGAGAGCAGGCATTAGAAATTGCAGATAATCTTATTCGCTCGGGAGCAATTGATATTATTGTAATTGACTCTGTTGCCGCCTTAACTCCTAAGAGTGAGATTGAAGGAGAAATGGGAGATTCTAAAATGGGCTTACATGCACGCTTAATGTCTCAAGCATTAAGAAAACTTACCGGCTCGATTAGTAAGACTAATTGTACAGTTATCTTTATTAACCAGTTAAGAGAGAAAATAGGTGTAATGTTTGGCAACCCGGAAACTACAACCGGTGGAAACGCACTAAAGTTTTACGCTTCGGTACGTTTAGATATACGCCGTTCTACACAGATTAAAGATGCTAACGGTGAAGTACAAGGAAATAAAACCCGTGTAAAGGTGGTTAAGAATAAAGTTGCACCACCTTTCCGTCAGGCAGAATTTGATATAATGTACGGTGAAGGTATTTCTAAAGTAGGAGAGATTCTTGACATAGGTGTTGAGTATGAGATCATCAATAAAAGTGGTTCCTGGTTTAGCTACCAGGATACTAAATTAGGTCAGGGACGTGATGCTGTAAAAGCAATACTTAAAGACAACCCAGATCTTTTAGAAGAACTAGAAATTAAAATTAAAGACGCTATAAAAGTAGCTACCTCAGCGTAGTAAGATCTTTTTTATTAAACGTCACGCAACCTTTTTCATCATTAGGTATCTACTTTAAAAAGAAGATATTTATAATGATGAAAAAGGTTTTTTTATTACTCGCTTTACTAACCCTGGTTGTTAGTTGTTCATTAGATGATGATGGAAGAAACGTTAGCTATGAGTTTGTGCCTATTACAGATTACGAGTTGCCCGATTCTTTAGTATTAGGTCAGAAATATCAATTCCCCATTAGGTATGTTTCTCCTACAGATTGTAATGCTTTTTATGGTTTTGAGTACGATCGTAGAGACAGTACGCGTTTTGTATTTGTTGTAAATCAGGTTTTTGAAAATGAAAATTGCACAACTACAACAGACACGTTAGAAGCTACACTTAACTTTGAGGTGTTATATAATTACACCTATGTATTTAAGTTTTTTAAAGGGTTTGATGCAAATGACGAGCCTACTTATATTACTGAAGAAGTGCCGGTAAAGCAACCATAAGAATTTAATAAATCAAAAAATGTGAGTTTAGAACAGCTCATTATTGACTGCAAACGTCAAAAATCAAAAGCACAGGAAGCGTTGTACAGGCAATTTGCCGCTACACTTTTTCCTGTTGCTTTAAAATATGCCCGCAACTACAGCGAGGCAGAAGATATCTTGCAGGAAAGTTTTATTATAATATTTGAGAAAGTCACCCAATTTAAAAATAAAGGCTCTTTTGAAGGCTGGCTTAAACGTATCGTAATCAATACCGCATTACAACGTTACCGAAAACAAGCAGTATTTGAAATAATAAATGAAGAAAATATTGAAGAAGCAGCCGTAGAAGTTGATGATGACGAAATCTCGCTTCAGTTTTTACTTCAAATTGTACAAGAACTCCCCGACCGGTATCGGTTGGTTTTTAATTTATATGCATTAGACGGTTATTCTCATAAAGAAATCTCTAAAATACTAGAAATTAAAGAAGGTACTTCTAAGTCTAACCTTGCTCGTGCCCGAATGATATTAAAAGAGAAAGTACAAGACTTTCAGGCTAATGCTCACCTACAAGCTTCAACGCAGTGAAAGAAAAGAAAAACATAGACCGCTTATACCAGGAAAAGTTTAAAGACTTTACCATAGAACCCAGTGAACATATCTGGGCAGGTATTGCTGCGCGACAAAATCAAAAGAAAAAAAGCATTCTTCCGTTATGGTTTCAATTAAGTGGAGCTGCAGCAATTCTAGTACTCTTACTTTTAGCAGGTACATTTTGGTTTAATACGGAAAATGATTTTAAGACACCTCAACTTGTAAATCAAGAGCAGGAAAATACTATAGATTCTCTTAAAAAGGAAGATAAAACCATTTATGCCACTACCCCTTCAGAAACTATAAATACTAATCAAGAGGCGATTACTTCTACAACTACTAAATCTTCTGAAGTTTTAAACACTGAAAATATTTCGGTTAAAAATAACACTAGAGAAACAATTAAAAATACCTCAACTCAACATCGATCTGCTGTAGTAACTAATGGTCAAAACTCTTTAAACAATGCTTCCGTAGGAAAAAATGGAATAGGACAACCTATTGAAAAAATGACAGCAACGTCAAATATTCTTAACGAGGATTTAAAACCGAATGAACCCTTAAATACTACAGCTGCGTCATCCCTTAAAAAACCGGCTGTTGAAACAGCAGTTGTTCAAAACGATATAGAAAACACAACTCAAGATAAACAAACTCCTACAGAAATTGACCCCAATGCTTTAGAAAAACTGGCAAATAAAACTAAAGAGGAGGCTATTGCTACAACAGATGATCCTAATAAAGCAGAAATGATGCGATGGGGGATTACACCTATGGTTGCGCCTGTTTATTACGACAGTTTTAGTGGTTCTGGTATAGATCAACAGTTTGCTAATAATACAAAACGTGCCGATGTAAATCTCAGTTATGGGGTGCAGGTTAGTTATGCAGTTTCAAAACGTATTACGGTACGTTCTGGAATTAACAAAGTAGAACTGGGCTATAGCACCGAGCAAATAGGATTCACGCCCAGTATTAGTGCCAGAAATCCTAACACGATGATTAGCAGTATAGACTTTAATGACAATTCGCAAATCATACAACTTGACAACAATAACAACTCGGGTTTACCCAATTTACCTAGTGGTAATCAAACCGAATTTGCTACCAGTATAAGCGCTAATAAAAATACATCTTTACGACAGGAATTGGGTTACATAGAGATTCCTGTTGAGGCAGAATATACTCTGCTAGATAGTAAAATTGGTTTACAGGTGATAGGTGGATTGAGCTCAATGTTTTTAAATACAAACTCTATTTCACTTGAGGAAGAAGGCAATTTAGTATCTGAATTGGGTAAATCAAACAGTCTTAATAATACCAGTTTTAGTACTAACGTAGGACTTGGTATTGATTATAAATTCACTGAACGAATTCAATTTAAACTAGAGCCTATGTTTAAATATCAACTTAACGCATATACAAAAAGCGTAAGTGATTTTAAACCTTATTATTTAGGTCTATACACCGGTTTGAGCTTTAAGTTTTAAAATATTAAAGAGGGAAGGTTAGGTTATTTTTTTAGTTGGTTAGGTAATTATTGCACAGCAATAATTAGAAAACCGCCCCTGGTTAGGGCGGTTTTTTTGGTTTACATACTAAGATCTTTAAGAAGTTCTTTATGTATGACGCAATAAGTTTGATCTCTTAATTCTCTACGGTCTTTTGCTTCTTTCCCTTTTGTTTCTATAAATGGTAAAATTTTAACGCGCATTTTACCCGGTGAACCCGAAAAGAAATCATACGAGAACCGTTTTTTATTATCGTAAAAAACCATAGGTACAATGGGTACCTGATGATCTATTGCTAATCTAAAAGCCCCATCTTTAAACGTGTCTAAAACTACTGAAAGATCGTCAGGAACGCCACCTTCTGGAAATATGCAAATACTTAAACCTTGATTTAATCTGCGCTGCGCACTTTCAAATACAGCCATTCTACTCTTTGCGTCTCCTCTATCTACTAAAATACAGGTTTGTTTATAGAAATATCCAAATAGCGGAAACCGTGCTAATTCTTTTTTACCTACAAATACAAAAGGGTTGCGTACTACGTGCAGCATCAACATTATATCTGCCATTGAGGTATGATTTGCGACAAACATATAGCTCTTGCCGCGTTTAGTCTTTTCAAGACGTTTTATCTGTGGCCAAAAACCCATCCCAAATAAAATAAACCGGGCCCAAAATTGAGCCATTCTAAAAAAGTAAGGATACCACGTGTCTTTTGCAACAGATATTACAAGAAAAGGAAACAAGACAATTATAGGAACTACTAAAAGTATATAAAACCATATACGCCAAAGCAGTGTAATAATCTTACGAAAAATGTGAATCATATGTGGTTAGGTAATTTGGCTGTGCTAAACTATAAATGAAGTTGTAACCATTCAAAAATAGGCATTTTAAAAGGAGTTAATTAGCCAAAAGGGGTAACTTTACGCAAAATTATAGTTATAAATGTCACGAATTTTAACCGGAGTTCAAAGTACAGGAACTCCTCACTTAGGAAATTTATTAGGCGCTATTATTCCCGCAATACAAATGGCGAATATGCCCGAAAATGAGTCTTACCTGTTTATTGCAGATATGCATTCTCTTACTCAAATTAAAAACGGAGAGACATTAAGACACAATACCTATTCTACAGCAGCTACCTGGCTGGCCTGTGGTCTTGACATTACTAAAACTGTTTTCTACCGTCAAAGTGATATCCCACAAACAACAGAATTAACCTGGTATTTAAGTTGTTTTTACCCCTATCAACGCCTAACCCTTGCGCATAGTTTTAAGGATAAAGCAGACCGTCTAGATGATGTAAATACCGGTTTATTTACCTACCCAATGCTCATGGCCGCAGATATTCTTTTATATGATGCAGAGATTGTACCCGTGGGTAAAGATCAATCGCAGCATCTAGAAATGACACGGGATGTTGCTTCTCGTTTTCATGCGCAAATGGGAGAAACATTTGTGATACCACAACTTAAACTGCATGAAGAAACCATGTACATACCGGGTACAGACGGTGCTAAAATGAGTAAAAGTAAAGGCAATACCATTATTTTGTTTCAGTCTGATAAAGACTTAAAAAAACAAATAATGAGTATTGAAACAGATAGTACTCCATTAGAAGAGCCTAAAGACACAAATACATGTAATGTTTTTGCAATTTATAAACTGTTAGCTTCTGCAGAAGATGTTGCTGCAATGCGTGCTAATTATGAAGGTGGTGGCTACGGTTACGGTCACGCTAAAAAGGCGCTATACGAACTCATACTAACTAAATTTGAAAAAGAACGCGCACTTTACAACCATTATATGGCAAATCTTGATGAGCTTGATGAAGCCTTGAAAGTAGGTGCCGAGAAAGCTCAGGTTGTGGCGCAGTCTGTATTAAAGCGTGTACGTACAAAATTAGGGTATTAAGCAAGTTCAAACTGCTTACCCGGAAGTGGGCGTATAACCCCTTTTAATTCCATATTTAAGAGAATGCCAGCCACTTTAAAGGTTGGCATTTTGCAATTTAAAGCGATTAAGTCGAGCTGCTCTTTTCCTTGATTGGTTAAGTAATTAAATATTGCTTTCTCTTCAACATCAAGTTCTATAAAAAGTTGTTTTTGCACGGGTTTGAAAGAATCTTTTACGCTCCAATTCAACATATAAATTAAATCTGCAGCACTGGTAATTAACTGGGCTTGCTGAGATTTTATAAGATTATTACACCCTAAACTTTGTAGATCGTCTGGCCTGCCAGGAACAGCAAATACATCTCTGTTGTACGAGTTCGCGATATCTGCCGTAACCAGCGAGCCTCCTTTATCTGCACTTTCAATTACTACAGTTGCCTCACTAATTCCTGCAATAATACGATTGCGTCTTAGAAAATTAGTGCGATCAAAATTATCTGAACTCCAGAAATCGGTGATAAATGCGCCCTGAGCTTCTAAAGATTTTGCATACTTGTGGTGAACTTTAGGATAAATTTGATTGAGGCCGTGCGCTAAAACTGCAATTGTTTCTAAGCCATTATCTAGTGCTGCCCTATGTGCTGTGATGTCTACACCATAAGCAAAACCCGATACAATTACAGGTTTTAATGGCGCAAGATCTTCAATAAACCGCTTTATAAATTCCATGCCGTAAGACGTGACTTTACGGGTACCTACAATAGAAATCATTTTAGGGTTTGCATAATCTGAGTTTCCGCGCTTGAAAAGTAAAATAGGACCGTCTATGCAATGTCTTAGTCGTTCAGGATATTCAGCATCTAGAAAACACGAGTATTCAATATTATTAGTCTCTATAAACTTGAGTTCTTTTTCGGCTTCAATAGCGTGTTCTTTATTATAAAAATCTTTCAATTTATGCTCTCCTATTCCATCTATATCTAAAAGCGTTGCCTTTTTTTGAGCCAAAACATTTTGAGGCGTTTCAAACTGATTGATAAGTCTTTTTATAGAGGTGTCCCCAAGATTGGGAATACGTTGTAAGATTAGAAAAGCGTGTAGTTGGTCCTGAGTCATCTTTATAGTTAGCTGGTTCTAAAGATATTATAAAATTGTTGACAATTCAATGCTCCCATTTAAAGGGCGGTCGCATTTTTTTTTATTTTTACGGTATGCATTACTCTACTTACATAAGCGATTTGCTTTACCGTTACGAGTGCGTTATCATTCCCGGGTTTGGGGCATTTTTAGCGCACAAAATTTCTGCATATCACGATGCCGAACAAAATGTTTTTTTTCCTCCTAAGAAGCGTATTTCATTCAACGCACAATTGAAGGAAAATGATGGCCTTTTATCAAATTACATCGCTACGGCAGAAAATATAAGTTATACAGAAGCTTTAGGTAAACTTCAGTCATATGCATACACGCTGGAGACGCGCATACTTAATGGAGAAACTATTTTACTAGATAAAATAGGTACGCTATCCCAGAATGAATCGTCACAAATCAAATTTGAACCGGTTTCTGCTACAAATTATCTAACAGAAGCTTTCGGTCTATCTTCTTTTGAGACTAAACCGATAATGCGCGAAGTTCACAAACAGGAAGTAGAAGCTTTAGAAGAGAAAGCACCTATTCACATAACAACTGCACGCCGCAACAATACCTGGTTAAAATATGCTGCTGTGGGAGTTCTTGCAATTGGACTTTCAGGAACATTTGGTTTTTTACATTTTAAAGATATTGCAGATTATAACTTTGCTCAAGAACAAAAAGCAAAGAAGCAGGTTGAAAATACCATCCAACACGCAACATTTACGATAGAAAATCCGTTGCCCGCTGTTACCTTAAATGCTTTTAAACCTAAAGGAAGCTATCACATTGTAGCCGGTGCTTTTAGAGTACCTGAGAATGCAGAAAGCCGTGTGAAAGAACTGCGAGAAGCCGGATATAAAGCACGCACTTTAGGCGAAAACAAATATGGTTTACATCAAGTTGTTTACGGAAGTTATACAGACCGTACTGAAGCACTAAACGATTTACGAAAAATACGTACTAACGATAATTCTAACGCCTGGATGCTAATTCAGGAAGTAGATTAACGTTAAAGAAACTATATAATATTGAAAGCCTCCTATTTGGAGGCTTTTTCATTTCTCAATCGCTTTAATTCTTGTTACTTTTGCGCAAAAATTAATCTATGGATACCAAGACGCCTTCACAATCGCGCACAATGCAAACAGATCTTGTTTTGCCCAACGAGACTAACCCACTTAATAATATGTTTGGTGGTGAACTGTTAGCGCGAATGGACCGTGTTGCCAGTATTACCGCAAGGCGTCATTCTCGTCGAATTGTTGTTACTGCTTCAGTAAACCACGTTGCATTTAACAAGGCTATACCTCTAGGCAGTGTTGTAACCGTAGAAGCGGCTATTTCCCGAGCTTTTAAAACCTCTATGGAAGTTGTTATAGATGTATGGGTTGAAGACCGTGAAAGCGGCTTAAAATCGAAAGCAAACGATGCCATATATACTTTTGTAGCTGTAGATGATACCGGTATGCCAGTACCTATACCCCAAATTAAGCCAGAAACCGAAGAAGAGATCGCTCGATATGATGCAGCTTTACGCAGAAAACAGCTGAGTCTGGTTCTTGCAGGTAAGATGAAAGCTTCAGAAGCCACAGAACTTAAAGCCTTGTTTCAGCAATAAATCTATTATAATTTCAGCTTAGATAAGCTTCACCTTATATAGAAACCCCTGTTAAGTAACAAGGGTTTTTATTGATTCTTATATCTCGAAGTTGAAATGAGTTATATTTAAAATTTACATGTTATAAACCCAATCTGCGGGATTTAAACGTTCTGAATCTTTATACACTAAAAACTTTAGGATGGTTTTGCCATTAAATGAGTTTTCAGCAATTTCTCCCAGTGCTTGTTTTGTAGAAATTTGATCGTTTACTTTAACTTTTAAGTTTTTTAAATTCTGATAAACCGTCAAATAGTTTCCGTGGCGAATTAAAACCGTATATCCCCCACCTCGTATTAGTTGTATTTGTTGAACTGTTCCTTTAAACGCTGCACGTGCTATACTACCGGGGGCAGTCTCAATTTCAACACCACTATTATACGTTGTAATATTAGGTAGTGTTGGGTGTTTTGAGGTACCAAACTTTTTATAAACCCTACCGCGTTCTACAGGCCAGTCCATACGACCTTTATTTGATGCAAAATCGCTTGCTAATGCTTTTGCTGCCGGTGTTAATGAGAACGTAGGCATTTTACTCACATTTGTAGCCGCTTCTTTAGTAGGCTCTGCTCCTGTTTCTTTTTTAGAAGCTGCAATTGCCTCTCTAATTAAACGGTCTATCTCACGATCTATTCGGTCTGCTGCCTTTTGCTTTTCTTGTATTTGCGTTACATAAGTAGACTCTTGTTTTCTAATTTTTGAAATCAACTCATCTTGTTGCGCGCGCTCCCCTTCTAATTTCTCCTGTTCAATTTTATTTTGGGCAACCAGCTTTTGTTTTTCTTCTTTTTGTAAGGCCAGTTTCTTATTTGTCTCCTGAAGTAAAGCTGTACGTTCTTTAATCTGATCTCCCTGCTTTTTTCGGTAATTGCTGTATTGCTTCATATACTGCACCCGCTTGTAGGCTTGTAAAAAGCTTTTAGAAGAAAGTAAAAACATGATGCGGCTCTGGCTACTTTTACTCTTGTAAGACTTTTGCACCATACTGGCATAATCGTCTTTCAGTTTTTCTAGTTCGTCTCTTAGCGAGGAGAGTTTATTTATATTTTGGTTGATTTTTTGCGTCAATAAATTTGCCTGACTATTAGTAACCTTAATAAGATTTTGACGTGTTTTTATTTTAGAATCAAGATCTTCTACCTGACTCAATACGTTAATCTCTTTCCTCTTATTACTTTGACGCAGTTTGCTTAATTCTTCAATCTGACCCATTAACGCTCGTCGTTGTCGCTCAAGCTCTGCCTGCTTGTCGTTTTGAGACCACAATGCAGTGCTTCCTGCAAATAAAAGCGCTACTACTAAACCAAATTTATAAATCTGCTTCAATTGCATTAAAGTTTTATTTCTTTTAATCCCCCGGGAATACTAAACGGAAAACTCACCTCTGTATTAAAATCTACGCCTTTGTACTCGATATCTACACGGGTTTCTTTGTTCTCCTCCTGAGCACTTATGCTAATTGCTGTAGGGAAATAACCATTTTGCTCCTTTATGTAATCTGCATATTTAATCGTTAAATCTCTTTGTTCTTTAGATTGAGTAAGGCGCTGCTCCTGCAGTGTAAACGCACCTGCATTTAAATAGAAAAATAGGTTAAATAAATTCTGTTGCTGACGCGGTGCCACCAGATAGCGCGTTCCCGTTGCTCCTGCGCTAAAACCACCATTACGCAAATCATAGATGGGTTCTCCCAGTAATAAAGCTTCTACCTGCTCATAATTTAATTCGGTGCCTAGTAAATCACTAAGAAGTTTAAAATCACCATCAAAATACGTTCCGTCAATTTTCTCATAAAACTGAACGCGATCTTTAGTAATCATCGCTTTCGCAAGTGATATGCCCAATACTGAAGCACTCATCCAGATGGTTTCATCTTTTTGCATACGCAAACTTACCGTTACACTTTGTGTACGATCGGGGTCTGAATATTTTATTTTTAATCGTGCAGCCAGAGTTTCAAACTGCGGGTGTGTCTCGTAATGACTCGCTATTATTTTAGCAGAAGCTAAATCATCATTAGTAGAAACTACTTTTTTTGTTGACTTACAGGCGGTAAGACTTATCATCAATAGTACTACAAAACTTTTAAAATATATACGCATCGTGTTAATTCAAATTATTAATTAGCTCGCGATACTTAGTCGCTTTGTTTGCATCTCCCAGCGTAACATAAGCGCGTACCAACTCACTGTAAAAATCTGCAAGCATTTTAGAATCTTCAACTATATAGTCTAAACCCATTTCTAAATATTCTGCAGCATTCTTAGATTTACCCAAATTGTTTTGAGCAACTCCATAAACCAAATAAAACAAGGCTTGAGCAGGATACAAGCTCAATGCTTCCTCACTAAGGTATGTGGCATTTTCAAACTGTTTTGCTTCAAGCTGAAGCATAAGCAAATTGCGCAATACACCTAAATCTGAAGGATTCTTTTTATATGCATTCTCGTAATAAGACAATGCCTTGTCGTTTTCTTTATTCTTTAAATAATAAGCTCCTAATTCTTCATTTACATCTGTATTTTCTTCGTTAGAAAATAATGTAATTGCTTGCTCCAGTTCGGGCTCAAACTCAGGATTACGATCTACAAAAATCAAAAAATCATTTAAAACACTGTGTTTTGCCTTCGCTTCAATCTTTGAACTTCGCATCACTCTCTCAAGGGAGGCAACCGCTTGTTTAACATTACCACTTTCTAAATAATATTTGTACAACGCCATGTGTACAATCTCTGCCTTTGGGTTTACTTTTAATAAGCGTTGAGCCGTTTCATAGGCCTGTTGTGTCTTACCCTGCTCACTGTAGACGTAAATAAGATTGAGATAATGCTGTTCATTTTTAGGACTAGCAGCTATTTGTTTTAAAAGTGCTTTTTCCTGAACATCTCCTCCACTTAAGGCTAGCGCTTGCTGGCGTATTTGATTGCGATAAGCATCTTTGCCTAGTTTCTCATCAAGCTCATCTATGAGGCTTATAACTTCTCTGAAAGAACCCTTACGCAAATAAATACGCGCTAAGTCTTCTTTATATCTAATATCAAATTTTACGAGTTGTTTTACAAGATCTATAGCTTTCTCAAAGTCCTGACGCGCATAATAAACATCATATAGACTTACCATGATATCGCGTTGGTTTGGCTTTAATTGTAGCGCCTTTAAATAATTATTTTCGGCCTCCTGCACATTGCCTAATAATGCTTCATTATTTCCTTTCTCAAAATAAAGAATGGCTTCCTGCGGTCGTAGTGAGATGCATTTATCTAAAGCGATTATAGCCCGCTCGTAGTTTTGTATGCCTTTTTGCTTTAGCGCTTCAAAAAAATACTCTTGAAAATCGTCTGTTACATCTTCAAGATTGTCAACATTTACGTCTTTTAAGGTAGCAGGCTCCTGTGCTTCCGCCAACGGCGAAAACAAAGAAAATACGAGTAAACACGTAAATAATTTCATTGTATAAAAGCTATATCAATTCTGAATAGTCACCAATACTAATTTCGGTAAAATTACCATTGTATTGGGCGTAATTACCTATCATGGCGTTTTTTAATTGTGCATTTTTAATAGTGCTGAAATTCTGAATTAAACTTTGCTCAATGGTACTGTTTTCAATAACGGTTCCCTTACCTACGGAAACGTTAGGGCCTATTGTTGAATCTTTAATCACCACATCATCACCCAGATATACCGGCGGAATAATCGATGCGTTCTCTAGTTTTGCCGAAGGAGAAACCAATTTTTGCTCTTCTGTATGCAAAAACTGAAGCATTCTTCCGTTAGTTTCTACCGTAACATTTTTATTACCACAGTCCATCCACTCGTCGATTTTTCCAGGTTTAAAGACATAGCCTTTAGCTTGCATTTGTTTAATACCATCGTTAATCTGGTATTCGCCACCATGCATTAAATTAGCGTCGAGAACAGCTTGCAATTCTTGTTTAAGAACACTGCCCTCTTTAAAATAATAAATACCTATAACGGCTAAATCTGAAACAAATTCTGTAGGTTTTTCTACAAGACCAGTAATTTCTTTGTTTTCATTTAAAGAAACCACACCATAGGCCTGCGGGTTTTTAACCTGCTTTACCCAGATTACACTATCTGTTTCTTTGTCTAACGTAAAATCTGCCCTAAAGAGTGTATCTGCATAAGCAATCACACACGGGCCGCTCAAAGATTCCTGAGCGCACATAATCGCATGACCTGTTCCCAGCGGTTTATCCTGATAGTAAATAGTACCTTTTGCACCTAGACGTGCAGCAATTTGCTTTAAATTTTCTTCGGTTTCTGAGCCAAAATCTTCTGCAATGACGAAAGCTATTTCTTCAATTTTCTCTTCAAGAACAGCGGCTATATCTTCTACCAGACGTTGTACTATAGGCTTGCCGGCTATGGGAATTAACGGTTTAGGGATTGTTAACGTATGTGGTCTTAGACGAGAACCCCGCCCTGCCATAGGAACTATTATTTTCATTTTTTATTTCTGGTATTTTTCCTGTAAAGTGTTTTGCACAAAAGCTCTTCTGGTAAAAAAGCAATTGAGTTAATATTTCCGCTTTTGCGAAAAAATTATTTGGTTCCGGTACTGCCAAAGCCACCAGCCCCACGAACGGTTTCACTTAGAACATCGACTTCATTCCAGTTTGCACGCTCATGTCTTGCGATAACCAATTGTGCTATGCGCTCCCCATTTTCTATAGTAAAATCTTCATTAGATAAATTAACGAGGATTACGCCTATTTCGCCGCGGTAGTCTGCATCAATAGTTCCCGGCGCATTAAGTACGGTAATTCCGTTTTTTGCAGCCAGACCGCTTCTAGGTCTTACCTGAGCTTCTATTCCTACCGGCAACTCTATAAACAATCCTGTTTTTATAATAGTGCGCTCCAAAGGTTTTAAGGTCACGGGAGTCATAAGTTCTGCTCGTAAATCCATACCTGCAGAAGCTTCAGTCTCGTAATGTGGTAGCGCGTGACTCGATTTATTAATAATATTGATTTGCATAATTTAGTTATTGATTTGTATTTCGGTTTAAAATTCCAACCAGCTCCTTTTTTTCAAGCATAAATACCAGTAAAGCAAAAGCTATTAGAAACCCGAAATTCACAATATAAGATTCTCTTAAGTAATAAAATGAAACCATAGCAATTGTGGTAGCTACAGTAAGATACATCGCAATACGTGCGGTATTGTAAGGTATCCTGTAGTGTTTTTGCCCGTAAAAATACGAAATCATCATCATCACACCATAAGCAACCACAGTAGCATAGGCCGAAGCCATAAAACCAATCTCAGGTATTAGTAATAGGTTTAATCCTATCGTTAGCGCTGCTCCTATTATTGAAAAATACATGCCGTATAAGGTCTTATCTGTTAGCTTATACCAGACTGCTAGGTTGTGGTAAATACCCAGAAAAAGATTTGCCAAAAGAATGTATGGTACAATTTCCAAGGCCTTAAAATATTCGGCATCACGAATTAGAATATCCTTAAAGAAATCGATAAAACAAACGATAATCATTAAACCTAAGGCTCCTGCTATCGTAAAGTATTTAAGGATTGTTGCATACGTTGCAGGCGCATTTTTTGACTGGGCGTGATTAAAGAAAAAGGGCTCTGCTCCTAACCGAAAAGCCTGTATAAAAATTGTCATAAATACGGCAAGTTTGTAACACCCGGAATACGCACCCATAATCTCCTTATCGAGCATATTCCCAAGGAGCAACTTGTCTAAATTCTCATTAATTACAAATGCCAAACCGGCAACTAAAACCGGCCAACCGTATTGCCATAATTGTTTAAAGAGTTGCCTGTCAAAAATAAGTTTAATGCGGAAAAAGTCTGGAGCGATGAGCAAGAAGGTTACTGCACTTGCAGCAAGATTTGCGATAAATATATATACGAGAATATTTTCGGAATTATACCAGGAAAACTTGAGATCAAAATATGGGATTGCCCAAAGGAAAAAGAGATTGAGCACCACATAAATAGCCAGATTCACTAATTTGATACCTGCGAATCGCAATGCCTTACCTTTGGCTCTCAAATATGCGAAAGGAGCGACTACGAGCGTATCTAATATAGTTAACCCTATCAAATACCCGAAGTATTCGCTGCGAAGCTCTAAAGCTTCCGAAATGGGATTTTTAAATACGAATAGGAGTCCGAACGCGACAATTGCTGTAGTGGTTAGAGCAATTAAAACCGTACTATACACCCGATCTTTATTTTCTGATTTCGAAAAAAAGCGGAAAAAAGCGGTTTCCATACCATAGGTAAGGAGAACATTTAGAAAAGCTGCACCAATGTAGAATGAAGTGTTCTCTGCGTAGTTAACAGGATCCAATACATCTGTATGCAAAGGAACCAGTACAATATTCATTATACGAGGCAAAATAGTAGCAAGACCATATACCGCAGTATCCTTTACAAATCGCTTTAATACACTCAAAGAGGTTATTTTTTAAAATTCAAAAATAGGTTATACACATCAATCTATAAAGGGTGTCCTATTCACCTTTTAAATACTAGTCTTGCGCTCTAATTGGTATCAAAATTAAGCACCTTATACTTATCTTCTTCACCTAACAAATAGCTCAATAAAGCCTGAGACTTTTTAATTTTAACCGGTGCCTTTACCGGCAATGATGGGAGTGTATTCTTAGATTCTTGAGACATATCGAGGGATAAAATGCGATCTTCAGAATTCAATTTTAAAGCAGCAAAATGAGCTGAGTAGATACCCGGTGAAGAATGGGTAACCCGAGCTTTTTGATTTTCAAAATACAGATAGTTTAACGTGATTGCAGGATTTAGCGCGTCAACTTTAAAGGTTACTTCAAAACTTTTATCTTCAAAGTCAATTCGTTTTAAATTTTCAACCACAAATTCTTCATTTTCTGAAATTTTACCACTACCGCAAGAACCTGTAGCTAGTGCTATTAGAATAAATATTCCCAATTTTATATGCATAGTAATTTTGTATTAAAAGGATTACACAATAATTGAAACCTCAATATTTTTAAAAAATTGTACAAATAAAAAAAGCCTTGCAAATGCAAGGCTTTAATATATGAATTTAATCTACTATTAATTGTTTAATGCTTCTGCACCACCTACAATTTCTAAGATTTCATTTGTAATTGCTGCCTGACGCGCTTTGTTATACGTCAACTTAAGCTGATCTCTTAATTCAGTTGCATTATCAGTCGCCTTATGCATTGCTGTCATACGCGCACCATGTTCACTCGCTACAGAGTCTCTAACTGCCTTAAAAAACTGTGTTTTTAAAGCTTTAGGTATTAATTGCTTTACAATTTCTTCTTTTGAAGGCTCAAATATATAATCTACACTAGGAGCTTCAACGTTTTCAAATTGCTCTTTTAAAGGTACAATAGGTAAGAATTGTTCTCTGGTAACGATTTGTGTAGCTGCATTTCTAAATGAGTTATATACTAACTCTACTTTATCATACTGCCCATTCACAAATAAATCCATCACCTGTTCTGCAATAACTTCTATATTCTCAAAAGTTAAATCATCGTAAACTGCATTATCATTAGATATGATTTTTGCAGATTTCTTCAAGATATCATTTGCCTTTTTACCTACGGTCAAGAAATGAACTTCTTTCCCAAAATAAACCGCATGTTGAATATTCTTTGATTCTTTAACAATGTTTGAGTTAAAAGCACCAGCCAATCCTCTGTTTGATGAGATAGCTACCACAAGTACTTTTTTAACCTCGCGTTCTTCGGCAAAACGGCTACCGCTGTTGCCTTCCATAGAAGCGCTAAGACTTTGTAAAAGTTCGGTTAATTTATCAGAATACGGGCGCATAGCTGTAATAGCATCTTGAGCCCTTTTCAACTTAGCAGCAGACACCATTTTCATAGCGCTGGTAATCTGCATCGTTGAGGATACTGATGAAATCCGGTTACGTATTTCCTTTAAATTTGCCATTCTTTAATTGGTTTTTTCGCTTTGCGAAAAAATTACTTAGTATATCTAGATGAAAGATCTTTTGCTACAGTAGTTAACGTGTCAATAACTTCGTCTGTAAGCTTACCTGCTTTTAAAGTATCAAGCACATCTCTATGCTTAGCATTTAAAAACTCTAAGTAGTCTCTCTCAAATTCTTTAACCTTATCGATAGGCACATTACGTAGCAAGTTTTTAGAACCTGCATAGATAATAGCAATCTGATCTTCTACGGTAAACGGAGTATTTTCTCCTTGTTTAAGGATTTCTACGTTACGTTTTCCTTTTTCAATTACACTTAATGTTGCAGAATCTAGATCTGAACCAAACTTTGCAAACGCTTCTAGTTCACGGAAAGCCGCCTGATCGAGTTTTAAGGTACCTGCAACTTTCTTCATTGATTTAATCTGAGCGTTACCACCTACACGAGATACCGAAATACCTACGTTAATTGCAGGACGTACACCTGAGTTAAATAAATCACCATCTAAGAAAATCTGACCATCTGTAATCGAGATTACGTTTGTAGGTATATACGCCGAAACGTCACCAGCCTGAGTTTCTATAATTGGAAGTGCAGTTAATGAACCACCACCTTTTACGATTGGCTTCAAAGTATCAGGAAGATCGTTCATATTCTTAGCGATATCATCATCTGCAATAATTTTTGCAGCACGCTCTAACAAACGAGAGTGTAAGAAGAAAACGTCTCCAGGATATGCCTCACGTCCCGGTGGACGGCGTAATAAAAGAGACACCTCACGATATGCTACAGCTTGCTTAGATAAATCATCATAAATGATTAGAGCAGGGCGACCTGTATCTCTAAAATATTCACCAATAGAAGCACCTGCAAAAGGAGCATATACCTGCATAGTTGCAGGATCTGATGCATTTGCAGCAACAATAGTAGTGTATGCTAAAGCACCTTTTTCTTCAAGTACATTAGCAATGTTTGCTACGGTAGAAGCCTTTTGGCCTATCGCAACATATATACAATATACAGGCTCCCCTGCATCGTAAAATTCTTTTTGATTTAAAATGGTATCAATACAAACAGTAGTTTTACCAGTCTGACGGTCACCAATAACAAGCTCACGTTGACCACGACCTACAGGAATCATTGCATCAATAGACTTAATACCAGTCTGTAATGGCTCTGTTACCGGTTGACGATAAATTACACCAGGAGCTTTACGCTCTAATGGCATCTCATACGTTTCACCTTGTATAGCACCTTTACCATCTATAGGCTGACCTAAGGTATTCACAACACGACCTACAATACCTTCTCCTACATTTATAGAAGCGATACGTTGCGTGCGTTTTACGATAGCACCTTCTCTAACTTCTTTAGAAGGACCTAAGAGTACAACCCCTACGTTATCTTCTTCTAAGTTCAATACAATACCTTCAAGACCTCCGTCAAATTCAACGAGTTCTCCGTATTGTGCGTTAGAAAGACCGTAAACACGGGCAATACCATCACCTACGGTAAGTACTGTTCCTACCTCATCTAATGAAGCTGATGCTTCAAAGCCTGAAAGTTGTTTCTTTAAAATTGTTGAAACTTCAGCTGGTTTTACTTCTGCCATTTTGTTTGATATCTAATAAGCCTCAATTTAACTCAAGACTTAGTTGTAATTATAAACGTTTACTAAACTCTTTTTGTATTTTATCTAATTGATTTGCAACCGTTGCATCGTATTGCACATCACCTACTCTCAATATAAATCCTCCTATTAAATTAGAATCTATATGATGTTCTAAGGTTACTTCTTTACCATCTGTAATCTCTTTAACCTTTGCAAGAACTTTTGCTTCTAATGAAGCGTCAAGCTCTACCGCAGTTGTTAAATGAGCTACTACAATACCCTTAGATTTATTATAAATGTCAACATAGCTTGAAGCCACATCTCCTAAAATTGCAGTTCTTTTTTTATCAACAAGCAATTCTATAAGACTTATTGTACTCAAGTCATATCCATTAAAAATTGCAAGTAATGAAGCGCGCTTATCATCAGATTTTATAACCGGACTTTTAAGAACATTTCTTAATTCTTTACTTGCGTTGAGGGTCGCCTCAATAGATTTCATATTACCAAAAACAACTTCAGCAGTACCCTTTTCACGGGCCTGTTCTAAAATTGCTTTTGCATAACGTATTGCTGCTCTTGAAGACATGAACTACTTTTTTTATTAATTAAGGGTAGCGTCTTGCAGCATCTTATCTACATACTGCATTTGTTTACTTTTGTCTGAAAGCTCTTCTTTCACCACTTTTTCTGCGATCTGTAAAGAAAGTTCCGCAACCTGACTTTTTAATTCGGCAACAGCAGCGCGCTTTTCTGCAGCGATAGCTTCCTGAGCCTGAAGAATAATCTTGTCTGCCTGAGATTTAGCATCACCTTCTGCTTCAGCGATCATTTTTGCTCTAATCTCACGAGCTTCCTTAAGCATACCGTCGCGCTCTTCACGTGCTTGCTGTAGTGCTCTTTCATTATCTGCCTGAAGATTTTGCATATCTATGCGAGCCTTTTCAGCAGCTTCTAACGCACCTTGAATACCTTCTTCACGATCATCTAATGATTTAAGAATAGGTTTCCAGGCAAATTTTACCATTAGTAAAATAAGCACTAACAATAAGACTGTTTGCATTATAAACAGTCCTGGAGAAAAGTCATTTAATAATTGATCCATAACGTGACCTTGTTTATTGTTTGTTTAATTAAAACTCATTTCCTGCAACCAACCGTTACAGGAGAATGAGTTTTGATTTTTATTTGGATTATTTTCCTAAGAAAAGTGCACCAAATGCTAAACCTTCTAAAAGTGCAGCGATAATAATCATTGCAGTTTGGATTTTACCGGCAGCTTCTGGCTGACGAGCGATACCTTCCATAGCGCTACCACCAATTTTACCTAAACCAATACCAGCACCTAATACGATTAAACCAGCACCTACTAAATTTGGAACCATTGCTTCCATAATTAAAAAATATATAAATAATTAAACAAAAATTAATTTTAAATAAAGTCTGCTCTTATATCTTCTGCATCAACCTCATCGTGACCCTTTGCATCGTGCGCGTGGTCATGATCGTGATCGTGTTCTGCAACAGCCATCCCAATAAATAAAGCGGAAAGCATGGTGAAGATATAGGCTTGTAGAAATGCAACAAGCACTTCTATTAATGTTATAAATAAGGATAATACAAATGATAAAAGTGTTGATCCCGCAGGTGTCAATTCTCCCTTAAGGGTTATCATAATTGCAATAAGGCTCATAATTACAATATGTCCCGCAGAGATATTTGCAAAAAGTCGAACTAATAATGAAAATGGTTTTATTATGAACGCTCCCACTAACTCAATTACCGCTAAGACAGGACGTATGAGATACGGTACTCCCGGCATCCACAGGATGTGCATCCAGTAATCTTTATTACCACTAAAAGTGTAAATTATTAAGGTGAATATCGCAAGAGCTGCAGTTACTGCTAATTGCCCTGTAACGTTAAATCCAAAAGGAGTTAATCCTAATAAGTTCAAAATCCAGATAAAAAAGAAAACCGTTAATAAAAATCCTGTGAATTTTCGATATTTCTTTTCTCCAATGTTTGGTCTTGCTAACTCGTCTCGTACATAAATTACTAGAGGCTCTAACACTCTTCCAAAACCTTTTGGAATTGTTCTTTTCTTGTATTGACGGGCTAAAGATGAAAACCAAATAAGCATAAGCAAACCTATTACCAAAATACCTACAACACTTTTTGTGATTGATAAGTCTAAAGGCATATGTGCATTTACAGGATGATGATCTTCACCCATCTCGACTGCAGTTGCTCCTTCTTCCAGCTCATAAATTTTATCGTGAAGATTTACAAAACGGCTCCCGCCTGCTTCAACAATAACTTCACCATTAATATCATGATGAAAAGCTGATGACATAAATGCTGCAGGCCCATTAGATCCCCATACAATTACAGGTAATGGTAAACCTACAGAATGACGCACACCATCATCTCCCGTATAAGAATACAAATGAAAATCGTGAGAATCTTTTATGTGATGTTGAATATACTCATCTATCTCTTCCTGAGTGTCTAAAGTACCAGCATCATTACTTTCTGCAACGCTGTGTTCCTGAGCCGTGGCCGCGTTTCCAATAGTTAGAAACATCAAAACGGTTAAAAATTGGATAGGTAATTTTGCTATCTTCATTATTATAATTTCAAAAATAAGGCTTGCTAAAATTTGCTGCAAAACTAAACATTTTATTCAGAATAAGAATCATTTTAAAATAAATATACCGCTAAGCATTTCTATTTAAGATTTTTGTAATCACTATCACCTCATAAAACAGGTAAATAAATATGGGTATCAGCAAACTAAGGCTGTCTGGTTTTGTTAAAATTATATCTGAAAACAAGATGTTATTAAACACTAAACAGAACAATCCTATTTTACCAACCATCGTTGCAAGGTAAATAAAGCCCAATTGCTCTGCAAAACGCTTTGAGAAAGTTGCGAGAATCTCAAAACTTCCACAAATAATTAAAGTTGCTATAGCTTGAAACAAATAAATATGTAACAATGAAAAAGGATGCGATAGGTCTTTAGCTTCGATAATATAGCTATGTAAAAAGTATCCTAGAAAAAATAGAACTGCTATAATTACAAAATAGTTAAGTAGACGCTTTATAAGCATTATTTATTGAGTTGTTTTACTCCTCTTATAACGATATACATCGAAAGAAATACGGCAAGTAAAGTGATTGTAGATTCTAAATAGGTGGTTTCAAATTTTTTGTCTAACCAGCCGCCAAAGAGGTTTCCCAGAAATATGGTTCCTCCCATTTGTATGGCTATAGTAGAAAACCTTGCCCAGGTACTAAGCTGATTTTCCGGCTTCTTTTCTGACATCGCTAGTTAAGTTTTTTACACCATTACCCATCACACAACTTGCATTAAAACCGGCGCCCGGTTCTACTGCCAATCTTCCGGTTGCAACTTCCCCATTAATCACCGCACTGGCTCTTAAGTTTAAAAGTTCGTCTACCTTTAATATCCCCTCTACAGTACCTTCTACATCTGCTTCTTTACAAATAAGCGTTCCTTTTAAAAGACCATTTTTTCCTATAACTACTTTGCCGGTACTCTCCATCTTTCCTTCAAGTGTGCCATCTAACCTGAAGTCTCCCTGAGATTTTACATCTCCTATGATAGACGTACCATCACTTATTCTATTTTGTTTGCTTCCCTGGTCTAAATTGTTAGCTACTTTGTCTTTTCTCATAATACTATTCAACTTCTCGATTTTTATAAGCTTCTAAATTCTTATGTATTTGTACGATTCTATAATTGTCTGTACTTATTAAAACAGGTTCTCTAGTTAAAGTTGACGGCTCTACCTCTTTCAAGTTTTCTGCAAAAAACAAGGCTTCAACAGTATTTTTAAAACCATGTACTACCAGGTAACTCGTGGCTGCATCGTAAACATCTGCAGAGGCTGTAATTGTCGCAGGAGCTTCCTCTTTTAAATATGCCGTAAGTGTATCTTCTGTGTTCTTCATTAAGTCCTTTTCAGAAGTATTAAAAACATACAGTAACTTAAAACTTAATGCTTTTGAGTCTGCTTCAAACTCATCACTTTTTAACTGAGGTAATGCCTTATCTATGAGCTCTTTTGCTCGTTTACCTTCTTCCTGATTGGGGTAATTAAGCGCTACATAGTTTAAAGCTTCTTCATAGGCTTCAAAACCTTTGTACCTCCCAATTGCTGTAGCTTTCAGCAATTCAAATTTAGGGACAAAAGCATCGCCTGCAAACTCATCTATATATCTGTCTGAATTTAAAAGTACAGTCTCATACTCTTGATTTTCAAACATTCTATACAATTTGTTATACAGCACTTCTGGGCTATCTTCATCCTGAGTAAGCGCTTTTTCAGGATTTTTTATAATACTTGCATAACGCGTGTCTGCATAGTTTATCAAGATATCATTTTTAAATTTATCTCTGTTAAACGCATCATTTTGATCTAAATACAATTGATACAAATTATATTTTGCCGGTAAAACAAGTCGTTCTTCAGGATTATTATTTAATAAGGTCTCAAGACGCTGTATGGCAAGCTGCGGTTCTTTTAGTTTTTCTTTATAAATAAGTCCTAGCTGATAATACGCAAAATTGCGCGCCGTAGAAATACTGTCTATGACCGGTTTTTCTGATGGAATTTTAGACAGATAAGTTTTTACGTTATAAAGTCCGTTTTCTGACGTTTCCAGCAGGTCTTTAGAGCCGGAAGCTGTGCTTTGTTCCTGAAAGGCTCCCTGCTTGTTAGAAATGCGCCAGTTATCTTCATTAGGCCGGCTACCCCAACGCGATTTAAAATCTAATTTGCCCTGTGCAATTTGAACCGGATTGTAAAAATAAAAAGTGCTCCCTGCAGGTGGCTGATTAGTGGCATCAGCAACAAAAAATTCATTATTTGCAATCGTAGCTTCAGCAATTGCTGCTGCTACAGAATCTTTTGCGCGTTCTTCCTTCAACTGAGTAATATATTCCTCAAAATAAGTGTTCCGCTCTGCGGAACTCATATTTACTAATTTTAAAATACTATCGTTGCGTTTTGAAATACCCTCATATAAAATTACATCGTTGAGATTAGTTCGTTTTTTATGTATGTCTCTAAACTCTCTCGATTTTTCGGGTATAAACGCTAAAGTACTGTCATAATAAGCCCCTGCAGCGAGGTAGTCTGAATTGTCAAAATTGAGTTCTCCCAGACTTAGGTAGTTTCTAGAAACGAGAAATTTATCTGCACTCTTAGATGCAAGGGATTTATTAAAATAGGCAACAGCCGAATCTTGCCTACCTACATTCTGGTAAAATTGAGCAAATTGATAATTTATAATATCTAAATAAGGCCTGTTTTCTCTATTGTTCTCAAGATCTGTCAGGAGTTCAAAAAGTTGCTCCTGATCTTGAGTCTCATAATCAAAATTTGCAATTTTATTTACATAGGCATTAATCATATAACGCCGCGGTGATTTGCGGTTTAGCGCGATGACCTTATCATAGTTTGCATTTGCCAGTTGTGGCTGATTTATTAAATCGTATAACTGGCCTTTAATGAAATAATACCTGCCCTTTTCTTCATTTTTACGCGTTAAAAAGGCTGCCTTCTCTATGTAAACAAGTGCGCTATCTATACGGTTTTCAGTGATGTATCCCTGTGCCAACATAGCTGAAGCGTCTGCATAATCCTGTGCGTCTAGCTTTTTTTCTTCCTCCAGAAGTTTGTGTAGCCGCTCAATTGCAATTTTTGTATTATCTAACCGAAGGTTTGTTTTTTCTTTCCAGATTTTTGCCTGTGCGATGTTATTACTGGCGGGATAATAAGCGAGAATATAATTAAATGCCTCAAGTGCGCGCACAAAACGCATATCGTAGTAGCGTGATTTTCCTAAAAGCATAAACGCCTCGTCCATTTGTGGATTACGCTCTGTGCCATTAATCTGCATACTGTGCTTTTGTATAGCTTTTATAGCTTTTTCTTCGGAAAGTTTAAAACTGGGGTCAACAGCATCGCCGGGTAAAGGCACAAACTCCGGATTTTCTAAACGCTCTACAGGCAAAATTGCCCAAAAATTATCTTGATAACTGTCTATAAGCGCATCACGACCCTGCTCAAAGGCTTGTCTACCATTAAACAGCGTGTTATATTCTGTAGTAAGTGCGTGAAAATTTCTGCTTAGAAATTTATCTTTCTTACGGGAGCATCCCATAAGAACTCCCACTAGCACCGCTAAGATGAGTATTTTTTGTACCTGAGTTTGCAAATCTAATTAAGTATAAAGCAATAACTGCAAAGTAGCAAAATTAGTATGAACGGGTTAAAAAGCCGTTGAAATTAATTTTAGACTAATGAAATCTATCTTCTAATGAATAAAAAAAGAATCTTTCTAAAAGATACTAATTCTTTTCAGGAATATTATAATGTTTCACATCATTAATATTTAACATCTCAACATTAGTTAGTTTGTTTTCATTTATAAGTTCTAATAATTTTTTTGAGATGAATTTATGATGTGTGGCTTCTGGCGAAAAAATATCTGATCCATCCCAAGTTTTATAATCTAAATTATATCCAGTGATAAAGCCTTTTGTGTAATCTCTAATCAGTTTGCCTGATCTTCCAATAGTCTGAATACCAAAATAATCTTCACTAACACCCTCTATACTTACCCTATAGGATTTCCAACCACATATTTTATTAAGCAAAAATAAGTCGTGGCACTTTGACGATATAATAAAATTAACTCCATCATTTAAAAATAAAAAGTCCATTAACTTTTTACCTTTCACTATTTTCATTGTTACTTCCTGGTTAATTTCAATCTTTCCAGAACTTATATCGAAAAAATTATAATTGTATTTTCCCTGCAACAACATAGCTCCATTTACTTGTTTATTTCTGAGGCTAAAAAACATTTTATATCAAATTAAACTGTTATTTACAACTCCACCCCTAAATTCTCCTTACTAAAATAGGCTTCCAATTCCTTAAGCGTTGCTTCAGAGGTTTTGATATCTTTAACCACACTTCCTTTTTCAAGAACAACAATACGCTCGCAAACTTCGGTTACGTGAATGAGGTCGTGACTAGAGACTAAAACGGTGATATCTGTATCTGCAGCCAGTTTTTTAATAATACCTTTCAGTCTAAATTGTGTAGTAGGGTCAAGGTTAGCAAAAGGTTCATCGAGGATGATTACATCTGGCGAACCTATCAAAGTTGCAACGATGCCTACTTTCTTTTGATTACCTTTAGAAAGATCGCGCAGATACTTGCGCTTGTTAAGGATCTCATCATTAAAAAAGTCGGCAAAACCAGCGAGTAATGCATCTACATCTGCTTTGTTTTGTCCACGCAATTCCCCAATAAAGTAGAAATATTCTTCCGCAGTTAAATAGCCTATTAGAAAACTTTCATCAATAAATGAAGCCGTGTGTGATTTCCAGGCTTCGCTTTCATTTACTTTACTTTCTCCATTTTGAATGTAGCCGGTAGTAGGTTGTATCAAATCAAGTAATGCGCTAAACAAGGTCGTTTTGCCGGCTCCGTTATTACCCACCAGGCCAAAAGCCTCTCCTTTAGGAATGCTGAGTTCGTCAATTTTTAATACGGTTACCCCGTTGTACGTTTTTGATAAATCGTGAATATGTATCATAATTCTAAAATTTCTTAGTTACTATAACATCACTCCCTTTGAGAGTAATTAAAAAAGATCTTAGTTTTTCTGCTTGTAAGCCGCTATGGTCTTGTATTTTTCGGCTTTATAAACCTCTTCTATTTTTCTAAACATATAATCTCTAAAAGCAAAACCGGCAAGACCGGCAAGTGCCACTAAAGCATAGCCAAAAACAGGTCCCAGTGTAAAATGACCTAGTGCATACAGCGCTATGGGAAGCAATAATTTTGGCATCGTAATTAATAATGTTTTTACGTTAAAAGACGAACTATCACCAAATGCTTTTTTAGTACTCGTTAAATCTATAGGCGTTTTTATATAAGCGCCTCCCAGTAAAACTACGTGACCGTTTACTCCCATATTAAAAATACCGCCCACGAGTATTGCTGCATACGCTTCCCAACCAAAATAGAGATAAAAAGCACCCAGTACAGTAGAAATTGCTGTAGCAATAACCACTAACATCCATTTTGACTTTAAATATTCCTGGTATTTTATATTCTGCGTCATCATTAAGGGATAATACGAACTATCCCAACTTGGTACAAACTGACCAAAACTGAACATAAACCCGCCGGAAACAAAAATTCCCGCAAAAATCTTCATAAAAGGGTTGTCATAACTCTCGATACCGCCAGAGAAAAACAACAGACCGTAGAACAGGAAAACAACACTCATAATTATCGTCATACGTGAGCGCTTGTTTCGCTTAATAAGTTTAATATCATTTTTAAGAAAAACTGCTGTTTTACCAAAACGGTCTAACCAGTCCAAATTTTCGGTAGAAGCTGCCTGTGCTTTTGTTGCCAAACCAGCATCTAGATATAAACGTTTTAGAAAATAATTATGGGCAAACCTATATAAGAGAAATGCCGAAAGTAGCGGGATAATAAATAACCACAAATACTCAAATAAACCTTGAAAAAAGATGCCGGTATAAGCAGTTATATCAAAAATCTCATAATACTGAAGCGCGCCAAAAGCAGCAATTACAGTTCCTAAACCCACAACGAGTGCAAGCGCATCATTGAGAAATACATTGATAAAATTATTTAAGTAAATCATCCCTAAAATTCCCAAATGCCAGGTAATCACGTGTAGCGGATCATACCCCTGTACCACTAAAACAATGCTAAAAGGAATAAAGAAAAATGCGTGAATTATATTAAAAAAGGAAAGCATGGTTTTACCCATCGCAAAATCTACAATCTTTGCCTTTTTAAAGGGAAGCAACAGCAGCGGTTTAATATTTACCACCGGCATTTTTTGTAGGAAATACTTGATCATGAGATCTACTACCACATAGTAAATCATAAAGCTATTGAGTGTTTCTAAAGGTTCAAAACCTGCCTTTTCTAATCCGAAATAAGCTCCTACACCCGCAAGTGTAAAGATCCCAATAAAATAAAGCGCACCCAACGCCATAAATATTTTCAGAATAATATTAGTCTGGAACGCTGCTGATCTAAAAAAGCTTTTCCATTCTAGATTTATAAAGTGTTTAATCATCACTATTCATTTTTTGGCTAGTAGTCATACCATTAGTGTGAAAATTATAAAAATGTTACGCCTCATAACCAACATGCTTTGTATTTTTGCCAAAATTTTTAAGCAATGAGCGATTTTCACGCACTTACTATACAAGATATTACTCGCGAAACAGCCCAGGCTGTTAGCATCACATTTGGAGTTCCAGATGCTTTAAAAAACGATTTTAGATTCAAAGCCGGGCAATATGTTACTTTAAAAACCAAAATTGACGGTAAAGAAGTACGCAGAGCCTACTCTTTGTGCTCTACACCACAAAGCGGTCTTCTTAAAATAGCTGTTAAAGAAGTTGAAGGCGGTACTTTTTCTGTACTTGCAAATAATAAATTAACCGTAGGCGAATCTCTAGAAGTACACCCTCCTGAAGGTAAATTTTTTGTTGAGCCTAACGGCGAAAACAGTAAAGACTATGCTGCTTTTGCTGCAGGAAGCGGAATCACCCCGGTGCTTTCTATCATTAAAACAGTTTTAGAAGAAGAGCCTAAAAGTAGATTTGTATTGCTTTATGGAAACAGGACTGTTGAAGAAACTATTTTTCACAAAGAGTTATTAGAATTACAGCTTCAATACCCGGAGCGTCTATTTATAGAATTTGTATACAGTCGCAAGCAAGAGACAGATTCCCACTTTGGCCGTATCGAAAAAGCTACCGTAAACTTTGTGCTGAAAAATAAGTTCAAATCTCATAATTTTGATCAGTACTTTTTATGTGGTCCTGAAGAAATGATTAAGGGAGTTAGTGCTGTTTTAGCTGAGAACAGTATTCCTGAAGACAAAATTAAGTTTGAATTATTTACAAGCTCCAGTGACGGTGAAGAGATTGCTGAAGCTCTAGACGGCATCACCCAACTTAAAATCGTAGTTGATGATGAAGAGTTTGAACTTACTATAAACCAGGACAAAGTAGTTCTTGACGCCGCATTAGAAAACGACATTGATGTACCTTACTCCTGTCAAGGAGGTATTTGCAGTAGTTGTATCGCACGAGTAACCGAGGGTACAGCTGTAATGCGTAAAAACCAGATTCTTACAGATGGTGAAGTGGCAGAAGGATTAATCTTAACCTGCCAGGCATTAGCTACTTCAGCAAACTTAACGGTAGATTACGATGATTTATAGATTCTAGATCTCTTAGAATAACTAAAAAGCCTCAAAGATTTTAAAATCTTTGAGGCTTTTTAGTTGATGATTAATTTTGAAAAATTAAATAAACCGCTTAATAATCTTCTTTAACGGTTCAATTGCTTTTGTATGCTCTATGGTTGGCCCAGCAACCCAGACAGTTTTATAGGTTGCCCCTGCAGCAGCTTTTGTCACCATATTCGTTCCTTTTAAGAAACGTAACATTTTTACATATTTCTTAAGCCATTTATTTTTATTGAGTAGACTCTCAATCCACGATTGCTCTGTACCTATTTCCTGCACGTAAGGCGTATTGATCACCGTACACGGCGTTCCGCTTATCTTTTGAGTCACGACTATATCTTTCTTGCCGTACATTACACAGGCCTCTTTATATTCATTAGAAACCCCGGCCTCTTCCGAAGCTATAAATGGGCTACCAATACTTACTCCTACTGCACCATAACTCAGTTTCTCATCGAGCTCTGCCTTATTACCCACGCCTCCTGCAGAAATTACAGGTATTTTTAATGCAGCATCTAACTCCTCTATTAATTGCTTAGGTGAAATGCTTCCTCTATGGCCGCCAGCTTCATTGTTTACCGCAATTACCGCGTCACAACCTAGACTTTCAACTTTTAAGGCCTGCTCAAGATTTACCACATCACAAAAAACGAGAATTCCTTTTTTATGAGATTCTTCTATAACCTGTTTTGGGTTACCCAAAGAAGTTATTATAAAATCAACACCCATCTCACAGCAAACTGCCAATTGATCTGGAAACTTAAGATTTGATTTGTTTACGATAAGATTAAAGCCAAAAGCGCCATTTTCTGTTTTTGAAGCTTTTAATTGTGTAATTGCTTCTCGTAATTCGGGTAGGGTACGGTAATTTAATGCCGGTATACAGCCTGCTATACCCGCTTGCATCGCTGCTGTTACCATCGCAACATTTGAGACTAAAAACATAGGAGCGATAATGATAGGGTGCTCAATAGCAAGCAACTGCTTTAGCGTTTTTTTCATAAGATTTTAGTCTAAAAGTGTATAAATGCGTTCTAAAACGTCACCTGGTAAAATGCTGTGCATGGCTTTATCGTATCCCTGAGGAACTTTATTACCATACACCGAGGTGGGTATTGCAGGAAATTGTTCCCGATCTGCGAGTAATTGATTTTCGGGCATTTGCCCGTAGGGAGCAAAACCTAAATGAGGATGGGTTACCCCCCAGATTGTGAGTGTAGGAACTCCAAAAAGTGCTGCTAAATGCCCATTACCGCTATCCATTGCAAGCATCGCATCTAAATGAGAGATTAGCGCCAATTCTTCAGCAAAGGTAAAACGACCGGCTATACTTACGTGGTTTTTATATTTTAATGCAAACGAATTTAGAAGCTGTTCTTCTTCTTTTCCACTGCCAAAAAGAATGATTTTATAAGGCTTTGTACTTAATTCAGACAAAACCTCATCAAGCAATTCTAAGGGATATTTTTTACCATCATGCGCAGCAAACGGTGCGATACCCAGCCATTTAAGAGGTTTGTTGCCTAATAAATCACGTATTTCTGGGTTTAAATTTTGTTTCGGTAAGAATTCAGAACCGTTTAGAACAACAGGATATCCTATTTTTTTGAAAACAGAAGCATAGCGCTCATGAGTCGTCTCAAGTGGCTCAAAATTTTTATTTGTAGGGCGCGTTAAGGCTTTTTTAGCTGTTCTGCCTTTATCTATCTGAGCTATATGATTTCCGCGGAAGCGAAAAAAAGATTTTAGCACGTTAGAACGTATGACGTTATGCAAATCTGCAATAGCTGTAAATCGTTCGGGATTGAGGTTTTTATAGAGCTTATACAGGCCTAAAGCTCCTTTATATGTATTCTTAACGTCTGCTTCAAAAAAATGAACTCGTTCTAAAGGCTTAAAAATGGGAGCAAAAAAAGGCTTTGACACCACTGTAATTTCCAGATTAGGATATGAGCGTGTCAAAGCGATTAGTACGGGAACCGTCATCGCCACATCACCCATCGCCGAGAAGCGGATGCATAATATATGTGGCGATTTAGTAGCCACTTAAATTGCTTTATTCTGATTACGCAATACCGGATTTAGCTCATCGTCGTTATACATTTTCATCTGTTTATAGACTTTCATGTATTTATCACCATTGCGAATATCTATGATAAGAGTATCTATTGCTGCACATAAATCTACACGTTGCTCTAATAAAATATCAAGCTTTTTCTGGCAGGCCGCTCTATGTTCGTCAGAAGCATCTTCGCGATTTGCTTCCTCTTCCATATGATAAATCTTAAGCGTAAGTATAGACAAGCGATCTATCGCCCACGCGGGACTTTCGGTATTAATGGTAGCACTGTCATTAGGCTCAATATCTTTATACTCTTTTAAAAAATAGCTGTCAATATATTCAACCATGTCTGTACGCTCCTGATTTGAAGAGTCTATTTGACGCTTTAGCTTTAAAGCAGCTACAGGATCTATTTGGGGGTCGCGTATGATATCTTCATAATGCCATTGTACGGTATCAATCCAGGCTTTACGATATAATAAATGCTCTAAAAAATCTACTTCTGTATCAAACGGATTTTTAAAAGGCTGATCAACATTGTTTTCTACGTGATAATCATCAACAGCGCGCTCAAATATGCGCTTTGCGGTATGTGTAATCATGTTATTTTATTTTTCTAATATGTGTAAATATTCGGTTGTTGTGGTTGCTTTATGATTACGGCTTTCTGTTTTATCTGCTTTAAAACGCTGGTATTCTTTAGTTACTAAATCATACCTTCCGTAGCGTTGCATAATAGATTTTACAGTCGCTGCAGGCATAAGACCCTCATTATTGTAACTTAAAAAAAGCGTTTTAAAGTTTGCCGATGCAATAAGGTTTTCAAATGTTTGAGCAACCTCAACCTTACTGCAAAATGCACTTTTTGAATAGGCGCGCAAACCTGTTTTTCCTTTAGGTACAAAGGTATCTTTTTTTGCAATAGTATTTAGCAAATGATAATTTGCACCATACTGCCTGGCGTTATAAGGCGGGTCTAAATACAGAATATCACCTTCAATCTTTTTAATTAAAGCGTTACTATCTTCATTAAAAACATCGTGATTTCCTGAAGTAATTTGAAATTCTGCCGGTTGCATCACCAGCGGTTTTTGAGCAGATTTTTTAATTTTTTTTAAATAAGCCCCGTAAACGGAAGCGGTATTCGCAACTTTATCTGCACTCTCCAGCAAGCTTGCCAGAAGGAAATAATAGAGGTCTTCTTCAATTTCTTTTTGAACATACCAGATTTCAATCTGATTTCTAATAGCATCAATTTTTTTACCGTTTTCTGCTGAAAAATAAAGACGGTTTGCTGCTCCAGAGGCACTATAGGTTTCAAAAATAAAACCTTTCTTAGGTTCTAAGGTATTTAAGCGGTTGATGTATTCTTCAGAATTTAAAGCCGTGTTGTTGCCTATGTAATTTCGGTTTAAAATATAACTGTAATATTCAAGATCATTTGCAATAACCCCTTTAACCAGAGGTTTAAACGTTCTGCCTACACTACCCGTCCCGGCAAAGAGATCGCAAAAAGTATGAGTCGACAAATCTTCTCCACAAACCGCTTTAATATTTGTGAGTAACCAGTCTGAAAGTTTATGTTTTGAGCCTATATAATTCATCGAATAGCCCAGATTATATCTGAGTAAGCAGGTTTAGTTTCGGTAATATGTGGTCTTTTTAAATTATCAGGATCAAAAGATGCAACATAATCTTCGATATGTGTTTTTAGCCAGCTTATTTCGGCTTTCAACTTATAATGATCCCCGTTTGTACTGTAAACAATAAGAAACAATCTGTTTTCTATATGGTAGCGTCTGCCGGTGCTTTGATTAAGATATAGCCACTTTATAAGTCTTTCCTGATGGGATTTTGCATAGTCTAAATTTCTACCAAAACCCTTTGGAAACTTAGACGTTTTTAAATCAAATTTGATGCCCTGTATACTAAAATCTACGAGCCTGTCTTTTTTGTTTTTTGCAGCATCTACACCCTCTAATTCAATAAATAATTGCTCTACAGCACAGGCGCTCCAGAAATTATACCAGCGGTTAACTGCATAATAAAAAAAGTGCTTTTTATTTAAATTATGGGTTTCTACGCTTTCTTTAATGCGTTCTAAAAGAACTTCAAACTCTTGAATCGTATAAATAAAATTACTGTATGTATCCCAGGTATTATTTTGCTTTCTAAACCAAATATCCCTGTAAGGCCAACGTTTTTTGAGCTCTTGCTCAAGTTTTACTAAATCTAACTGTGCCAAAACAATAAAAATATAGGAATGAGTAATGCAAGCCACAACAGCATTTCTTTAAACCAAAAACTCTTATGGTTTTCAATATAAGTAGCGCTAATAATTGCTAACGGGCCAAAGATAAAATACAATTCACTGCCATCACGTAAAGGCGCCAGAAAGAGAATAATTAACAGGGCTATCGCAGAACTAATAAGTATTATAAAGTAAGAAGATTTTAATTTTTGACGCGCATCAGAAATTTGAGATACGTAATAAATTCCACACCATAAATACAATGCTAAAAAGAAAGATGCCGGGAGCAACAACTTAATTGAGCTATATGCTGTAAAATCTAATGTGGGTAATTGCACATAATTTAAAGCAAATGCTAAAGCCCCATCTGTATACATTCCATAGGTTAATGCAATAATTAGAACTGCAAAAATGCCTGTAAAAGGAATTAACCAGTTTCTATAGTCAAGACGGCCGTAAAACAAGATTGCAAAATACAGCACTATTAAAAACAAGAAACTCCAGAAGAAAAATAAGGAAGCAATGGTAATCCAAAACGCAGCGTCAAATAATTTTTTATTAAAATCATTAGGCGATTTTAAGCTTATGATACGTCTTAAAGCAAGAAGTACAAATGCTCCCGAAAGTATGATGTTTGTATTAAAAAAAGTGGCAGGTACCGCAAATGTAAAGCATACAAAAAGGTAAACAATATAGGTGTTGCGCCTGCTAAGCGTATTGCGTTTAACCACAAAATTAAGAACACCCAAAGAAAATAAATAAACCAATAATATGAAAAATTGGTTTAGTATTGAGTAAGCAGTTAACCCGTTTGAATCTGACAACACATAGAAACTCGAAAAATAAAGAATCACTGCAATTACAATAATTGCAAAATTTATAGGTTTTGAAACGCTAAAAAAGCTTGTAAGCATCCTAGTTTTTTATATTTTTGCACCGCACAATAAGACATTGAACGTGCGACTTCGCTAATAACGATGTAAAAGTATACAATTATGGAATTGAAAGATTTATTTTACGGTATTCAAGATTTTTTTGTGAATGTTGCTTTAGCACCGTTAGATGCAATACGTGAGTTACAAGATAGCAGCTGGATTGCTGCAAATTTACTCAATTTTGTATTTATACTAATTGCTGCAACTGCATTTACTTATTGGACATTACAACTAAAAAAGTTTGATAAAGACGAGCATCACAATCTAAATAAATAAGCTCCTTTAATTATAGATTAAATAAAAAGCCTGCTACGAGCAGGCTTTTTGTTTGCTATACTAGAGATCAAAACCAATATCTGTTCTATAATTCATTTTATCAAATGAGATTTTCTTTATATTCTCATAAGAATTATCTAAGGCTTTTCTAAAATCCTCATGAAGCGAAGTTATTGCCATAACACGACCTCCTGCGGTAATGATTTCCCCATCTTTTAGTGATGTCCCCGCGTGAAATACAAGAGCATCTTCAATGGTTTCAGAACCTGTTAATTTCATCCCTTTTTTATAAGCCTCGGGATAACCGCCGCTAACAAGCATAACCGTTGCGGCAAACCTGGAATCTAAATCAAGCTCAACCTCATCTAGTTTCTGAGCCGCAACTTTTTCAAACATTGTGACCAGATCATTCTTAATACGTGGTAAAACAACCTCAGTTTCAGGATCGCCCATACGCACATTGTATTCAATTACTTTAGGCTCATCACCTACTTTAATTAAACCTATAAAAATAAATCCTTTGTACTCGATATCTTCTGTAGCTAGACCTGCAACCGTAGGTTTTACAATGCGGTGTTCTATCTTCTCCATTAGAGCAGCGTCTGCAAAAGGGACCGGTGATACAGCGCCCATTCCTCCTGTGTTTAACCCTTTATCTCCTTCACCTATGCGTTTGTAGTCTTTTGCAGTAGGTAAAGTGATGTAATTTTTACCATCTGTAAGTACAAAAACACTCAACTCTATACCGTCAAGAAATTCTTCGATAACTACTGTTTCACTTGCCGCACCAAACTTCTTATTGGTAAGCATGTCTTCTAATTCGGCTTTGGCTTCTTCAATATTCTGTAGAATTACAACTCCTTTTCCGGCAGCAAGGCCATCTGCTTTTAGCACATAGGGCGGCTTCAATTCTTCTAAAAATGACTTCCCGGCATCAAGACTTTCAACTGTAAAACTTTTATAAGCTGCTGTAGGAATGTTGTACATAGCCATAAATTCTTTAGCGCGTTCTTTACTTCCTTCTAATAAAGCTCCTCGCTTTGAGGGCCCTATGACAGCTATTTTTTCTAATGCTTTGTCATTTTTAAAAAAGTCATAAACCCCATTAACAAGCGGATCTTCTGGTCCCACGACAACCATTTCTATCTGTTCTGCTAAAACAAGTTTTTTAACAGCTTCAAAATCATTTACATTAAGGTCAACATTTGTCGCCAATTTTGCAGTTCCTGCATTTCCCGGGGCAACAAATAAGCGATCACATTTGGGACTTTGAGCAATTTTATAGGCGAAAGTATGTTCACGACCACCAGAACCTAGAATTAAAATATTCATCGTAGTTACTTGTAATTAGATTAAGCGTCAAAAATAAATGTTTGTAAATTGACCTACTAATTTTAGTCTTGTGAATTTAACAAACCTCAGTTTACGTTTTAATGGTTTTGATATCGCTTCCGCGAAAAGAAAACTTGAGGCTTTAAAACGCGAAGTTGCTACAGATAGTGCACAGTATTATATAAAAAGAAGATCTCAAATTTTAGAATTCCATTTAAAAAACAACTCCTTTTATAGAAACCTCGTAGCCGGAAACCCTACAGGCTGGGATTCGCTACCGGTATTAACAAAAGCAGATTTACAAAAACCCTTAGAAGAGCGTTTGTCTGAAGGTTTTTCTAAAAGAAATTCTCACGTACACAAGACCTCAGGATCTTCAGGAAATCCCTTTATTTTTGCAAAAGACAAATACTGCCACGCACTCACTTGGGCGTCTATTCAAAATCTATACTTACTTGCAGGAGTTAACCTCAACACCTCCTATGAGGCTCGGTTTTATGGTATTCCGCAAGGCGGAATGCCCTTTTATAAAGAGCGTTTAAAAGATGTTCTGAGCAACAGATATCGCTTTTCAATATTTGACGCTTCAGATCAAAATTTTGAGAAATTTATCAATAGGTTTAAGCATGTAAAATTTGGGCATTTAAATGGCTATACCAGCACTTTAGTGTTATTTGCGCACTATTTACGTTCTAAAAATCTCATTTTAAAACAAATTTGTCCCAGTTTAACACATTGTATTGTAACTGCAGAAATCCTACTCAAAGATGACAAATTACTTCTCGAACAGCAATTTGGCGTTCCTGTATTGAATGAATACGGCTCGTCTGAAACAGGAGTAATCGCCTTCGGAAAAGCAGAAAATCCTTTAAAAATTGATACTGCATTGCTCTATGTAGAGATTTTAGACGACCAAAATAAACCTGTTCCTAATGGTACGAGCGGTAAAATTGTGATCACTTCCCTGTTTAACAAGGCACATCCATTTATTCGGTATCAGATTGGAGATCTAGGCGTAATTAATCGAGATGAAGACAATAACACGATTCTTACCCATTTGGACGGAAGAATAGGAGATTTTGCCATTTTACCTAATGGAAAGAAAGTTCCTGCGCTGGCTTTTTATTATGTTACTAAGACCGTAATTGAAGATAGTGGCAACGTAAAAGAGTTTATCATAAACCAGAATAAGCCTAATAAATTCACCATAAAGTATGTAGCAGATATAGCTTTTAAAGAATTTCAACTTGCTAAAATTGAAAAAGCGCTAAAGACATATCTAAATCAGGAAATTGAATTTGATATTGTAAGGCAACCCTTTTTAGACCGAAGTAATCGAGGCAAATTGAGACAGTTTAAAAGAGATTTTTAAACTAAGACCTGTACTTTTTGTAGCCAAAATACGCCCAACATATCATATAATAAACCGATTTAATAAAAGAGATATTTTCTACTTTTCGATAGAAATCCCACTGGTGTTTTAGTAGATTTTTTTTATTCCGCGAAAGCGAATTCTCTCTAATTCTATATAGAGCCAAAGGCTTTTTAATACCAAAAGCATACTCTGTTTTTTTAAGGTACTGTAGCCACAATCCCATATCCTGACGCTTTTTAATGAGCGGCATATAGAGTTTTCCCAGCTTTTCTATATCTATAATGGCTGTAGAACAAATGATTGAATTACTCTTTAACACATCTGAATAAGATACTTTTTCAGGAACAATAAATGGGGATAAAATCGGTTTTAAATTCTCATCTACACGCAATGCTGAAGTAAATACGAAAGCTTTATTTCTGGCAATACAAGATTCTAAAAATAATGGGAGCCACACATCATCTGCATCTAAAAAAGCAAGGTATTTCCCTTTTGCATTTTCTATACCGAGGTTGCGTGCGTAAGCCGGTCCCCGGTTGTGATTATGTTTAAAATATTTTATCCGTGAGTCGAGCGTTTGGCACTCTTTTATAATTCGTTCTGTATGATCTGTAGAAGCATCGTTAATGAGTAACAACTCCCAGTCTGTTACCGTTTGATTTTGAACAGAGTTAATGGTGTCGAGAATATACTTTTGAGAATTAAAGCAGGGAGTAACTATAGAAACTAAGGGGTTTGCCTTTTTAATAGGCCTTATTGTCGCCATAAATCACTTTAATAAACGTTTTAGCGATAATACGTAGATCCATTAAAATAGACCAGTTTTCAACATAAAATATATCAAAACGCACTCTGTTTTTTATATCGCGCTTGGTTTCTATCTCTCCGCGGTAACCACTTACCTGAGCTAGGCCTGTAATACCGGGTTTTACCAGATGTCTAAGCATAAATTTATCTACCTGTGTTGCAAATGAATGCGTATGTGCAACCATATGCGGCCGCGGCCCCACCACAGACATGTCTCCCATTAAAACATTGTAAAATTGAGGCAACTCATCTAAACTTGTTTTACGTAAAAACCTACCTACTTTAGTTGTTCTAACATCGGTTTTACTTGCTTGGGTGGCATCTGCAGTCCCATTTACTTTCATAGATCTAAACTTAAAGCAGTAAAACTCATTACCACCTATCCCGTTACGTTTTTGTTTAAAGAATATAGGTCCTTTAGAATCACAAATAATGATAATTGCTATTAAAGGGGTTAACCATGATAATATACCTATAACCACAAATAGACTTACCGTAAGGTCAAGCAGGCGCTTTAAAAACAGATTAACAGGCGTATCTATAGGTAACGTACGAAGAGACAAAATGGGTGTTATGCCATAATACTGAAACTCCATTTTCTTTGTGAAAATTTTCTTGTTATCTGGTAAGAATTTTAAACTGATTAAATTATTGTCTGCAAAATGAATTAACGCTCTTATTTCTTTATTCTTAAGCTCTGCTATAGAGCAAAAAACCTGACTAATATTATTATTAAGAATGTACTCTTTTACAGAATCTATAGTTACATCAGGATCGAGTAAGTTGAAGTTTGCTATTAGTTGAAATCCGTATGCGGGATTATAATTAAAAAAGTTCTTTAATCGCTCTGTTTTAGGGTTGCATCCTATGATAATTACCCGTAACGTATCGCTACCCAGTTGTTGTCTAAATTTTTTTCGTACGTTAAAAATAGTAACTTTTAGGATGGCAATTATTCCCATACTCAAGCAGGCATATTCTAAAACTGCCCTTATAGAAATATTGATTTCGCTAAAAATTCCGAAGAAAGTAAAAGAGCAAAAAATTAAAAGGAAAAATTGTTTTCCAATAAGGGAAAGTATACGTACCAGTGGTGTAAATCTATAAACACTATAAAACCCGAAACTATACGTTGTTATCAACCAGCTAAAAAATGTATAAACCGAAAATAATAAATAGCTGTGCGAAGAGAAATCAAATAATTTCGCGAAACCAATTAAAATTAGAATATCTATACTTGCAATTAATGGTTGAAGTAGGTAATTATGTTTAGTGTCGTTTACAATCATAAAAAAACTAACGCTAACGAGGTTGTCAAAACTTGATAAAGTTAGTTAAAAGTAAATGAATGAAAACCAATAATACTCCTGTAAAATTGAATAATAACAAGTTATTAATGGTTAAAATTATACATGTGCTAATTTATTGTGTTTTCGTCAAGAAAAGTCTTTGCTATAAAATTGAAAAAAGTAGGTTTGAGGGCCCGTTTTTATGAATAAATTAAAGGTAGTTCATATCGTAGAGGCTTTAGGAGGTGGTGTTTATACCTATTTTATAAATCTAACCCATGTACTTGCTGCACATTCTAATATAGATCTCACCATAATCTACAGTGACAAAAGACAGGAAATAGACCCAAACAAAGTCGCTGAAGATTTTCACCCCAATACAACTCTGGTTAAAATACCCATGTTGAGAGAAATCTCTCCCAGGTATGATTTTATAGCCTTTAAACAATTACGATACGCATTAAAAAAGCTCAAACCCGATGTATTACATCTGCACTCTTCTAAGGCAGGAATTTTAGGAAGACTCGCATTTCTGGCCACTTATCGATTTAATACAAAACTCTATTATACACCACATGGGTATTCCTTTTTAAGAAAAGACATAAGCTCCTTTAAACGTTTTGTGTTTCTTACCATTGAGTTTTTAAGTCAGAAATTAACCGGAGGAACTATTATCGCCTGTGGGGATACAGAATTACATTATTCAAAAAAAATAGGTCCCTCGCTATTGGTTCGTAACGGAATAAATTTTGATTCTGCACCACAACAATTGCCACAAAGGTCTATTACCGTTAATAAAATAGGTATTCTTGGAAGAATCACCTATGCCCGAAACCCATCACTTTTTAACGATATTGCTTTACAAAATCCTAACCTCAATTTTATTTGGATTGGTGATGGTGAATTAAGAGCTCTCTTAACAGCTCCTAATATTGAAATTACAGGTTGGTTTAAAGATAGGTCTGAAGGTTTATGTGTTTTAGAGACTATAGATGTGTATTTGCAAACCTCTCTTTGGGAAGGTTTACCTATTG
Source organism: Leeuwenhoekiella sp. W20_SRS_FM14 (assembly GCF_052119605.1). Taxonomy (NCBI): domain Bacteria; kingdom Pseudomonadati; phylum Bacteroidota; class Flavobacteriia; order Flavobacteriales; family Flavobacteriaceae; genus Leeuwenhoekiella; species Leeuwenhoekiella sp. W20_SRS_FM14. The sequence continues at coordinate 100,100 of NZ_JBGQOK010000004.1, read as the reverse complement.
CACTTCTTGAAGCTGCTGCGCGTAAGCTACCCATAATTGCCACGGCGATTATTGGTAATAAAGACATCATCGCAAATGGAAAAAATGGTTTTCTTTTTAAAGATGCTTCTGAATTTTCTAATACTATAGCAAAACTAACAACCGCTCAAGATCGCGATCGTATAGGCAAAGCTAATTTTGAACGCTGTAAGCTACTATTTGATAGTTCGCGTAATTTTGCAAAGCTTATTTCAATTTATTTTGAGGATCATCCAAAGCATGTTTTGTGAATATACTTAGCCAAAGCGCGCTAAACACAATCCCATCAAAACGAATTAAAAAGTCATCTACAAAATTTGATGTAGCAAAAAGTATAAAGAAAAAAACACACAGTAGTTGCTTTGAAGTAAAGCCTATATAGGCGAATAATCCCACATAGATAAAGGCGATTAAAGCTCCTAAAACACCAAATTTTATCCAGAAATCTAGATATTGATTGTGTACCGGAAACTCATATTTAAACAGAAAATTTTGATGTGTTTCTTTAAAGTACTTAATAAGTTCTTTTTTGCCATCTGCAGCACCTACTCCTAAAACAGGATTTCTGGCCCCTAATTCTAAGCCTGATTTCCAGATACTCAGACGTGTTACTAAACCATTAAACGCCGTCTTTTCTGGGTTTTCAAGATCATCTAATTTTCCTACTTTATGAAGATTATTAAACGTGACACTTGTAAATTTTTCAATAGAATACGGGAACACTTTTACAAAGGCAATCGCAAGGGTAATAAATAATGCTAATCCCAAGACCAGTTTCTTATTTGCTTTAAATTCAGTAACACTTATTTTCTTATAAAACGTGATCAGCAAAATTCCTATAAAAGCATTTACAATAGCTAAACGGGTGTTTACATAGAATAGGATAATAATAGATGCCATAAAGATAATTACACGCCAGATTTGATACTTTTTTGAAACTTTGGTAAATCCTTCTTTTAAAAAATAAAAGTTAATCACAACGACAAAGGCTACATGTAAGTTAAGTGCGGGGGCATGCATATTTATTGAACTTGCAAACCTATACCCCATTTCCCAAAGGTCAACTCCGTTAAGATATTTTACCCATAATTCTGGAGAAATTACGGCAAACCGAATTAGACAAAAACTCAGGATTAAAGTGGTCAAAATAGCGTAGCAACGCACAATCAACGCTGAATTGAATCTGTGATTTTGAGTTAAAATAAAAAAAGGTAAAAGAAGCATACTTATGCGCTTTTCGGCATGTTTTAATCCTTCTTGCAAAAGCTCATTATTCCATAGAAAAATAAGGTCTAATAAAAATGGTGATGCTATTAAACCTATTAAAAGCAACCTCTTTTTGGTAAACTTGAGGTGTTTGTAAAAAAATAGGTTGTAGGCTACAAAAAGAATTAAAAGTAGGGTGGCTGGCAGTCTAAAAATGAGTGAAACCGCTAAAATAATAAGCCAGATATTGTAATTAAACCGGTATGTTCTTTCTGAAACAATCATAATACAAGGCAAAGTAAATTAGTGGCAATATCCCAATTTTATGTTTAACAGCAGAACCCAGATCGGGTTCAAAGACTCCCTGAACAATGAAGTAGGCAAAAACGAGGTAGAACGCCCAGATCTCATATTTATACCGGTTTCTATATCGAAGACAGTTTTTATATAAATAAAGCAGATATAGCATTAAAACAGTCTGCCATAAAACAAAAGCCAGTATCTGCGGTTTTAAAATATGTTTAAAGCCATTTAAAGGTACATTTACCGACACAAAACCATAAAAAACGCCCACTACCTCACCATACCAATTTTCTGTACTCACGGGCGATATAATTACTGAATTTGTAGCTTCTTCACCGGCACGTACTTCATTGAGTTCTTCGCGCGTACTTTGCGATAAATATTCTCCCTTCACAAAACCATAAGAGAGCGATAGGAAGATAACCAGAAGTAATCCTGAGAAAATACCCGCAAAAACCTTTCGTTTAAAGTTGACCAGGCTTGTACTATAAATCACTAATGCCACAACTGGAATTAAAATAAAATACGACCTAAACCAAATTCCAAATAAAATAATACCACAAAAAATAAGTAAGACCGTCGTAATTAATCTAAATCTTTTATTCTTCAGTAAAAAAGGAATAAAAGCAATAAAGAGAAAGGTGATAAACTCTTTTGAGGGCATTGATATAAAAAAGGCTAATAGCAATAAACAGACGTACACTAAAACGTTGCGAAGAGTGAAATTTGCAAACCTTGCAGGAATTCCTATGCGGTACAACACAACTAGTAACACAGGTAATTGAATTAATGCGACAACAGGAAATGGCATACGCCCCAGGCCAGTAGCTTCATAAAAAAGCATCGTAACAGGATAGCTTCGGAAAAATCCTTTCTCATTATAAAAATCTTCTGAAATAATAACGGCATCAAAAAAAAAGCGATCTGGCAGAATCCAATAAGAAATGATGCCAAGAGAAACTACACAAATGCTTAGAAGCAAATAAACAAAAGTTGATTTATGTAGTTTTTTACGCTGCATAATTAATGAATGAAGAGCACTATTTTGTCTTTTTTATAGACAATTAATATTGCACAAATATTCCATAAAACAACACTAAGAGCAGAAGCTATAGCCGCTCCTTTCATTCCCATTTTAGGAACCAATATATAATTAAGAAACACATTAAAAAGCACTGTAGCTATTAAAATGTATTGCAGCGTGACTTGTTTTTTAGTCATATTTAAATATACCGCTGTGATGCCGCAAAGAGTACTTAAAAAATGACCAATAATTAAAATTTGAAGCGACTCATTTGCTGCCGTGTACGATGCTCCAAACACATTGAGAATAAATTCTGAAAAACAAAATAAAACCACAGACAGTACCAGAGAAAAACCTGTTATAGCGCGTACACCATTTTTTAAAATTTGCTGCAGCTGCGTTTTATCGTTAACATACATATCTGCTATTTGAACCGCAAGAAAAGAGCTTATCGTACTTACAACTGTAGAAATTAGAAAAATAATTTTTACTGAGATTCCATAATATGCGAGTGTTTCAAAATCTGTATATATTTTAAGAAAAAGTACATCAACACTTATTAGCAAATAAAACCCCAGCGAACTCACAGCAATAGGTAGTGTTGATTTAAAAATTGTTTTAAAAGATACTTTAATGGGTACGCCTTTTTCGGTATTCAATTTTCGGTATATTTTAAAAATTTCTAAAGAAGAGATTAGGGCTAAAAGCACAAAACTTCCTAAGAATACCTCAACAACATAATTCTGATTTTTAAAAAATAGCAAGATTAAAAGACCTAACCCAAATGGAAGTTGTTTAAAAATACCGCGATATAATTCTGATTTTCCCTGAAGGGAGAAACCTCTGAAAAATTCGGTGTTTAAAAGTGTAATCGCATAAAAAAATAAACAGAAACTAACCTTAATGAGCAAATAGCCAGACGTGCTGTCATTAAAAACAACCTCATAAGCAGACTGCGGCACTAGGAGTGCTATAAACAAAATTAGTAACGATGCAACAAGCAGCATCTTTACCATTTTTAGATAAATACCAAATAATGCTCTAACCTGATCTTTTTTAGCAAATCTTCCCGAAAAAAATAAAATAGATTGATCTGTACCTAAAAGTACAAACCCGCCAATTAGAAATAATGAGGAGCGGGTAAACTCATAGGCTCCTACAGTTTTTGGATCATAATAATTAGTGAGAAAAAAGGTAATGCCAAACAGCAATAAAATACCGCAAATTCTTAGAAACATCACGCTAATAGCACCCTGCAAACTTGATGCTCGTTGAAGTTTATAAAATTGATTACTTAGTTTTTTAAACATAGGCTAAATGCAAAACACGTCTTATTTTTATTTCTGGTATTTTGAGCATTGCACAATTAGAAATAGACAATGATTTCAGAATGCTATAGGTCTGCTTTAAAACGCTTTTTAAACCTCAAGGTTGCGTGGTAAACTATGAAAAGAAGTATAAAGGCGAGCGGAAGTATAAACTTCAAATTGGTTTTCCAGGAATTTGTATTTAACCATTTTGAATACGAATGTACTTTGAAAACAGTCTTTAAATTTAAAAGCTGTTTTTTAATTTGAGCATTACGCCTTATCAATTCTAGTTTACTATTTAAAATCGAACTCAAATTTGAATCATCTGCAACAGCTATAACGGCAAGTGATTGGGTTCCGCTTTTTAAAGCCAGGTTTAAATTTACAAGTACACTATCTATTTGCTTTATCGTGTACTCGTTAGACTTCAATTCCTCTTTTAAATTCTGTGTTTCAGCCTTGAGTTTTGCCTGTAAATGCTCTTCCTTTTCGAGAAGACTCATAAACATTGCAGGATCTTCAAAATTTCCTGAAGCCGTTAATGTAATTCTATGCAGATTATAAACAGGTGTTAAAAGTGGTTTTTCAAAAAATGAAGATTCCGGAGTGTTGTTATCTAACAAATAAGCACTCAACTCATCATTAGATAATTGATTGTTTTCAAGCAAGTTTAGCACATCTTCAACGGGCTCAATAGTTACCTCAGCTAACCGTGTTTGCGGAAGAATAGTCTCAAATTCTGAAATTAAACTGGAGTCTGCACTTAAAATACCTCTGTTAAGTTGGTCAATTTTACTATATAAATACGTAGTACTTTCTACATTAGGACCTACAATAATTTCTGCAGTTTTTGACTGTTTAAAAAGTGTCGATATGCCGTAGCCCAGAGCAAAACCTAAGATGATTAGTCCAATTATAATTAGCGCATTTCTTAGCAGAAACCGCACAAAGCGATATAGATAAATAATTAGTTTTTTAAACTGCCTGCGAAGCCATTTAAAAGCGTCAAATAAATCTATATCCTGCGCGGTGTTTTCCATTAATCTTTAAAGATTTGCTCTAAGATTTGTTCGGTAATCAAGTAAGTAGGTTTTACTCCTGTTGTACCTAACCCTCCTGAAGCAAGCGTACTACCGGTTTCTAACGGATTATCTGATGCATAATAGGCATAACGCACTTTTACCTTATCACTTATGCTTCCGCGTAATTTAGCAGCCGCTTGTATCGCTTTTTGATAATGTGCCCCTTCCATCTCAAGCCCTATAACATTCCAAGTGCTTTCATAGAAAAAGCGTAGAATATCTCTATTTTGAAGTGAGGTACCTAATACTGAAATCATAGCTCCTTCAAAAACTGAAATCCCGTTACCCTCAAAGTGCTCTTTTTTGAGCTGATTATCAAACGGATAATTATCTGCAGTACCTTCAAAAAGATGGGCGCTAGGTATCATAATATCTCCTTTTCCGCCCTCAAGAATACCAGCTTTACCCATAATGGAAACTGACTTAACATCAAGATAGGTTAAGGTACCTTCCTTTTCATAAGGTTTTAAAAGCTCTTCCATCGTCTCATACGCCTGCTCACCAAACGCATAATCCATCACAATAATAACAGGCGCTTTGCCTTCTGGGTAGGAAGCTTTAGAACAAAAATTATTTTGATCAAGATCTAACTTTGCAGTATCAAATAGTTGAACATCTATATTCGTTCCACTTTGATCTGGCACTGAAATCATACCATTTTGAAGCGCTGTTTTTTCTACACGAGCTCTTAATTTACCGCTACCGGCATCACTTAAAGTCTCATAAATTTCTAGATTTTCCTTTTTTGCCATCTCTTTTGATAAAGCTACTGGCGCAAAAAGCGTGTTCATAACACTGTGCATGTTTGCACTTATAATGTGAATAGGCCTACTAAGAAGATCTCTGCTTTCTAATTCTTTTTTAATGGTATCTGCCCAGACTTCTCCGTGAATATGGTGTCCTAAACGCTCTCGTAAAACAGGTGAAAACGTCACGATACGTTTATCATGTTCTGAAATTTCTTCGATAGCCCGTTTACCTAGCCAATAGACCAAATTTAAAAAACGCTTCTCGTTTGTAGGTGCAGAAAATTTACCATAAATCACAGAAACTTCTTGAAAAGTTCTTCCTAAAATATTAGCCGTGTGTGTAAGTGCAATCTCACGCTCTTGCTGTGTTAATGGCTCTTCAGAAAGAACTGCTTTCTCAAGTTTGTTCCAGTCTCTGGTGGTATGCCCCTCTTCATTAATAACCACACGCTTCATTATTTTGTGTGATTCTACAAACAGAAAGGTTAAGTGCGTAAGAATATCATAAATTTCAGATCTACCACGCGTAATCTCAATATTCATCTGCTCCTCGTCTATACGGTAGCAATTACGACGTCTCTTAGGAGGAACGATAGGCTTAAAATGCGAATTTTTATAGCCTTCATCGCTTGTAAGGTTTATGTATCTGCACTCTTCTATTCCTTCGGGAAGACGGTCTATAACATAAAGTAAACCGTTAAGTTCTACTTTTTCTTCTGCAATGGTACCATATATTTCGGGGCGCAATATCAATAAAGCTTCTCGTAATGTATCTCCTGAAACACCCATAGGTTTATAAAAACCACGGTTAAAAAGGTGTCTCATTGTTATGTACATGCGCTCAATAGCTGCAGAGCTTTCCTGCGCACGTGTTCTGTTTTCTTGTTTTATTAAACTCATTAAATCAAATATACTTTTTTAAAAACCAAATTCATTTAGAGCATCTGCGATTTTACGATCATTAGCCAGTCTGGGAAGTTTGTTTTGACCTCCTAATTTGCCCTTAGATTTCATGTAGGTATTGAAACCTCCCTTAGGAACAACATTGATTTTTAATGTTTCTAATACTTTTCCTGTAATTAAATCTTTGTAATAACTATTTTGTTCTTGAAGTGCTAGATCAATTGCTTTAGCAAATGCCTTTACATCTTCAGGCTCCTTGTCAAACTCAATAAACCACTCGTGATAGGGTAAGCCCACTTCAGGATTTATTTGTGGCGCGACGGTAAATTCACTTACCTGAGCTTTAAATGAGGTTGCTGTGCTAGCTAAAGCTTCCTCAACCTCCTTTCCTATCACATGCTCCCCAAAGGCTGAAATAAAGTGCTTAATACGCCCTGAAACTATAACTCTATATGGTTTTGTAGATGTAAACATTACCGTATCTCCCACATTATAGCTCCAGAGACCTGCTGTTGTAGAAATTATCATCACATAATTTACGCCTGTTTTTACCTGACCTATAGTGAGTCTGTCGGGGTTTTCATCAAAAAATGACGTTGCCTCTATAAACTCATAAAAAATACCACTATCAAGTAATAGTAGCATTCCTTTCTCTTTTTGAGAATCCTGAAATGCAAAAAACCCTTCACTTGCAGGATACAGCTCAATACTGTCTACTCTTCTGCCTATTAAATTTTCAAACTTTTTACGATATGGCTCATAGTTTACACCACCATAAATAAACAAATTAAAGTTAGGAAACAGTTCTCCTACCTTCTTTCCGGTTTTTGCATTAAGTCGTTCAAAATACATTTGTACCCAAGACGGTATACCGCTTATAATACTCATGTCTTCTTTTATAGTCTCTTCAACAATAGCATCAACTTTTGTTTCCCAGTCGTCAATACAATTAGTTTCCCAGCTTGGCATTCTGTTTTTCTGAAGGTATCCGGGTACATAATGGGCGACAATACCTGATAATCTTCCGGTTTGAATACCGTTTTTCTCCTGAAGCTCAGGACTTCCCTGAAGAAAGATCATTTTTTTATCTACAAAACTTCGGTTTCCGGTCTCTGCTATATAATGTAAAATAGCATCTCTTGCCGCATTGGTATGCATAGGCATAGACTCTGCGGTAATTGGGATGTATTTCGCTCCTGAAGTAGTTCCAGATGTTTTTGCAAAATACTGTGGTTTACCGGGCCATAAAATATTAGGATTCCCGGCAACTACTTTATCTACATAAACTTTCAATTCTTCATAATCCCGCACCGGAACCTGCTTTGCATAGTCGCTGTAATTTTTAATACTTTCAAAATTATGATCCCTACCAAATTGAGTTTGAGAGGCCTTTTTAATTAAATATTTAAAAACCTTAAGTTGGGTAGCTTCTGGTTTAGCAGCCCATGCTTCGGTTTTTGAAACGATATGTTTTGCAAAAAGTTTTGCTCCAAAAGATTTTATAGACATTATTCGAATGCGATGTAATTAGTAGGATCTACGGGGTAACCATTATTCCAAAGTTCAAAATGTAAATGCGGACCAGTTGTGTATTCTCCTGTCGACCCGGCAATTGCAATAACTTCACCTGCTTTAACAAGATCTCCCTGATCTTTATTACGGGAAGCACAATGTTTATACACCGAAATCAAGTTATTTCCGTGATCGAGAATGAGAACATTTCCGGTTTCGGCTGTCCATTCAGAAAATATAACTGTAGCATCTGCCACGGCTTTTATGGGTTCGTTTTTAGGTACAACAACATCTACAGCATAATGCTTTCGATCTAAATTGTATTTTTCGGTAATGTTGCCTTTGACAGGTGGAAATAATGAAAAATTAACTTTTGTTGAAGCCGGTTCAAATAAATTATAGCGATCTTCATTAGCTACGCGCTCTCTTAAAATGCTATCTTCTTTAGAAATTTTAAAAGATAAACCTCCATTTTCACCAGGCTCTACAAGTAATAATGAGTCTTTATTAAAATTTACGCGATCGACATCGCCCGTAAGTACTTTTCTAATACTTGCGTAATATTGCTCATTTATAGCGAGTTGTCGCTTAAGAGAATCTGTCTCAAAAATTAATTCTGTAGCCTGTTTTTTGAGTCTTACAGAAGAATATCCCGGAATATATTCTCGTAACGGAGTATATGCGATTAGAAAGGTCGTTAACGCGATGAGTATAATGATCGAGAAGCCAACGACAATAAATACATTTAAACGGGTAAGCTTAAACGATACCCGTTCTTCAAAGGTGTCTTCGTTTAGAATTACCAGCCTGTATTTATGCAAAAGGCGTTTTCTAAACTTCTTTCTCTCTTTAGATTTAGCCATATATTTTTGTGCTTATGCAAATATAAAATTTAAAAGGCGTTTATCGCCTGCTAAAGTTTCTTAACGAAAGGTCTATTCTGATGAATTCTTTTTATATTTACGGTCTAAATTAGAATAATATGAATTTACTATCGATATTTTTAGGAATGGTTGGACCCTGGCAGATAGGTCTTATCGTCGTTGTGATACTTTTGCTTTTTGGAGGTAAAAAAATACCTGAAATGATGCGTGGTTTAGGAAGTGGTATTAAAGAATTTAAAGATGCTTCTAAAGATGATGACGCTCCTAGAAAATCTGACGAAACTATAGAAGAGAAGAAGTCTTAATTTTAGAAACTCTCTTTTATTAAAAAAGCCGCTTCAATTAATTGAAGCGGCTTTTTTTATGTTTGTAAATTAAACCTTAATCTACAAACTCTACAGAACGTAGAATAGATTCTAGTTCAAATATATTATCACGTTTGTTTGCAGAAGGTTTAAATACAAAACCTTCTAAAACCAGATAGCGGTTGTTTTCTTTATCATCTACTGTAAAGTTTACAAATGGTCCTGCCATAAAACGACCTTTTACCTCCCACATTCCCTTCATTTGATAAGCTGGTTTATCATCTATTGTAGTCTCGCTTAAATATGGTGCAAAGGCAGCTTCTGTAATAAAGCGCATACCCTCATTCACTACAATATTATCTCCTGCAATAGAATCTCTCATCGCTATTAATGAGCCTATTGTATTGCTATCTTTATCTATCAGATCGTAGGGTACCTCATAGATTGTTATATTCATATCTCCGTTAGGAATGTCTTTACGTATCCAAAAAAAGCCATCATCTGTTTTTGCATAGCGATACGCCGAAGGAAACTTCATAGATATTCCAAAAGCCTTTTTAATAGGATCATCTTCCTTGAGAGACAAACTTATACGGCGTATTTTTTCTTTAAACTCTGCCCCTTTGTATGTGTCAACAATTTTTGCACTGTCTTGTTTAATTAAATTAATTAGTGCTTCTTCTGTAGGACCTCTTAAAATTATACCGGTTTGTGGTCTTGCATATTCATCTGTAACAATTTCTAAGGATGGAGTATCTGCCTGTTCTACTTTTAAAAACGTACGTTGTTTGCGCATAAACCCAGAGAATGCTTCTAAAGGCATTTGATTTATTTCAAACATAGGTTCTACCTGTGGTAGTCCGTTTACAGGACCGGCTAATTTTTCTCTGATGCTTTCACCCACTGCGCCCGCCCACATATCATTAGGCATTACAATCGTTAGGTTATTAAGACCACCAGAAGAGGATGATAAAATTTTACCTTCAGGTTTATCATTACAGGCAATTAAGGCAAACAATACGAATGCTAAGAGTAGTTTTTGCATAATAAATTTTCTATTAAGGTTTAGTTGGCTATGACCAAAGTCATTCCCGGTTTTAATTTATTACCACTAATATCGTTCCACTTTTTCAAATTCTCTGGACTAACACCTGGAAATTTCTGAGCTATCTTCCACAAACTATCACCCTTGCGTACCACATACTTTTTAGAACTACTTCTACTAGAACTGCTTGATGCAGTTGAAGTAACGGCTTTAGTAGGGTGCAATGTGAGCCGCTGCCCAACGCGTAACGTGTTAGACCTCAAGTTATTCCATCGTTTTATTTCAGAAACACCCACCCCATATTTAGAAGCTATTTTACCCAGATAATCACCACTACGTACGCGATAGCTTACGCTGGTAGGGTTTTCTACATATTTAGGTAAGGTTGCTTCGTCGCGTTCTAATTCTTTTTTTGCAGTCGCATAAATTGCTTCTTCATTAGCAACAAAAGAACCTAAAGCTTCTACTGGTAGTCTCAAATAGTACTCTTCATCACTCACATAAGGAATAATATCTAGTTTATACGACGGGTTTAAGAATTGTACTTCATCAAATGATACACCTGTGTACGCAGCAACCTGCTGTAGCGACAAGGTCTGCTTAATCTTAACGGTGTCTGTGGTAAAGTAATTAATGTCTGGCTTAGCAGGATTGTAACCGTGTTCTTTTGCGTATTCAAATATGTACATGGTTGCAAGAAATGCTGGAACATATCCTGCGGTTTCACGTGGAAGATTGTGTCTGATATTCCAATAATTAGTGCTGCCTCCGCTGCGCCGTATAGCTTTACTTACATTACCGGGACCAGAATTATATGAAGCCAGAGCCAAATCCCAATCACCAAAAACATCATAAAGTTTTGAAAGATATTGCGCTGCAGCTTCAGTAGAAAGTATGGGATCCATACGCTCATCTACATATGAACTTATGTCAAGACCGTATAATTTGCCCGTGCTGTACATAAATTGCCACATCCCTGTAGCTCCTACCCGTGATTTTGCTCTGGGTCGTAATGCAGATTCTACAATTGCTAGATACTTTAATTCTAAAGGCATATTGTATTTATCAAAAGTCTCTTCAAAACCGGGAAAATAAAATTCTGAAAGTCCCATTAAACGTTCTAAAGTAGGCTTATGCCTCTTTAAATACGATTTGATAACATTTTCTAAAGAAGGGGTGTATTCTATATTAAAGGGTGTACGTGCATTTAAATCTGCCAGACGCTTTTTGAGTGTATCTGTAGAGAGTTCTGTATATACAACCTCACTATCGTAGTAACTCTCATCAATAATCGCTTCGATTGAATCGTACAGGGAACCTGCTGTGAGCTCTCTAAGCCATTTTCTGTCTACTTTAGCAGGATATTCCTGATCATTTAAGTTGTAGACTACCTTACCGCCTTTACGTTGCTTAAAAAGGAAGTTTTGCGACATCTCTTCCTGAAGCTGTTTTATTTCTAACGTGTCAACAACTGAAAGTGTATCTGATAAGATCTCGTCTTCTACAATTTCAGATTTTATAACTTTTTTCTGAGCAAATGAACCCCATGTGGTTATTAAAAAACAACCTATAATTAAACGTTTTCTCATATCTGTTTAGAACGATGCAAACGCTAAAGTCGTATATTTTAATCGAAATCGAAAATGCTCAGAAAAAAGTAAGTGCTATACTATTTTAGTCACGCATTGCTGCAATACCCGGAAGTTCTTTACCCTCAAGCATTTCTAGCATTGCACCACCTCCTGTTGAAACGTAAGATACTTTATTTTCAAAGCCAAATTGTTTTACAGCCGCAACACTATCACCACCTCCTACAAGAGAAAAAGCACCGTTTTTAGTTGCTTCTGCAATGGCATCTCCTAAAGCGATTGTTCCTTTTGCAAAAGGTTCCATTTCAAAAACGCCTAAAGGACCATTCCATAAAATAGTTTTGCTGTTAGCTACCACTTTAGCAAAGTTCTCGAGTGATTTTGGACCTGCATCAAGACCTTGCCAGCCGTCTGCGATTTCAAAAATGTTTTCAATTTGTGTGTTTGCAAATTCAGAAAAATCATCTGCTGCAATAACATCTACTGGTAAATGTACATTTACATTTTTCTCCTTTGCCTTTTTGAGTATTTCTAAAGCCAGTTCTTGCTTGTCGTCTTCACAAATAGAACTTCCTATATTACCTCCCTGAGCTTTAATAAAGGTATAAGCCATACCTCCACCTAAAATTAAATCGTCTACTTTATCAAGAACATTCTCAATAACGGTAATTTTTGAAGATACTTTTGCGCCACCTAGAATCGCTAAAACAGGACGCTCATTATCATTTAAAACTTTATCTATACTTTCAATTTCTTTAGCTAATAAGTAACCAAAGCATTTTTTTTCAGGAAAAAACTGAGCAATTATTGTTGTTGAAGCGTGTGCTCTATGTGCTGTGCCAAAAGCATCGTTAACATAAATATCACCAAGATTAGCTAATTTTTGAGCAAAATCAACATCTCCCTTTTCTTCTTCCGCGTGGTATCTTAGGTTTTCTAAAAGTAAAATTTCACCGGGCTCTAACTTTGCAGCCGCAGCTTCAGCAGTTTCACCTACACAGTTTTCTACAAATTTTACCTGTACACCTATAATTTCTGTAACAGCATCTGCAATGTGTTTTAATGAAAATTCTGGTTCATTATTTTTAGGTCTTCCCAAATGAGACATTAAAATTGCAGCTCCTCCATCTTCTAAAACTTTTAAAATTGTAGGTTTTGCAGCTTCAATACGAGTAGCATCAGTTACCTTATAATTTTCATCTAAAGGAACATTAAAATCTACGCGTATTAGCGCTTTTTTGTTTTCAAAATTAAAATCGTCGATGGTTTTCATGAATAGTTATTATTTACAGATTCAGTAATTAATTAGGTTGTATTTATTATAAGCAAACCTATAGTTAGCGGCAGCTTTAGCCAACAAATATAACAGATAAGGCACAAAATATACGTTACATTTCTGTTATATTTGGCGCATGTTATTTCAGAAAATATTAGGTCAAGAATTTATTAAGAAACACCTAACTACTAGTGTAGATGGTAAGCGTATTGCTCACGCTCAATTATTTGTGGGCAGCAGTGGTAGTGGTGTTCTTCCCTGTGCAATTGCCTATGCACAGTATTTAATTTGTAACAATAGTGAAGGAGAGAACACGGGCGGTAATGTTTCCTGTAATTTAAAATTTGATCATTTAGCACATCCAGATTTACATTTTGCGTATCCTGTAGCAACGACAGATGCTATTAAAAATCATCCTGTATCAGACAATTTTGCTAAAGAGTGGAGGTCTTTTGTAGACTCCAATCCCTACGGAAGCTTATATGACTGGCATCAACATATAGGAATTGAGAAAAAACAAGGTAAAATTGGAGTAGATGAAGCCCAGGATATCGTTAGAAAATTATCTCTGAAATCCTATGAAGGGGGTTATAAAGTTATGATTATCTGGATGGCCGATAAAATGAATAATGCGGCATCAAACAAATTGCTTAAATTAATTGAAGAACCTCCACAAAAAACTGTATTTCTTCTTATTGCTGAAAATGAAGACCACATAATTGACACCATAAAATCAAGGTGTCAGGTTCTTAATTTTCCTCCATTAGCGGCAGAATCATTAGAAAATGCCCTCATTACTTCGCATAACTGCAATGCTGCTGAGGCTAAAAAACTTGCAATAAAGGCACACGGAGATTACAATCTTGCTTTACATCTGCTGGAGAATAATGGTGATGAAGAAGAATTTGAAACGTGGTTTGTATCGTGGGTACGTACTGCTTTTAAAGCCAGGGGAAATAAAAAAGCAATCTTAGATCTTATCTCCTGGAGTGAACAAATTGCCGGTACAGGACGGGAAACCCAAAAAAACTTTCTTACTTACTGTGAAGATTTTTTTAGGCAAGCCATGCTTTTAAATTATGGCGCTAGAGAACTTGTTTATTTACAACCGCAAACAAAATTTGAACTCGCAAAATTTGCGCCTTTTATACATGGCAATAATATCAGTTATATTATCGAAGAGCTGCAAACGGCTTCCTATCACATAGAACGTAATGGTAATGCAAAAATCGTACTTACCGATTTATCTATAAAGCTTACGCGCTTACTACACACTAAAGCATAAAAAAAGCAGCCTGTTGGCTGCTTTTTTTTATCTTTTGAAATCTTTATTCTTCAGTTTCTGCTTCTGGAGCAGTCGTAGCTGCCGGTGTAGCAGTTGTACCCGGAGTATATTCTTTATTTAATGCCTCTAATACTTTATCTGTAATATCAAATTCTTTCTTACCAAATAAAACATTACCACTGTCATTTTTACCATAAATGAAGTCATAACCATTCTCAGCACCATAAGTATCAATAAATTTTCTCACTTTACTTACAACTGTATCAATCGCAGTTTGACTTTCTTGTTGAAGTTGACCTCCGCGAGCTTGCTGCTCTTGTTGAATTTGTTGTTGTAATGCTCCCAGCTCTTGTTCTTTAGATTGACGTTCTGCCGGGCTCATAGCCTGAACATTTTTTTGATAAAGATCTAACTTGATTTGAAACGCTTGAATCTTTGGTTCTAAATCTGCACGCACACTTTCGGTTAACTTTTCATATTTGTCCTGTACATCTGTCATTTCTGTATAACCCTCAAAAAGTTTTTGAGTATCTACATAAGCTGATTTTGATTTTGAACAACTTGCTAAGGTAATTGTAATTAAAAGCGCACTAAATATGTTTTTCATAATTTCTAAAAATTTGCTGCAAAAGTAACAAGTTGTACTATGCAAAAGTTAAAAAAGGAAAGATTTATTTATCATAAGTAAATTGAATAGGTAAATTATTTGAAATAGGTTTTTCTTATTAAATTTAGACCTATTAAATGCTCTCTAATGATTTTTTAAAAAGTTGCCAATACAGTACAAGGCAAAGGGATTAAAACGCTCTTAAATTGGCTTATTTTATGTTTTTTGCTTCTTGAAGATATATATAAGAGAAGAATATTCGCCAGAACGCCTCGCTTTCCAATTGGAGCTCAAACCTGATAAAAATGACATAACAAGATTTGATTTTCCTTTCATATATTTTTCAGAAAGAAGACTTACATAGAACGAATCAAAAATTAATGGTTTTTCTATAATAAGTTCAAACCCGAAATTTGAAAACAGTGTAGTAATACTTTTTCTAGAAAAGTGATGTATATGTCTGGGCACATCCCAGGCAGCCCAAAATTTTCCGTATTTTTTTGCATCATCAGAATTGAAATTAGGAACTGCAATTACTAGAATTCCATCTTCTGATAGATGTTTTTCAAGCCAATTAATTTGCTCTTGTAAATGAGGTACATGTTCTAAAACATGCCACATGGTTATTACATCAAATTTTCGAGTAGTAAGTTGAAAGGTGTTTTCTAATAGCCTAAGTTTTTTATTCAACGCATTTTTTCTTGCAACTAAACTTGGTTCAACACCGGTTACCTCCCACCCTCTTTTTTTTGCTTCAATTAAAAAATCTCCGGTTCCTGCACCTATATCTAGTAAAGATCCCACAGACTTAAATTTACTAATATGCTTTAGTTTTTGTTTTAGCATAAAGCTTTTCACAAATTGGTAAAGTGTTTCAGTAATTCCTTTTTTTGAATCTGTATGAGATATATAATTTTCACTTAAATAATAATCTTCTAAATTTTCAGGAATTGATGATGTTGTGTACATATCTAATTCAGAATCGTAGATCAAGTCAAATTCCTCATTAGAAACAGAGAAATCTTTAATCTGAATCGTTTGTTTTTTATCTAAAGAAGAATTCATAAAATGAAAAAATGGAGATATTGTTTCACGTGGAACTACAAATTAACGTCCCATATATACTAACATTACTGAAATATCGCTAGGAGAAACACCACTAACACGTGATGCTTGAGAAATGGTAGTTGGCTGAATTTTTGTCAATTTCTCACGAGCTTCAAAGGATAATGACTTAAGCTTAGTATAATCAAAACCATCTGGAATTTTAATATTTTCTAAACGCTGAAGTTTATCTGCATTTGCTTTTTCTTTAGCAATATACCCGGCATATTTAACACGGATTTCTGCCTGTTCTAAAACCTCAATATCCAGATTATTTGTCTCCACATAATTTTTAACATCAGCAAAACCCAACATATCTGTAAGCTCAATTTGAGGTCTACTGAATATTTTAACCATCTTATCTGATTGCTTCATAGGAGAAGTTCCTTTTTCAGCAAGAACAGGATTTGCCTCTTCTGGAGTAATACTTGTTATATTGAAAAAGTCAACAAGATTTTGCGCTTCTTGTTCTTTATGCTCTAAAGTGCGCATACGCTCATCACTTGCTAAACCTATTTTGTGCGCAAGCGGAGTAAGTCTACTATCTGCATTATCCTGTCTTAACAAGGTTCTATATTCTGCACGCGAAGTAAACATTCGATACGGTTCTTTAGTTCCCTTAGTTATAAGATCGTCAATTAAAACTCCAATATACGCCTCATCTCTTTTTAAAATTAAAGCGTCACGTTCCTGCACTTTCAAACTTGCATTTATACCTGCCATTAATCCTTGTGATGCGGCTTCTTCATAACCGGTAGTGCCATTAATTTGACCTGCAAAATATAATCCTGATACTACTTTAGTTTCTAAAGTGTGTTTTAATTGGGTAGGCGGAAAATAATCATATTCTATAGCATAACCCGGTCTAAAAAACTTTACATTTTCAAAACCTGCTACTTTACGCAATGATTTAAATTGAACTTCTTCAGGTAAAGACGTAGAAAAACCATTTACATAATATTCAATCGTATCCCAACCCTCGGGTTCAACAAATAACTGATGACGATCTTTATCTGCAAAGCGATTTATTTTATCCTCAATTGAAGGGCAATATCGAGGCCCGGTACTTTTTATACGCCCGTTAAACATAGGTGACCTATCAAAACCTTCCCGAAGTAAATCATGTACTTCAAGACTGGTATAACTCATTTGACAGGAGCGCTGTTTAGTAAGTGGTTTTGTGACGTTACTATAACTAAATTTCTGCGGATTTAGATCCCCAGGTTGTTCAATCATTTTCGAAAAATCAAGACTACGACCATCAACCCGAGGTGGTGTTCCGGTTTTCATTCTACCCGATTCAAAACCTAAATCTACAAGTTGTTCTGTAATTCCTTTTGAGTTACGCTCCCCTGCTCTACCACCTCCAAATTGTTTATCTCCTATATGTATTAAACCATTTAAAAAAGTACCGTTAGTAAGAACTACAGATTTTGCTTTAATCTCGATCCCCAAAGAAGTAACTACACCACCTATGCGATCACCATCCATTAAAAGACCACTTACCATTTCCTGATAAAAATCAAGATTAGGTGTGCGCTCTAACATTAGACGCCATTCATCTGCAAAGCGCATACGGTCGCTTTGTACTCTGGGACTCCACATTGCAGGACCTTTGCTCTTGTTTAGCATCTTAAACTGTATAGCAGTTTTATCTGAAACAATACCGCTATAACCTCCCATTGCGTCAATTTCACGCACAATCTGGCCCTTAGCGATACCACCCATTGCAGGGTTACACGACATTTGAGCAATAGTTTGCAAATTCATCGTCACTAGCAGCGTACTGCTTCCGGTATTTGCAGCGGCGGCAGCAGCCTCACAACCAGCGTGACCTCCACCTACTACAATTACATCATATATTTGATCAAAAAAACTCATTGTTCCACGTGAAACATTTAATTATACTTCCTTAAAAATGGGCGCAAAGATACTAAAAATTAAACGTCTAGCAGCAGCTATTCTGACGGCCAAAGGTTAAGGTAGAAATCCTCTTTAGCCCGCATAGTCTCTTTTTCCTCATCTGTCTTATCTCCGTAACCACACATATGTAAAAGACCATGTATCATTACACGTCTTAATTCAGTATTAAAACTAACTCCAAAGGTTTCGGCATTTTCTGCAACACGATCTGTACTTATATACATTTCACCATTTAAAAGCTTATTATCAGTATAGTCAAAAGTGACTATATCTGTAAAGGTATCGTGCTTTAAAAACTGCTCATTAATTTGTAACAAATACTCGTCAGAACAAAAAACATATCCCAACATTTCAATCCCGTAGGATTCTTTAAGGGCTGTAGCTTTAATCCAATTACGCGTTTGTTCTTCCAGATCTAAACTGAAATCATTCTGACTATCAAATTCAATCATTATCTTGTTTAAAATATTCTTTAACCTTGTTTTTATAGATCCCATTTAAGGGAAGTTGATCTCTATTCAGAAGCTCCTTCGTATTAAAATAATTTCGGCTTTCAGGGATAATACTATTAGCAGAATTAATAAATTCTTTAGTCGTACCCTCAGCTTCCCGCTTAGTATTTTTGTCTTGTTCCTGTTCAGCAATTTCTAACTTAAGAAACTGTTGAATGACATCACTCATTCTCTTTTTTGCCTGCGCTGAATTACCGTTTAATAAATCTGTCTCTACTTGCTCTATCGTTTTTAAAATACGTGTAGTTTCACTTTTGAGACCTTCTTTATTTATTAAATCCTGTAATCTGTTTCTAATTTCTTCCTGTTGTTTATAAATCTCATATTGTCGTGCAAGCTCGCCTTCACTTACAGATCTTGCATCATTTTCATTTTCTCCCTTCCCCCCATTTGAGCTTTTACCATTTTCACCTCCAGAGCCAGAACCTTCTCCACTACCAGCTTGCTTAGCATCACCTTCTCCATCAGACTTGCCATCATTACCATTGCCAGATTTACGTTTGTCGCCATCGCCTTTTTGACCAGGTTGTTCTCCCAATTTTTCAGAAAGCTCCTTCTGAGACATAATAATATCACTCAATTGCTTACCAGATCCCTGACCTCCAGGTTTAGGAATAGGCATCGGCATACCACTGGATCCCTGACCTAATGAAAGCGATAATTGCCCTTGCATATTATCTAAAATATTTGAAAGTAAATCAGCCAAAGTATTTGATGAACTTACAACATAGCGTTCACTTACAACGCCCATATTTACATTGTTATCTGATAAACGGTCAAGAGCCTGGTCAAGACTAAAAGTAATATTTGTAAGCTCTTTATTTATATCCTCTTCTAATAAAGGATTTCTAAGCGATAAAGCAAAAAGACTATCGTCGATATACTTAAAATTATCACGTAATACATTTTGTTTTACGAGATGTTTTGAGAAAGCAGGATTAGCATTATTAATCGCCTTAAATTTATACATCAAGTCTTCCTGATCAAAAGAAAAAACAACCAGATTATCTAGAATTTGCCTTAACATCTCAACATCTTCTTCAAGTTGTTGCGCACCACCTCCCCCAGCAGAAGAAAATCTATCTTGCAATTTACTGCCCAATTGCTTCATTTTTTTTCCTGCGCTCGTTTGTTTTTCTTTAGTAGTTTTTGAAGATTCTGCGCTAGCGGGTTTTTGCATTTGTTCAAGCGCTCCCTTTTGATCATTATCTATTTCCTTCTCAAGATTTTTATCATCTGGTATATCGAGCGGTTGTTTTAAAGCAGCATTTTCTTTCTTTAATTCCTCGAAAGATTTTTTGAATTCCTCAAATTCCTTATTTAATTTTTCTTGATTTTCCTTTAATGGCTCTTCAGCTTTTTGACCTTCTTTAATCTGCTCTTCTCCGGTTTCTTGAAGCTGTCTTGCGAGGCGTTCGCCTTTAGTTTGCACATAAAAACGCTTAGTCAGCTCTAAGAGCTGTTGCATACTTTTGCTAGAATTTTTACTATTCTTTGACATTTTATCTAACTTCTCTTTCAGTTCTTCATCCTTCATCAAATCTTGAAGCTTAGACAATTCTTCTAATAGCTTTTCCTGCTCCTTAAGTTGTTCTTCATTTTTCTCTATACGCTTTCTCAGAAGTTCGTTTTCCGGACTCGATTTCTCGTTTAATTTATCTAACTCATTAAGGCTATTCTTCAATTTTTCAGAATAATTTTTCATCATCTGCTCCTGTTCCTTTTGCCGTTCTAAAAAAGAGTTCAACTTACGTTTGTCATTAAAATCAAGTTTATTTTTTTCCTTTTGTAAATCTTGTAATTCTTTTAAATCTTTCTGCTGCTCCTCAATTTTTTGAATAGATTTATCTAAGCCCTGAATACTGTTTTGTTGAGATTCTAATTGCTTATTAATAGACTGAGTCCGCGTTAGTGATTGAAAATTTTGAATTTCAGATTGAGTTGCCTTGTAATTGTGAATGGCATCATTATCACGCACTTCGAAGTAATAATTATAGGTTACACCCTCTTCAAGATTTAATTTGCCGGGAAAAGAAACATAAAATTGATCTACCGTTGCTTTTGCTATCGAAATTGGGATTGACTTTTTATTAATACTTTGATTTTCAATATAATAAACTAATTTTAGGTCATATAAACCATTGTCATCAGATACAAAACCCTGATAATAAGTTTGATTACTACCCAAAGTATCTTTTTTTGATTTTAAAAGCAGATCTGGGTAAGCATCTTTAGTGACCTGAATGCTATAACTCAGTTCTTCATAATTCTTCAATTGCTTATTGCTCGTTGCAATTTTATATTCTATTGAATTAAAAATTGTTTTTGAAAATTTAAAAATATCATCCTGAAATTTAAAAGCGTTTATAAGCGTATCACTTATAAAATCTATTTGTGATGTATTATTAGCTTCTAGTAACCAATCGACCTGTGTACCTTCAGGAACTGTAATTGAACTTGTATTAGAAACTATCTGATTTTGCATTTTTAAATAACCCGGATACTTTAAACGCATATTAAAAGAACTGATTACTGGAATGTGCACCAGCGGAAATTTATAAGAGCCCGATGAAAACCCATTTCCTGAAAAAGATATATTTAAATCTTCTGAAGGTTGTTCTACCGTATATGCAAAAACCCCGCCTCCCCTATTTTTCATAAAATAAGTGACGTCGTTAATATTTATAGTTAATTCTTCAGGAATTTCTGACCCCTCAACTTTTGCTAAAATTTCAAAATTACGACCTTCAATAACGGTCTGTTCTTCATTAAGAATTATAAAATTAAATGGTGCCGGCGGAATATATTCAGTAGAATAATTTAAAACCCGCTTGGCACTACTCCCAAAAAAGTCTGAAGTTTTACTAAAACTAATGGCTAGAAATATAAGAACCGGTATTAAAGCATATTTAATATACTTAGCATTTGCTTTATAATTTATAGCAAGAGAAAATGGTATAGGCTCTAATTCCTTGCTTTTTTGAAGTATGCTTGCCTGCACTAAATCTGAATCATTTGCAGAAGATTTGAGCTGAAGGGTGTTTTTTAATTTATCACGAACTTCAGGAAAATGATTACCTATTAGTGTAGAAGCCCTGGTATAATCTATACCCTTAGAAAGTTTGAACAATCTAAAAACCGGTATGAGAATAAATCTGAAAATAAGCAGCAATTCGATACCTACAAAAGACCAAAATAAAAATCCCCTACCCCAGCGTCCTAACCATAACCAATATTCAATTGCCAATACAAGCAAAAGATAGGTAAGCCCTATTGCTATAAAAAACAAGAATCCTTTTAAAAGTTCGTTCTTGTAATATTTACTAATAAAATTTTCTATTTTTTTCTCTAAAGCTTCCACAACCTACCTCTTTTACTAGCTAATTTTCTAATAACTAAAACTACGCCATTATATTTTAGTTAATTGGGCTTAATTTAAAAGCTTTAGTAGTGTACTGCATCTTACTTTTTTCAGTTATAATTCTAAAAAAATCAACACACTAGCATACAACTTAAGGCCCAAAACCATTAGACAAGATATTAAAAAATCAATTTAATTAGAAAGCAACATCTTACAGATCTGGTGCTACACTTATTAAGATTGAGTACCTTTGCAGCCTAAATTTTTACTATGTCTAACAATGTACGTGTGCGTTTTGCACCAAGCCCTACGGGACCTCTACACATAGGAGGTGTGCGCACTGCACTTTATAATTATCTTTTTGCAAAAAAAAATAAAGGAACCTTCATTCTTCGCATTGAAGATACAGACCAAAACCGTTATGTAGAAGGCGCAGAAAACTATATAATCGAAGCTCTTAACTGGTGCGGTATTCCTTATGATGAAGGCCCAGGCAAAGAAGCAGGTTATGGCCCGTATAGACAAAGTGAACGCAAGGATAAATATTTTGCTTTTGCTGAAAAATTAATTGCTTCTGGTGATGCTTATTATGCATTTGATACTTCTGAAGCCCTTGATGAGCATCGTAAAAATCACGAAGAACAAGGTAAAACCTTTATCTACAACTGGCACAACCGCAATAAATTGGATAACTCTTTAAATCTTTCTTCAGAAGAAACACAAAAGCGAATAGATGCAGGTGAAGATTATGTTATTCGATTTAAATGTCCTGAAAGCGAGCTTTTAGAATTAGAAGATATCATTCGCGGTACTGTTGAAGTTAATACAAGTTTGCTAGACGATAAGGTATTGTTTAAGTCAGACGGAATGCCTACCTACCATTTAGCAAATATTGTTGATGATCACTTAATGGAAATTTCACACGTTATACGTGGTGAAGAGTGGTTACCCTCTATGGCGCTGCATGTATTACTATACCGCGCATTTGGATGGGATGCACCTCAATTTGCACATCTCCCCTTAATAATGAAACCAGTAGGAAAAGGTAAATTAAGCAAGCGTGATGGGGATAAAATGGGCTTTCCTGTATTTCCATTATTATGGAAAGATCCTAAAACAAATGATGTTTCGGCTGGTTATAGAGAAGATGGTTATTTGCCTGAAGCTGTAGTAAATATGCTGGCGTTTTTAGGATGGAATCCTGGTACTGAAAAAGAAATATACAAATTGGAAGAGCTAATACAGGATTTCGATTTAGAACGTGTACATAAATCAGGAGCAAAATTTGATCCTGAAAAAACAAAATGGTTTCAGCAGCAGCAATTACATATCGCTTCTGATGCTTCTCTGGTAGCTGGATTACAAAAAATTCTCGCTCAAAAAAATCTGGAGTTTAAAGATGATTATGTTGAACAAGTGATTCACCTGGTTAAAGAACGTGCAGTATTTGTTGCAGATTTATGGGAACAAGGAAATTTCTTTTTTGAGAGACCAGAAAATTATGACGAGAAAGCTGTTAAAAAAGCCTGGAAAGATGACACCGCAGAAATCATGACCACTGTTTCTAAAATCGTTAATGATACTGAAGATTTTACTGCTAAAAATTTATCAGCTAACATTAAAGAATGGATTCAAAATGAAGGTTTAGGTTTTGGTAAAGTAATGCAGCCTTTTAGAATTAGTTTAGTAGGATCTATGTCTGGACCAGATGTATTTATGATTGCCGAAACTATAGGTAAAGCGCGTACTTTAGAGCGAATACGTTTTGCAATTGAAAAATTATAAATAGAAAACTATCCCCGTAAGTATTAAATTAAAAAAAAGCTACGGGGATTTCTTTTTTAAAAACTCTTCATTTAACAATTAGCAGGATTTGTCAAATCTTATTAATATCTAAATTAGAAAGCGAAGCTGTAACCTGCAATTACTATTCTAATTGGTAAAATCTTTAGTAAGATATTCTCAGAAGTTTTATCCTCAAGCCTATTCTAATCTGGCATAGAATACCTATTCTGTAACACTCACCTACCTATTCTAAAAGTTCTATGGATATTCAGTAGAATTTTTTAGAGCTCTTAGAAATTAATTTCCTTATATATAAAATGGAAATTTCTATAGACTGCGCAGCATTTAACAATATTTAAATTCAGAAGTAATACTTCAAAGATTAAGTTTTATATAAAAATGTAAAATAGTGTTTTCAAAAGCGTTACAATTTTATCAAATACAAGACATATGTATTGTATTTTTAATAAGTCTCTCATTTTGAGAAATAACTAAAAAAATAACTATGACTTACTTTTTACCCGTTATCCTCTTTATAGGATTAATTATTTTAATTTCTGCGGTCTTTATGGTTAAACAGCAAACAGCTGCAGTTATAGAGCGCTTTGGCAAATTTACCAGTGTGCGTAACTCTGGAATTCAACTTAAAATACCGCTAATAGATAAAATAGCCGGTCGTATTAATTTGAAAATTCAGCAATTAGATGTTATTGTTGAGACAAAAACTAAGGATGATGTATTTGTTCGTTTAAAAATTTCAGTACAATTTCAAGTGGTAAAGACAAATGTTTATGATGCCTTCTACAAGTTAGAAGATCCTCAAAATCAAATCACTTCATACGTATTTGATGTTGTACGTTCTGAAGTTCCTAAAATGAAACTCGATGATGTTTTTGAACGTAAAGATGATATTGCTATTGCCGTAAAAAGTGAGTTGAATCAAGCGATGACAGATTATGGTTATGATATAATAAAAACACTTGTTACAGATATAGATCCAGATCAGCAGGTAAAAATTGCTATGAACCGTATTAATGCAGCAGAACGTGAGAAAGTTGCTGCAGAGTATGAGGCAGAAGCAGAACGTATTAAAATAGTTGCTAAGGCGCGCGCAGAGGCCGAAAGTAAGCGTTTACAGGGCCAAGGTATAGCAGACCAGCGTAGAGAGATTGCAAGAGGTTTAGAAGAGTCTGTAGAGGTTTTAAATAATGTAGGCATAAACTCGCAGGAAGCTTCTGCTCTAATAGTGGTAACCCAACATTATGATACGTTACAATCTGTAGGTGAGAATACAAATTCAAACTTAATTCTTATGCCTAATTCACCACAGGCAGGTAGTGAAATGTTGAATAATATGATTGCCAGTTTTGTAGCTTCAAACCAAATAGGTGAAGAAATGAAAAAGAAGAATGAAGCCAATGGTATTCTACCTAAGAAAAAGGTTAAAAAACCACGACCAGAATCTGGTTACGATTCTAATTTGGATAATGACGCGATTTAAAATTTGCTTTCATCAAGAAATATAAAAAAAGCCTCAGATACAAATATCTGAGGCTTTTCATTTTAAGACAAAATTTATCATTAATCTTCTCCCTCTATGTTTTTAACCTTAACACGTTTTACACCTAAAATTGAGTTAACTGCCTTAAGAACTAATGTTTTTTGTGCTATAGCTCCTACTGTACCCGCAATCATAGAAACAGGCGAAAATGAGGTCTTAACTTCGTTTAAGCTCAATTTTACCTGCTCACGGTCTATCTGATTCTGAAGTTTAAGTACTTTTAAATCATGTTCTATTTCTAAAAAAGATTTATAAACTTTCATGAGCCTCGCGTATTGGTTCTAAATTTTGATTGTATGTAGCAGGGGTTTCGGCTTGTTTAAACTGTTCACTTACCTGTATATCGTCATCATCGTGAAAAAAAATCTTAGAGTATTTTGTAAGAACAATTTTTGTGATGATGGGTTTTC
Organism: Leeuwenhoekiella sp. W20_SRS_FM14; assembly: GCF_052119605.1. Classification (NCBI taxonomy): domain Bacteria; kingdom Pseudomonadati; phylum Bacteroidota; class Flavobacteriia; order Flavobacteriales; family Flavobacteriaceae; genus Leeuwenhoekiella; species Leeuwenhoekiella sp. W20_SRS_FM14. The sequence continues at coordinate 74,346 of NZ_JBGQOK010000004.1, read as the reverse complement.
CAAAGGTGCGATAAAGTAAAAAAACAAGTAGATAAAAACCACCCATTATAAAGTAACCATAACTAACGCTGCCTAACGACTCACCAATTATGATTGCTAATCCTACCGAAACGAAAAGGATAAAAATCATAAAAATGCTTCCCGTAACTAATAAATTTACTAGTGAAACGGCACCACTCATCGATTTTTTAAAAAGATCTAGCTTATAGAATTCTATACTACTATCTAGATACTTTTTAGCATCATCTGCAACTGTAGTTATATGTTTTGAAATGTTGAATATTGACATTACCGCTTATACTTTTGCGGTTGGAACATCTATATCTTTAACTTCATCAACCACTTTATTAGCTGTCTTAGCATTTTTAGATCTAAGCTCTTCTAATTTACGCTCCATCGTTACTAAAATATCATCTGCCTTAGTACTTGCTGTTTTTAGCGTATCTTCTAATTTAGCATCAAATGACTTTTTAGCTTGTTTTGCTGATGCAGTTAGATTTTCTGAAGTTTCATTAATCTGTTGCTCTAATTTCTTTTTAGCTTCCTTAGCATTTTTAGAAATTTTCTTTCTTGTTTTATCTCCACTTTCTGGTGCATATAATAAGCCTAATCCTGCTCCTATTGCTGCTCCTGTTATAAGTGCTAAAATGGTATTTCCTGTTTTTGACATGGTTATAGTTTTTTGTTATAATCAAAATTAGCATTGTTAAATACTAATCTCCGTTAATAACCGGTTAATAAATTGACTATGAACCTTAAAGTAATGCTAAAAAAAAGCACATATTTAGAATATGTGCTTTAAAGTTAGAGTTTCTCAACCGCTAGCTGCAGAAGATGATCACCAGAAGTTCTCATCTCTTCGAGATAAGCAGCTACATCAATTTGATTTATAGATACTTTTTCGGTTTTAATAAGTACTATTAAAGTTTCTAAAACAGCTAAACGGGTACCTATCTTTTTTGCTGAAGTATTAAACAACTCTTTTAATTCTTCAAACTCAACGCTTTTAGCTAATTCCTGTATTTGAGAAACACTTTTTAAACGCTTTTCATCAGGCAACTGACCTAATTTTTTACCTATTTTTTTAATTTCATTTAAAGCAGGAAGTTGTGGTATTTGCTTAACAGGTGCAGCTTTCTGTTGAGTAGTGTTTGCCACTTTAGATTCAGCTTTTGCCCACGTATCTCTTAATCCTACCGTTTTATTAAAAATGAGTTTTTCTGGAGTACTTTCTTTATCTACGTTAAAATATCCCATACGTTGAAATTGAAAGATATCTAAAGGCTTAACATCTTTAAGGCTTGGTTCTAAATAACCCGTTATAATTTCTAAAGATTCTGGATTTAAGTAATGCATAAAATCTACCTCTTTATCACCATCTGGAGACTCGTGATTAAATAAACGATCGTAAAGACGTATTTCTGCTTTAATGGCATGTTCTATTGAAACCCAATGCAATGTACCTTTAACCTTGCGTAAACTCGCTTCTGTACCACTTCCACTCTGTGAGTCTGGATCGTATGTACAGTGAATTTCTGTAATAGTACCAGAAGCATCTTTAACTACAGATTCTCCTTTAATGATATAGGCATTTTTCAATCTAACTTCTTTACCTAGACTGAGTCTAAAATATTTACTATTTGCAGACTCTTTAAAATCATCTCGTTCTATGTAAAGTTCTTTAGAAAAAGGTACTTTTCTAAAACCTGCGCTATCATCTTCCTGATTATTTTCGGCATCAAGCCATTCTACTTGATCGTCAGGATAATTATCTATTATAAGTTTAACAGGATCTAAAACAGCCATTACACGAGGAGCTGTTTTGTTAAGATCTTCCCGAATATTAAACTCAAGTAAAGAAACATCAATAACATTATCACGCTTTGCAACCCCTACAGTATCTATAAAGTTACGTATAGAAGCCGGTGTATAACCTCTTCTGCGCAAACCAGAAATTGTAGGCATTCTTGGATCATCCCAACCGCTTACAATACCTTCTTCAACAAGTTTGAGCAACTTACGCTTACTCATAATGGTGTAACTCAAGTTCAACCGTGCAAATTCGCGTTGTTTTGGCTTAACACCAGTTGTATAAATATTATCTACAAACCATTCGTAAAGTGGTCTGTGCGGCTTAAATTCTAGTGAACATAAACTGTGTGAAATTTGCTCCAGGTAATCACTCTCACCATGTGCCCAGTCGTACATAGGATAAATATTCCATGCAGTACCGGTACGGTGATGAGCTTTGTTAATAACACGATACATAATAGGATCCCTTAATAACATATTAGGAGATTTCATATCAATTTTTGCACGAAGTATATGTACACCTTCAGCAAAATCACCACGCTTCATTCCTTCAAAAAGCTCGAGATTTTCTGCTACCGAACGATCTCTATACGGACTGTTAGTACCAGGTTCTGTAGGCGTTCCTTTTTGCAAGGCCATTGCTTCACTAGACTGAGAATCTATGTATGCTTTACCCTCTTTGATTAGTTGTACTGCCCAATCATACAATTGCTGAAAGTAATCTGAAGAATAACAAACTTTATCCCAGGTATAGCCTAACCATTTAATATCTTCCTGAATAGCATCTACATATTCCTGCTCTTCCTTAGATGGGTTAGTATCATCAAATCTAAGATTTACAGGCGCTTTATACGTCTCTCCAAGACCAAAGCTTATACAGATGGCCTTACTGTGACCTATGTGTAAATAGCCATTAGGCTCTGGTGGAAATCTAAAACGCAGTTTTTCTTTTGAAAATCCATTATTAATATCCTCTTCTACTATTTGCTCTAAAAAATTGAGCGCTACATAATCTTCTGCCATTGTATAATCTGTGCTGTATGAAGGTGTAAAATTACTAAAAATACACGTCTAAGAACGTTTAAAGTATTCTATTTAAAGCAGCCTAATTCTAGCCTTTCAATTAATCAGAAATAATATCTTTACCACTGTATACAACGTTTTTAGATATAATAACTAGTATAATAATCTCAATAGGATTGATCTTTTTATACTAGATATTTAAAAAACGATTAAATAATTTAAGCCTTATGGGAATTATAAAACTGAATAAAGTAAAAGTATATGCCTATCACGGGTGCCTTATTGAAGAAGGCCAAATAGGTTCTGATTACTATGTAGATTTAAAAATAAAAACAGATTTAAAAACGCCTGCAAATACAGATAACCTTAGTGACACTGTAGATTATGTACATTTAAATAAAATAATTAAAGAGGAAATGGCAGAACGTTCAAAGCTTCTTGAACATGTGTGTCAACGTATTTTAGATCGCTCTTTTAAAGAAATTTCTGAACTTCAAAAAGCAACGGTAACCGTACGTAAAATCAACCCTCCCATAGGAGGAGATGTTGCTTCAGTAGGGGTTTCTATGACTAAAAAGCAATAATCGCTTTCATATCTAAAGAAAAACCTTAAATTTGCACACCAATTCAAAAAGGTGTCGTGGCCGAGTGGCTAGGCTCAGCTCTGCAAAAGCTGCTACAGCGGTTCGAATCCGCTCGACACCTCAGCAAAGACCCTTCATCGTGAAGGGTCTTTTTTTATGCTACAATTTATGAAAATGTTACAGCCTTAATCCCAATACTTCGGAATACATATAAAGTTAATTATAAGGTAATTGAGTCACCATTAATATTAAACTGACCCTCTGGAGCAATCTCTTCTATTCGCTTTTCAATTTGCTCAATCTTTGCAGGAAACATTCCCTTAGAAATTAATATTAATCCAAAAACAAACATCAAAACACTAATACATCTTTTAATAATAGAGATTCGTGTGGGTGTAAGCTTACTTCTTAATTTTTTTGCAAGAAGAATTTTAAAGACGTCAGTTAATAAATAAGTACCTAAAATACCTGCGAAAAATATAAGAAGACGATCTGAATTCATATCTAAAGCAGGACCGGCAGATATTAAAATCACTAACCAAAAACCGAGTACACCTATGTTTATAAAATTGAGTAAAAAACCTTTAACCATAAGGCCCAGATAATTACGTTTACTCATAACCACAGTAGGATGCTCGTCGTCCTCGAGTTTATTATTTTTTACTCTTAAAAAAGAAATAACACCATACATAGCCAGGAGCATACCTCCAAAAATAAAAAGTGCGGGATCATCTTTTAATTTTGCAAGAAGTTGATTTGTGCTAAAATAAGCAATGAGAATAAATGTAATATCTGCAACAACGACGCCTATATCAAAAATAAAAGCCGCTCTAAATCCCTTTAAAGCAGCTGTTTCTAGCAATACAAAAAATACCGGTCCTACGAGAAAGGCAAGTAAAAAACCGAGAGGTATGGCAGAGTAGAAATCTTGTAGCATTAGGATTTTAAAATCATTATGCTACAAAAGTAACTAAATTGACTTTAATCACTTCACCACGTCAATACGACCCCCTATAAACTTATCTTTTATAACTTCGGTAGGATTACCATAAACGGTAACATCGCCACCGGCACGAATCTTAATTTGAGCTGTTCTACGTGCAAATATATCTGCCTCTCCTCCTGCTTGTATACGTAAGGTTGTATCTGTAGTTTCTAAAGACTTTCCTTCAAATATACCACCTGTATTTATTTCTACATTTTGCTTTTCTGCAGAACCTTTAGCTGTAATAATACCACCGGTTACTGCACGCATTTCTGCAAATTCAACATCTAGACCTGCTTTAACTAGAGCACCTTCCTGTACGCGTATTTCAATTCTGCTCTGCTCTAATAGCTCATTAACTTCTACTTGTGCACCTTCATTTGCATCTATTACCCTTAGATTATTGTAATAAACTTCTACAAAGGTCTCATTACCGTCAAAAATCTTATCTAGGTTCATACGTACTTTTAAGACACCATCACTGTTAATAAGTTCAATATTTTCGGTATCCTTTCCTTTTAAAATGACCTTATTTTCTGAAGATTTTATAAGGTTAACCCGCATACGGTCAAAGACTTTAACCTCTGTAAAGTCACCTACATTTTTTACATTATCCTGTGCATTAATAGCACCCGCCGTTAGCAATACTAACAACACAATTAAATTTTTCATACTGTTTAAGTTTATAATCTAAAGACAAGCGCAACCATGAGTTGTTACACTATTAAAAGCTATTTAGCTTTACTTTCGTATTCGGCTTTTGTGCCAATTAATGTAAAATCAAGATGTTTCTTAACTAAATCTGCCTCTTTAACCTTAACATAAACTTCATCACCCAAAGTGATTGTTTGCTTTGATTTTCTGCCTACAATAGCATATTGCTCCTGGTCAAAATCATAGTGATCACCTTTAATATCACGCAAGCGTATCATACCCTCACATTTATTATCTATAATCTCTACGTAAATACCCCATTCTGTAACACCAGATATAACACCTAAGAATATCTCATCTTTATGATCTTGCATAAATTTAACCTGCATGTATTTAATAGAGTCACGCTCAGCACTTGTTGCAAGATATTCCATATCACTACTGTGCTTACACTTTTGCTCATACTCTTCTTCATTTGCAGATTTACCCTGATCCAGGTAATGCTGTAATAAACGATGTACCATTACATCGGGATATCTTCTTATAGGTGAAGTAAAATGCGAGTAATAGTCAAAAGCCAAACCGTAGTGACCTATGTTATCTGTACTATAAACCGCTTTGCTCATAGTACGTATCGTTAAGGTATCTATAAGATTTTGTTCTTTTTTACCGGCTACATCGCTTAGTAAATTATTTAAAGATGCTGTTGTACTCTTACGATCTTTATAATTCATTTTGTAACCAAATCTTCCTGCAATTGTTTGTAGCGCAGCCAGTTTTTCATCATTAGGTTCATCATGAATACGATAAACAAAGGTCTTTTTTGGAGATTGCTTACCTATAAACTCTGCAACTTTTTTATTTGCAAGTAGCATAAATTCTTCAATAAGCTTGTTAGCATCTTTAGAACTTTTAAAGAATACACCTACAGGCTCATTATCTTCATCTAAATTAAATTTTACTTCTACTTTATCAAATGAGATAGCGCCATTTTTCATACGCTGTTTACGCATAATTTTTGCCAATCTATCTAATTCTAAAGTGGCTTCTACAATAGAATCTGGCGAAGTATATTCTTTACCGGTGATAGAAACTTCAGCAGGTATTTTACCTTCCCGTGTTTCTATAATTTGTTGCGCCTCTTCATAAGCAAAACGTGCATCGCTATACGTTACAGTACGTCCAAACCATTGATTTAAGACTTTTCCTGAAGATTTATCTAATTCAAAAACTGCAGAAAAGGTGTACTTTTCTTCATTAGGTCGTAAAGAACAGGCATTATTTGATAAAATTTCAGGAAGCATAGGTACCACGCGATCTACCAGATAAACCGAAGTTGCACGCTCATAAGCCTCATCGTCTAAAATGGTACCGGGAACTACATAATGCGATACATCTGCAATATGAATTCCTACCTCATAATTACCATTTTCTAACTTTTGAAAGCTTAATGCATCATCAAAATCTTTTGCATCTTTAGGATCTATCGTAAACGTCAAAACATCACGCATATCGCGACGTTTTTTAATCTCTTCCTCTTTTATACTGGTATCAATATTATTTGCGTATTCTTCTACTTCTTTAGGAAAATCGTGAGGTAAACCATATTGAGCAAGAATAGAATGTATTTCGGTATTGTGCTCACCGGGCATTCCCAGAACTTGTATTACACGACCAAAAGGAGAATCTGCTTTTTCTGGCCAGTCTTCAATTTTCACAAGAACCTTCTCACCATCTTTAGCGTCCCCTATTTTGTTTTTAGGTACAAAAATATCGGTACGCATTTTTCCTTCTGCAGAGGTATTTACAAACGCAAAACTTTTTTGCATTTGTATCACGCCAACAAACTCATCTGTTTTACGCTCTATTACCTCTACTATTTCTCCTTCGTGTTTTTTACTTCTACGTTGTTTATAAACGTAAACTTTAACCGTATCGCCATTTAAGGCTTTATTCATATTATTTTTAGGAATGTAAATATCCTGTTCCATTCCTTCAACTATAACATAACCATCACCTTTTGAAGTACAATCAAGTTTACCGATATGGTAATGCGAGGAAGCGTTAAAACTGAATTTTCCGCGTTCTTTTTCTTCTACATGCTTTTTAGCTGTGAGTTGTGATAGTTCTTTTACAATCTCATTGCGACTGTTAGGATCATCTACCTGAAGCTTAGCAGCAATTTGTTTATGGTTGAATAGCTTACCAGGTTCTCTTTTTAGAATTTTAAGTATTTTCTGAGAAAGGTCAGCAATTTGTGTAGTGGGTCTTCTTCTTTTTTTATTTGGCATTCAATGCTTTGTATTTAATATTCGTAAAATTAGGGTTATTAGCTGAAACTAAAGGAGCTATTACGTGAACTTTAAGTTAATCTTAGTGGAATACGCTTCCTAAAATCCTTATTTAATCGTTTGGTAACCAATTCTTAATCTAAAATAGTTCCCAGTTGTTAAAATTAACTTAATTTTACATCTAATTGAATTCTTAGTAAACCTATGAAGATACTCAGTATCAAGAAGAACAAAATTCTAATCCTATTTCTAAGTATATTTATACTTGGCATAATAGTCGTATTTACGTACGTAAATTCACAATTCTAAATATCAATTTTTAAATTATAAGAAAAGAGCTCCATAATAGGAGCTCTTTTTTTTCTGAAATTTTAGATGTTAACAATATATATAATAATCATATTTCTTTTTTAAAATTTAAATAAAATCTGATTGTTATTATAGTTTGTTAATAGCGGTATAAGTTTAGGTATATTTTTCTTGTTTTATTAATTATGGGTAGTTGTAAACGTATTATGAATATCATTATACAACTTAAATCCTTTGATTATCAAGCTAATTTAAGTAGCTGTTAACAATTGTTGATAACCTTAATTAAATGAAGATTTTAGATAAGTTTTTACTAACATTTATTAAAAATAACCTTTTTGATTGCTCATAAAGTGAATACAAAAAATAGGAAGATTTACTTGCATGGTATTACCCATGTTCTGCTTTGTTTTTTTTTAATTAGAAAGCAATTTTCATTTTACTTTTTTGATGACAACTTATGAACAGTCATGTTAACTAAATGTTAACTCATTGAATATTAAGTATATTTAAAATTTTCTTCTTGTTAACGCGCACTATTTCAAAGTAATTTTATGGTAACACTATTAACAAATAATCTTTAATGATCCTATCAACTAATATTTAATTAAACAAAGAGATATTTTTCGGTATTTTCTAAATCAGAACCTATATAAACTTTTATACTCAACCTTAATTCTAATTGCTAGTTTCAAATTTTTTAATACCAAAAATAGAGGTACAACTATTTTAAAATTTGAAAATTGCACTATACTTAGGAAAATGATATAAACTATGGAAATTAAAATACTAGAATTTAATCAGCTTGACATACATATGCTTTACGAATTGTTGCAATTACGCTCTGCCGTTTTTGTAGTTGAGCAAGATTGTGTGTATCAGGATATAGATGATAAAGATCAAAAAGCTATTCACGTATTGGGTTATAAAAATAAAGAGTTAGTTGCCTATACGCGAATTTTTAACAAAGGAAACTATTTTGATGAGGCCAGTATAGGCCGTGTTCTTACAAAGCAGAACCAACGTAAATATGGGTATGGTAAGCTAATTATGCAAGCCTCTATAAAAGAGTTAGAAACACGTTTTGAAATAAACACTATTCAAATTTCTGCGCAAACGTATCTTAAGAAATTTTACAATGAACTTGGTTTTGTTGAAGTTGGTGAGGGCTATTTAGAAGATAACATTCCCCATATTAAAATGCTTAGAACTAAATAAAAAAACCGCCTTTTGGCGGTTTCTAGTTTTGTTATATATGGTGCAATTAAATCTTGACCGGTGTTTTATTTAAGCTAATACTGTCTAACATCTCGTCTGTAAATTTGTAATGTCCACGAGTTGTAAGAATTTTAAATTTAAAATTCTTCATATCGCTTAAAACGTCAAGAAAAAGCCATTTAGATTTTAAAAGTCTCGGTTTTTTAGATTTCAAGCTCAATTCAAAAATGTGTTTTTCACCATCGCGCTCTGCTACAATATCTGGTGTGATTGATACTTCGCTACCTCGTTTAATATATGATTTCGGACTCTCAAAGCCCTCTGTATCGGCCTTTATATTTTCAAATCCTCTATCTTCTAAATAGCTAATTGCAGTTCCTAAAATTTCTGTGTTCTTATCGGTATCCTTATCTATAGTTATCATAAACAGAAGATACTAAATGAAATTGTTAATAATCTTAAGATAGGGTTAAACCCTAATGTATTATTGTTAAAATACTGAATTTCAGTACTAATTATTTAATAATAGGGCCTTTTATTTATTTAAGATCTTAGAATAGCGCTTCGTATCTTTTAATATTGAAATTGCTTCTGCGATCTCTTCATTATGTTTAATTTGATATTCATACAAACCTTCTTTATAGAAATACCGTTTTACAAGTTCATCTATTATTAAATTAGAAATCTCTTTTTCTTTAGAATCTAGTTGTTGTTTTTTAGCAGTATCTATAGACTTCATAAGACCAGCATATTGAGTACTAATTTCTTTTTGAAGGTTATCTTTTTCTGCAGTAAGAAATGATTTTTCTAAATCTTTTTCAGTTTGCGTCTGGTATGTAAATCCTTTTTGTTCAAGAAAAGTTTTAAAAGCTGTATAGTCTGTACTGGTAAATTTAAAATCTTCTAAACTATCATAATTATGCTTGTAGAAATAGTCTGTAGCAAAATCAAAAATAGCCTGATCCATTAAAAGAGCTTCAGTAATCGCGCTTAATTTTGCAGATTCTACCTCAATATCGGGTAATATTCCACCACCATCATAAACTGTTCTTCCCCTTCTTGTTTTAAACTCATTATAATCTGCAACGTTTGTACGTATTGCATTACCCTGTTCATCCCGGTTCCAGTAATCAAGTGCCTGTATACAACGACCACTAGGTGTATAATATCTGGATATAGTAACTTTTAACTGCGTACCATAAGTAAGTTCTTTAGGACGCTGTACAAGACCTTTACCAAAGCTTCTAGCTCCTACAATAACACCACGATCGTAATCTTGTAAAGAACCCGAAACAATCTCGCTGGCAGATGCACTACGACCATTTATTAACACAGCAACAGGTATTTCAACATCTAGAGGATCATTAGGTGTGCGGTATTCCTGATTGTATTTCTCAATAACAGATTTTGTAGTGGTAATAATCTTTGCCTTAGGAATAAACAAGTTACTAACATTAATAGCTTCTGTTAATAAACCTCCGGGGTTTCCTCTTAAATCAAGAATTATAGAAGTGGCCCCTTCACTCTTTAGTTGCTTTATGGCATCTGCAGTTTCAGACGAGGCTTTTTTATTAAATTTAGATAAAACCACATAACCTATGCTACCATCAATTAAGGTGTAAAAGGGTACGGCTTTAATATCTATTTCTTCGCGTTTAAGAGTTGTTTGTTTTAAAGTACCCTGGCGTTTAAAAGAAATAGGAATCGAAGTTCCCGGTGCTCCTTGCAGTAAATCACCCGCATCAGCATTAAAATCTGCAATAGTAATATCTCCTATTTTAATAAGTTCGTCACCCGCTCTTAAACCGGCTTTATCTGCCGGATAGTCCTTATAAGCTTCCAGAATGATAATTTTTTTATCTTTTGAAATTACTGAAGCACCTATACCGGTATATTCTCCGGTGTTATTAATGCGGGCATCTTCAACCTCCTGCTCGGTCCAATACTTTGTATACGGGTCCAGTTCAGAAAGCATACCTTCTATGGCAGCGTCCATTAATTTTGACGGATTTACCTCATCAACATAATTCATGTTAAGCTCTTTAAACAAGGTGGTAAATATTTCAATCTGCTTAGCAATCTCAAAAAAATCACTCTTAAAACTAACTGTTGTAAATAAAATTACCACTGCTGTTACCGAAACCAGTATTCTCTTTCTCATAAATTCTATATTGATGAATTTCTCTTTTTAGCATTTCTTTTTTGCCATCTGCGTAATAAAAAAATAGCCACAATTAAAATAATAATAAACGGCCAAATATAAATAAGACCCAGTAAAAAGGTAGAAATACCTTGCCAACCGCCTTTTATTGCCTGTAAAATTTTAGAACCATACGATTTTGTAATTCCATTTTCGACTGAAATCTTGTAAAAATTAACAGTTAAAGTGCTGTACGAAACCTGTTTTGATAAGTAATTTAGACGACCCTGTTTAGACTCAATCTCTTCTCGTATTACTGAAAGTTCTCGTTCTATTTCTAAAATATCTTTTACCGAATTTGCTTTTTTCAATAAATCGAGATAACGCATTTCTAGTTCGCGTTTAGCTTTAAGACGGGCTTCTAGATCTATAAATTCTTCGGTTATATCGCGTCTTGAAATAGATTTTTCATCAAAAAAAGCTACACCATCGCTTATTAAATCTAGTGCTTTCTGAAAATTTTGAGTAGGAATACGCAGTTCTAACTCTTGAAAATTTCCAGAATAATCTTTACCCGAATTCTCATTTTGTACATACCCATTTGAAGCTTCTACAGCTTTCAAAACCTGAGTGCGTGTTTGTATCAGATCTTGCGTTTCAAAGCGTATTCTTCCCGTTTTAATGATTTTTTGTTCGATGTCAGCTACTTGCAAATTGGGAGCCGGTTGCTCATCTGCATATACATCATTTTCGATATGCATTGCTCCTATATTTTCAACCTCACTAGAAGGAGAACCGCACATATACATTAAACTCAGCAACGTAAAGCCTAGAATCTTCATAACCTATATTTTAGTTTATAATAACAAGTAGTTCAAATACTCTCAAAATTGCGGTTACTGGATCTACTAAGCTACATATTTTCTAAAGGTCGATTCTCTTTAGTATTAAATTTTGAGATCAACTTCAACATAGCCTTTTCAATTTCTGAGTAGGTCAATACTTCTCGTCCCGTGTAAATAAACATAAACGCAAATGTGCCCTCATTTGTTTGAAAATCAGTTTTATTTTTGCGATAAACTTCTCGCATCAATCGCTTTAAGCGATTACGGGTAACTGCTAATTTGTGATTACGCTTAGCAACAGAAACCCCAGCTTGTATGTTTATTCCTTCTTCAAAAAGTGGTGCTTTAGTATAAAAAAGCAACAAGGGATATGAACTCACTTTTTGACCTTCTTTAAAGAGAAGATCAATGAGTTTTTTACGTTTTAAATGTTCTTTTTTAGGGAAAGTTTGATTCATTTTTTTGCCATTCGGCGAAAGGATTTGAGGTGTAAATATAGCTAACTTATATACTACAGAGATATATTCTTAAGCTTTTGCTTTTTAGTTTTTTATGGTTTTATGCATCTTTTGCACACGGTCAAGATCATCTGTAGCTTGTAATAATTTGCTTTTTAAAACCGGATTTAAGTTAGGATGTGCAGCTAAAAATGCCTCGCGTATTTGGTATGCTTCAGCAGAAGAAAACTTTCCTATCGTTGCATTCAACCAATTTTTTGGAAAAAAAATATCTCCCGTTAATTGAATCTCTTCTAGCAATTCTAGCGAAGTTTCTAAATTTTTAAGTCCGTCTTCCTGACGTAATGGGTGGTTTATATAATGTAGTGCAGAAATCACCCAGGATTCTTTTTCTCTATTTTTTGAGTTTTTTAATCCTTCAAAAAATGCGTTGCGAGTTGTGGTATCTGCGGCCAATGCCGGTAGCAAAAACTTAAAACGTTCTTTTTTATCAGGATTTGTAATATCAGTTTCAGCTTTTTTTAAGATAGTTGCTCTATTCTCATGATTATATACTGCCAGGTTCATAGCCATTGCGGTATAATCATCCTCATTGAGTTTTAGATTTTTTATTTCAATCTTCTTATCCCAAATAGCATATAATCTTTCTTTTCCGGTTTTAGAATAAGCAATACTGCTAAACAAGCCAAATAAGGTCTTTTTAATATTTGCGGGTAAGTCTTGTTGGAGTTGGGTGTACACTAAATCTTCTAATTCTTTTTGATGAGCTTCCCGTTGTAAATCATCAAAATAGGTCCAATATAAACTTTCCATTTGACTCGTAATCTGACGCAGAATTAAGGCATTTGTTTCGGTTTTTATTCCTTCTTTAAAAAGTTCAAAAGCTGCAGATGGTGCAATACTTCCGTTAAGCAAATTTTCATAACTATTGATATAACTATAACCACGGGCAACAACATCTGTAATTTCAGGAATTTGTGTTAGCGCTTCTTCCGCTTGCGGAAAAATACCATAACCCATTCCGTCATAGTTATAAATGATTTGTAGTGGTTTTGGTAAACCTTGCGCAATCTTTAGATTAAGTTGTGCACCTGCAACTGTTGTCGTAATGCTATGCGTAGAATCTGCATAAACCAGTCCTATTTTAAAGGTCTGAGGCCATATTTTATCTGTGTTATCTTCGGCATGTTGTGAGAGTACAAATGATTTTATTTTGCCTTGTGCGTTATAAACTATACTATCTGTAAAAACCGGTCTACTACTTTGATTTACCCAGACGTCACTCCATTCTTTTAAATTAATTGTTGTTCTGGCATCGAGTATACCTACCAGATCGTCCCAAACAGCATTGTCATTTGCATAGGTTTTAATATACTCTTGTATTCCTTCACGAAACTTTTTTTCACTAACAGCAAGTTCTAACTGGCGCATCATAATAGGTGCTTTATGATAAATAATACCGCCATACAAAGAACCTGCATTTTTAAGATTATCTAGTTGCTGTCGTATGGGGTTTGCACCCTGTGTACGGTCTTCACTATAAGCACCGGGATAATGATTGAGCACAAAAAGTAAATCGTGATTTACATCGGGAAATGCAGGATTTACAATTTTATCTGCCATAAAATTTGCAAATACTTCTTTCATCCACACATCATCAAACCAGTTCATCGTTACTAAATCACCAAACCACATATGCGCAGTCTCGTGAGCAATAAGTTTTGCGCGTCCCAGTTTATCATTTTCAGTAGCTGTATGATCTAGAAACAATGAAGATTCTTTGTACTGAATAGCGCCTACATGCTCCATCCCACCATATTGAAAAATAGGAATTGATGCAAAATCTAATTTTTGAAACGGAAACTTTTGCGCAGTATAAGCTTCAAGAAAGTCTACAGCTCCTGCATGTAATTTGAAAATAGGATCTAAACTGTTTGCAATTTTAATGGAGTCTGTTTCCCGATACAGCATTTTCATGTTGAGCTCATCAACCTTCTGAGTTGCGGTGTTGAATTTACCCACTACAAAAGAAAAAAGATAGGTACTCATCTTATCAGATTTTCCAAATTGATGTGTAGTAAAATCGCCTGCTGTGCTAGTACTAATTTCGGGTGCACCACACAAGACTTCCCATTCTTTAGGCGCGGTTATTTTTAGAATGTAATTTGCTTTCAAATTAGGTTGATCAAAACACGGAAACAGCGTACTCGCACGATCGGGAACTAAAAGCGTGTACAAAAAATCTGAATTGCGGTTAAGTGATTGTTCACCGGCAATAAAGTCAATTGTAAATGTATTAGAGCCTTCCAGAAGGCTTTCTGAAGGAATAATTAAATGCTCATTTTTATGTAGAATAGAGACATCTGTTCCGTTTGCCACTACCCTATTTATAAGACCTTCATTTACATTAAAATCCAGATAAAGCGGTCTTGAAGCATCGTGAATTGTAACTTCTAATTCTAATTTGGCTGGTATTGAATCTTCAAGATTTTTAGGGATGCTAAAATCTAAATTGTAGGTGATATCACTTAATTGCGCTTTGCGAAAATTTGCCAGATCTTTTGAAATTCCGGGTTCAGGAAGGGTGTTTTCTTGATCTTTATTTTGACAGGAAACTGAAGTAATAACAAGTAACAGAAGTAAAGAGAAGCGTTTCATAAAGTACGATAGCATTGATAATTTTAAATATCGGAAAAATTGAAAAAAGACTTGGCAAACAATCCAAATATAAAAAGCCGTTTCCTGTGAAGAAAACGGCTTTTTAAGTTAAGTTATTAAATTTTATTTAGTCTGTGTCCAGCTGTTGTTTGACCTATCTATATCTGCCAATAATTGTTGTGCATCTATAGTCATTGCTTTAATTTCTGAAAGCGGTTTGTCTATCGTAAATGTATACGTAGGCATTGCCCATGGCCAGTCTTCCAGTTGCGTACGTTTCATTTCTGGAAATGGATTAGGTTTTTCTGCACGCATCATTCTTAACGGAATGTAATAGGCTTCATTGGTATCATCTGTAGTATTGATGTAAAAATCTATAGGCATTGGCATAAGGCCTTTACGCTCTAATGTTACCTGAGTTTTACCGTCTACTTCTTCTACATTTTTAATCGCATAGTCTATTGTATTTGTAGTTTGCGTCCAGTCTACAAGATACCAGTCTAACTGCATACCACTCACCTTCTCTGCCTCACGTTTAATATCGTTAGGCGTAGGATGTTTAAAATGCCAGTTTTTGTAATAGTTCTTAATGGTTTTATCAAGATTCTCTTTGCCTATAATATAACCTAATTGCGCCATAAACACAGCACCTTTAGAATATGCAGAAGCGCCGTATGCTGCATTTAAAGCATAACGGTCTGCATAGGTTGTCTGTGGCTGTTCAAAGCCGCTTGTAGCGAGTCTAAAATACGAATTGTAATTTCCTGCTTGCGGATTTGGTTTTTTCTCATTCATAACTACATTCATTGCTTCATCAGAGATGTAAGATGTAAAACCTTCATCCATCCACTCGTGTTTTTGCTCATTGGTAGCCATTAAAAACTGAAACCAGGTATGGGCAAACTCGTGTGCAGTAACCCCTATAAGGCTGCCTAAATTTCTTCCGCCCGTAATTAATGTACACATCGCATACTCCATACCACCATCACCACCTTGTATCACAGAATATTGATCATAAGGATAAGGACCTACATGCTCGTTATAGTACATTAATAAATCTGCTGTTTTAGGTTGTAGTTTTTTCCAGTTTTCTATGATTTCTTTATCGTCTTTAAAGAAAAAATGAAGTACTGTACCATCTTCTGCGGTTAATTTATCGTGTATATAATCAGGATCTGCTGCCCAAGCAAAATCGTGTACATTAGGAGCTACAAAATGCCAGGTGTATTTACCTTTTACAGGTTTAACCGCTTTTTGACCTGGCTCATTATAACCGTGACCTATTTCCGGGTTTTGTAAATTACCGGTACCACCTATAGTGTATTCTGAATCTATCGTTATTTTAACATCAAAATCTCCCCAAACGCCGTGAAATTCACGAGCGATATAGGGGTCTGCGTGCCAACCTTCAAAGTCATATTCTGCTAATTTAGGATACCACTGCGTCATAGACAGCGCTACACCTTCAGCATTATCGCGACCGCTTCTGCGTATCTGTACTGGCACCTGCCCGTTAAAATTCATATTAAAAGTGGTGCTTTCACCTGGTGCAATAGGTTTTGCCAGTCTAACTTCAAGAACAGTCCCTGCAACTTGATAGGTTAAGGGAGTTCCGTTTTGAGATAGTTTATCAACTTTTAAAAACCCTATCTCGTCTGGCTTTAATTTTGAAATACGGTCTTTAACCCTTCCGTCAGGATCTTTAATGTTTAAAGAGCGTACATCCATTTCACTTCCCGGTTGAAACGCATTAAAATAAAGATGATAAAAAACCTGACTTAATGTATCTGGAGAATTGTTTGTATATACCAATTCTTGTGTACCAGTATAAGTGTAGTTATCTACATTCATATCAACATTCATCTTATAGTCAACGTGTTGTTGCCAGTAAGATGTATTGTTTTGTGCCTGCGCGAAAGCAAAAACACTTAAAAATGAAAGACTTATTAAAGCTTTTAAATTCATATTCATTTAGATTTTACCAATTAGGAGGTATTAAACACTATCAGAATCAACCCCGAAAAATTGAAAGCTAACCTTTAATTTTTCGGGATTTTATTCAAATTATTTTGATAATTCGGCCATTTTAAAGGCGTTGTACATATTAACCATTTTACCTGTTTTAGATAACGCCGAAAATGGTTTAACCACTTCACCTTCCTCACCTGCAGAAACCTGAATATTAGTAGTTACACCACTCTGTAAAATAATCTGCTTTATTTGTGCAGCAGAAAATTGAGGGTAATATGATCTCAACATTGCAGCTACACCTGCAACTTCTGGTGAAGCCATAGAAGTTCCCTGTAAAAACTGGTATGAATTACCTGGTGTAGTTGACCAGATTTGAACACCGGGAGCAAAAACATCTACATTAGATTTTCCGAAGTTAGAAAAGCTTGCTACCAGTTTACCACCGTATTTATAATTTAAAGCACCTACAGTAATCACATTATCTGCAAACTCGGTAATATTATCTAATTGATCATTAGGATATACCGTATCACCCATATCAAGATCTATACTCTCATTACCTGCAGCATTTACGATAAGAACATCCTTTTTTGCAGCATATTTTATTGCATCGTAAACCCACTCCGGGTTTGTAGCAAAGTATTTACCAAAACTAGTATTGATTACTTTTGCTCCATTGTCAACAGCATATCGTAAAGCCAATGCGATATCCTTGTCGCGCTCATCACCGTCTGGCACAGCACGCACAGTCATAATTTTCACATTGTTTGCAACACCATTCATCCCTATCCCATTATCGCGTTGAGCAGCAATAATACCGGCAACGTGTGTACCGTGTAAAGCAGCATCAGGATCTGGTCCTGTTACATTATTATTACCATAAACAGCATCTTTAATATCATCAGGATTGTCACCTAAAACACTACGGTAATTACCCTCTAGATTGTAATTGTTATTAAGACGATCTGTCATGCTTTCTAGTTGCTCATTAAGCATTACTAAAAATTCTGGAATCGTATCTGCATACGTTAGCATTTGAGTAAGCACACCTTTATTGCGTTCCTCCATCGCTGTTGTTGCGGGTAATGTAGCAACATCTTCTGCAGTATAATCTTCTTTCCCAAATTTTTCTGTAGCAGCAGCATGAGCAGTTTTTACGGCTGCAAGTAAGCCATCGTATTGCGTTTTTTGCTGAATTAATTCATCACGCTCTGTTTCTACCTGTTTTTTAGCCTTGGTATAGGTTTTAAATAGCTCTTTTTGAGCAGCAGGTACTTGATCTAAAGTTTTGCCTTTAAACTGTGCATCGTATTTCTGTACGATTCTGCTTTTCTCTAATTGTTCCTGAACGATGTCTCCTAGAAAATTCCAGCCGTGCACGTCATCAATATATCCGTTTTTGTCATCGTCAATACCGTTACCGGCGATTTCCCCAGGATTTGTCCACAATACATTTTTAAGATCTTCATGCGTAATATCTATACCGCTATCGACGACACCCACAATTACAGAAGTCCCTTTGCCTTTAATAAGTTCGGCATAGGTTTTCTCAACACTCATACCCGGCACGGTGTCCATAGTGATATCCATCATCGGCCAATTCTTCAATTGGTCTTCGCTGAGGTCACTTATTTTTAAAGGAAGTTTATCTACATTTTCTTCCGGTATGGTAAGTAATGGTGCGGTACCGCAAGCATTTAGAAACAGTGCAGCACTAAATGCTGCAATAAAAATTCTTTTCATTTTATAGGAGTTGTTATTTAAATTTTTGTTTGAAGGTTTTCGCTTTTAACTTAAGTAAGAGGTCTGGTTTACAGGACGTCTTCGATTTTAAAACGTTCTTTAAGTCTAACCCCTTTATCTGTATGTTCTACTGTGATTATGGGATTGTGAGCATCATGCTCTAGCCATAAATAATAATTATTATCTGCGGCTTCTTTCAAAAACGTGTCTTTTTCACCTAAGGTGAGCAAGGGTCTTGTATCAAAACCCATTACATAAGGCAATGGTAAATGGCCTGCTGTAGGAAGCAAATCTGCCATAAAAACAAGGGTTTTATCTTTGTATTCTATATGCGGAATCATTTGCTTATCGGTATGACCATCTGCAAACAAAATACCAAAATTAAGTTCTGATGTTGCAGAAAAAGCGTTTTGAGGTTTATCAACAAACCGCAATTGGCCACTTTGTTTAATAGGTAGAATGTTTTCTTCTAAAAAAGAAGCTTTCTCACGAGCATTAGGTTTTGTTGCCCATTCCCAATGATCTTCGTTACTCCAGTAAATTGCATTCTTAAAAGTAGGTATCAGGGTTTTGCCGTCTTCAGCCCATTTAATGCATCCTCCACTGTGGTCAAAGTGCAAATGTGTAAGAAAAACATCTGTGATATCATCTGGGTGAAAACCTTTTTGCTTCAGTGATTTTTCTAAAGTAGCATCTCCCCAGGGATGATAATAACCAAAGAATTTATCACTTTGTTTATCTCCCATTCCCGTGTCTATAAGTATTAGGCGATTGCTGTGTTCAATAAGCAGACATCGTGCACCAATGTCTATCATATTATTTGCATCTGCGGGGTTTGTACGTGTCCATAATGTTTTAGGAACCACACCAAACATAGCACCACCGTCTAATTTAAAACTGCCGGCGTCAATTGCGTGTATTATCATATAGTTGCGTTCTGTATACCAGTTGATATGTGCTGAATTTTAAAAAATACCACATAGCATTATCACATATTTTTTTAAAAGGCACACCTCAATTATTAGGTAAAGTCTTGCAAAATACTAAAAGCACGTTAAATCAAATTTTTCTAGCCGTCTAATTAAGCTATATTTAACACGGAAACGGCTTTGTGCGCTTTAGAATCAATGCAGAAAAACGTATCATAGCAAAAAATTGAATTCATGTTAGAACTGGGAGGAATCATTATATTAGGAATACTAGCACAATGGGTTGCCTGGAAGTTTAAAATTCCGGCGATTTTACCGCTTATACTTATCGGGCTTTTTGTGGGACCTATCTCTACCCTATTTACTTATGACGGTTCAAAATGGATTGAACCTATATGGAATGGTGAAGTGGGTATTTTTCCCGGAGAGCGGCTATTTAATTTTGTGTCACTGGCAATTGGGATCATTCTTTTTGAGGGAGGCCTTACACTGCGTTTTAGTGAGATAAAAAATGTAGGCCCCGTGATTACAAAGTTAATTATTGTAGGATCTTTGGTTACGTTTTTTGGAGCGGGAGCTGCTGCCTATTATATTTTTGATTTAAGTTTACGTATATCGTTTTTATTCTCTGCATTAATAATAGTTACGGGACCCACCGTGATTACACCCATTCTTAGAAATATTCCGCTTAAAAAAGATATTTCGACAATCTTAAAATGGGAAGGTATTTTAATAGATCCTATAGGAGCTCTTGTTGCCGTATTAGTATTTGAGTTTATTAGTGTAGATGCCGGTAGCGAGTTTACATTAACCGCTCTTGAAGAGTTTGGTAAAATTGTACTTTTTGGTTTTACCTTCGGTTTTACTTTTGCACACGCATTGGCTTTATGTATCAAACGAAAAGTCATTCCGCATTACTTATTAAATGTATTTACACTCGCTTCTGTATTGGGCGTTTTTATACTTTCAGATTTATTTGCGCACGAGAGCGGTCTTCTTTCTGTAGTGGTGATGGGTATGGTAATGGGTAATATGAAATTACCCAACTTAAAAGAGCTTTTATACTTTAAAGAATCGCTAAGTGTACTTCTTATTTCGTTGCTGTTTATTCTACTTTCAGCAAACATAGAAATACAAGATTTATATCTCGTTTATACCTGGAAGGCGGTATTGTTATTTGCTATTGTTGTTTTTGTGTTGCGACCTATAGGGGTATTCTTAAGCTCAAAAGGATCTGGTCTCAAGTTTAATGAGAAACTGTTTGTAAGTTGGGTAGGCCCACGTGGTATTGTTGCTGCAGGTATTGCCTCACTCTTTGGATTAAAACTGGTAGATGAAGGTGTTGCCGGGGCAGAATATATCACGCCTCTTGTATTTATGATTGTGTTAGGAACGGTTTTATTAAACGCAACAACGGCACGTCTTTTTGCTAAAATTGTAGGTGTGTTTTTAACTGAATCTAAAGGTATCGTGATTATAGGTGCGTCTAAAGCTTCCCGAATTATTGCAGAATATTTGATGAAAGGTGGTCGTCACGTTGTACTTGTTGACAGTAACAGTGTGAATATCGAAAAAGCAAAAGAACGCGGTCTAGAAGCTATTGAAGACAGCATTTATTCGGATAGCTTAATGAATAATATAGAACTTAATGATGTAGGATATTTGATGGCACTAACCGGTAATGGTGATATAAATCAATATGCTATTAATAGATTTAAAGATATTTTTGGTGAAAATGGCGCATTTAGACTCATTACTCCAGATGAGATGAAAAATCCTCAAAGCAGTCCCGAAGGCGGATTATTTTCACCTACAGACGATTTTATTCGCCTAACCGAAGTGGCCCGCGCACATCCCACTATTCAGGAAGTTAATATAGATTCTAAAGAGATGTTTGAGAAATTGATAGAAAGCACCCGAGCAGATAAAAATAGTATTCCTATATTTTTGAAAAAGGAATCTGGCGAACTCGAAATTTTAAAATCTAATATAGACGATCTTGAGGTAGATTCATATGTAGATACTAAGTTGGTTTATTTAGGAAAACCATTTGATCCAGAAAAAATGCCGGTTAAAGAGAAACTGGTCATAGAAGAGCCAGAAGCATAATATTTAAGGGATTCAAATTGAGTCCCTTTTTTTATTGAATAATTTTAAGGATTCGTGCATTTTTTATTTTTATAGTAGCAACGTATATTAAAATTTTGCTAAGTGATTGCGGGTATGTGTTTTAATATCAAATTGTTCTGTAAATTTCTAAAAAATATAAAATGCAAAACAGACGTTCGTTTATTAAAAAATCTGGTCTCGCCGTTGCAGCCACTACGATTCCATTTCCTTACTTAGCGTGTTCAAAACCTAATAAGAAGCTTGGCATTGCACTTTTAGGTCTGGGTAGTTACGCTACAAACAATTTAGCTCCTGCGCTTCAGAAAACGCAGCATATAGAGTTGAGGGGTATTGTCACAGGAAGTCCTGAAAAAATTCCTACCTGGAAAGATAGATATGGGATTAAAGACAGTAATATTTATAATTATGAAAATCTGTCTTCAATAGTTGATAATAAAGATATTGATGTAGTGTACATTGTTACACCTACTTTTTTACATAAAAAATTCTGCATATTAGCCGCTGAAGCTGGTAAACATGTTTTTTGCGAAAAACCTATGGCAATGACTGTAGCAGAATGTCGGGAAATAATAGATGCTTGCGATAAAAACGGAGTAAAACTGGCAATAGGCTACCGTATGCAACATGAAGAAAACACAAAGACAATCATAGAATGGTCTAAAACACAACCCTACGGTGCTTTAGAGCAGGTACACACAGAAGCCGGTTTTAAAATTGGTGCTGATGCAGGCTGGCGATTAGATGGTGCAAAAGGAGGAGGTGCAATCTATGATATGGGTGTTTACCCTATAAATGCAATGCGTTATGCAACGGGTCTCGAACCAGTATCATTAACCGCAAAACACGTAACTCAACGCAAAACGCTGTTTACAAACGGAGCTGAAGAAATCACCTATTTTGACGTAGAATTTCCTGACGGGATAACAGCTAAAGGCCGGGTAACTTATGCTGACAATATAAATTTTTTAAAAGTAGCTTGTAAAGATGGAAACTATGAGCTGTCCCCTTTTCAGAGTTATACGGGAGTTCAGGGTAGTACCAGTGATGGGAAAAAGCTTGAACCTTGCAATTGCAATCAACAAACGCTGCAAATGGATGATGATGCGCTCTCTATCCTAGAAAATAAAGACATGACTGCCCCAGGGATTGAAGGTTTACGTGATATTCAAATTGTAGAAGCAGCTTTAGAATCTGGTAGAACTAATGGAGCAAAAATTTTACTTAAACAGTACTAATTCTTAAGAATTACTTCAAAAAAAGAGTCTTAACTAAGACTCTTTTTTTGAAGTAAAATATTCTGATAAGACCAGCAGCATTCCTGCCATTGCTCCTAGTGCCATAAGCCAGACCATAAGTTGATTTTCTTTAGCAGGCGTCCATTGACTTAACCCGCCGCAAACCACAATTAATCCCAGGCCTATGAGTTGTTTCTTTTGCATTAATCATTAAGTTTTAAAACAGCCATAAATGCTTCCTGTGGTATTTCAACGTTACCTACCTGACGCATACGTTTTTTACCTTTTTTCTGTTTTTCAAGAAGTTTACGCTTACGCGAAATATCACCACCATAACATTTTGCGGTAACGTCTTTACGTAAAGCCTTTACCGTTTCTCTTGCAATAACTTTAGCCCCTATTGCAGCTTGAATAGGTATATCAAACTGCTGACGTGGTATTAGCTCTTTTAATTTCTCACAAATTCGTTTGCCAATATCGTAGGCATTGTCACGGTGTAAAAGTGCAGATAGTGCATCTACTACATTCGCATTTAACAATACATCTACCTTAACCAGATGTGATGCACGCATACCTATAGGTGTATAATCAAAAGAAGCGTATCCTTTTGAAACCGTTTTAAGACGATCGTAGAAGTCAAAAACGATTTCAGCAAGCGGCATATCAAAAGACAATTCAACACGCTCTGGAGTTAAATAAGTTTGATTTGTGATCTGACCTCGCTTTTCAATACATAGAGACATTACAGGACCTACAAAATCTGCTTTAGTAATTATAGAAGCCTTTATAAATGGTTCTTCAACGCGATCTATCCCAGAAGGGTCTGGTAAATCTGAAGGGTTATTAACTAAGATAGGCGTATCTCTGTTTTTAATTGTGTACGCATGGTATGATACGTTAGGTACTGTAGTAATTACAGTCATATCAAACTCACGCTCTAAGCGTTCCTGTATGATTTCAAGATGCAACATTCCTAAAAACCCACATCTAAAACCAAAACCAAGAGCAGCAGAACTTTCCGGTACAAATACTAAAGAAGCATCATTTAGCTGCAGTTTTTCCATAGAAGAGCGCAAATCTTCATAATCTTCTGTATCTACAGGATAAATACCTGCAAATACCATAGGTTTTACATCTTCAAAACCTTCAATCATATTTGTAGTAGGCGTCTTTGCATCTGTGATAGTATCCCCTACCTTTACTTCTTTTGCTTCTTTAATACCGGTAATAAGGTAACCTACATCTCCTGTTTTAATTACTTTTTTAGGAGTTTGTTTAAGATTAAGCGTTCCTACTTCATCTGCAAAGTAAGTTTTACCGGTAGCCATAAACTTGATGTTTTGGCCTTTTTTAATTTCCCCGTTTAAAACTCTAAAATAGGTTTCAACCCCTCTAAAAGGATTGTAAACCGAATCAAAAATAAGTGCTTGTAACGGTTCGTCTACCACACCTTTAGGAGGAGGTATACGTTCAATAATTGCATTTAAAATTTCCTGAATTCCCAAACCTGTTTTTGCACTTGCAGGAATTACATCTTCATGTTTACAACCTAAAAGATCTACAATATCGTCTGTAACTTCCTCAGGGTTTGCACTGGGTAAATCAACTTTATTTAAAACAGGTATAATCTCAAGATCATTTTCTAAAGCCAGATATAGGTTAGAAATAGTTTGTGCCTGTATACTTTGAGCTGCATCAACAATTAGCAAAGCGCCTTCGCAGGCAGCAATACTACGAGAAACCTCATATGAGAAATCTACGTGACCGGGAGTGTCAATTAGGTTGAGTATATATGGCTCACCGTTATGTACATAATCCATCTGTATAGCGTGCGATTTAATGGTGATACCACGTTCACGCTCAAGATCCATATTATCTAAAAGTTGCTCTTGTTTTTCACGTGCTGTAACAGAACCCGTAGCGTCGAGTAAACGATCTGCAAGGGTACTTTTACCGTGATCAATGTGAGCTATAATGCAAAAATTGCGAATGTTCTTCATAGACTTTCTTCATCGTGCGACACTAAAGTCGCTTTAGCGCACAAATATACAGTTTAGAAAAGCCATTTTCTAATAAATCTATTTTAAGGGAATTAATATTCTTAAAGTTTAAAAAAAGGTCAAAATTCATTCAGCTTTAACATTAAAATTACATTAGATTTGATTTTCTATGCGGAACACAATATTATTCTACATATTTCTTGCTCCTTTGGCACTAATTGCACAGGAGTATGATATCTCTTCTAAAGTCATTGATTCTAAGAAGAAACCGGTCTCCTTTGCAAATGTCTTATTGCTTAAAGCAGCAGATTCTAGCTTTGTAAAAGGGACAGTAAGTGAAGATGATGGTTCTTTTAAATTCTCAGATTTAGAGATAGCCCGCTACTTAATAAAAGTAAGTTTTGTAGGCTATAAAGATTTTTACAGCACTCCTATTGATGTTAAAGACGCTAGTATTCTTCCTCCTTTTACATTAGAAGACAGTGCAGAATTTCTGGATGAAATTACCATTACAGCAAAAAGACCAGTAATACAACGCAAGATTGATCGTCTGGTGTTTGATGTAGAAAATACCGCGATTTCTTCGGGATCAACATACGATATTCTAAAGCGTACGCCCGGAGTTATTATAAATCAGGATCAGATTTTAGTGAAAAACAGGCCGGCACAGATTTATATAAATGACCGAAAAGTTTATTTAACAAGTCAAGAATTGCAGCAATTGCTTGAAGGTTTTGCCGGAGTCAATGTAAAATCTGTTGAAGTTATAACTACACCACCGGCAAAATACGATGCAGAAGGCGGTGCGATTTTAAATATCATTACTTCAAAAAATCTATCGATAGGATATAAAGGAAGTATTAATGCTTCAAACACCGTGGGTATTGTTCCTAAATATGCCGTAGGAACAAGCCAATACTATAAAACCGACTGGTTAAATGCATATGCCAGTTATACCTTTAATTCACGTTTTGATACCAAAACCGATGAGGGGTTTGTACAATTTTATAACCCCGATGGAAGCGAAAAAGCAACCTGGGAAGATTTATTTAAACGCGATACCCGTACATTTTCACATAGCCTAAATACTATTTTAGATTTCACGTTAAGTGAAACCGAATTACTAAGCTTTAGCGCTAATATCTTACATACGCCTAAAGCAGATTCAGATATTAGCGGTAGAACAGAAACATATAATCCCCAGGGACAGCTTGATTCTTTATATACCACACAAAGCCTACTTGAGAATGACCGTGATAATCTAATCTTTAGTTTAAACTACGATAAAGAACTGGGAGAAAATGGTGCGAAGCTAACTGCGATTGCAAACTATATTGATTACACAGATAATCAAATTCAATCTGTAAACACGCGTTATTTCTCTAACCAGGGAAACCTTTTAAATGCAAATGCGTTCAATACCATACCTACTCAAAATTCTCAAATTTATACAGGACAGTTAGATTATACCGGAAGCTTAGAAAATTGGGCAATTGAAACCGGAGTTAAATATTCAGTAATTAACTCTGAAAGTAGACAGGAATTTTTCAATACTGCCGGAAATGTGAGTGATTCTGACGCTATTTTAAATGATAATTTTGATTATACCGAAAATATATACGCTTCTTATTTCAGCTTTGTTAGAGATTGGGATAAATGGAGTTTTAAAGGCGGTTTACGAGGAGAATATACAGCTGCTAATGGCGACTCACGAACATTGGGAGTTGTAAACACACAAGAATATCTCGAGTTGTTTCCTACTGTTTACATTACTAACAACCCGTCTGAAAATCATTCTTTTAGCTTGACCTATAACCGAAGAATTGATCGGCCGCGTTTTCAGAGCTTGAATCCTTTTAGATATTTCTTAAATGAAAATAATTTTCAGGAAGGAGATCCTAATATTCAGCCTGCAATAGCTAATAGAATTCAATTTAATTATACGTTTAAAAATAAGTTGAGTTTTGATCTATATTGGGATCGTATAGATAATGCGATGAGCCGTTTACCTTTTCAGAATAATCAGGATTTGACCTTAAGAAGTGTGAATACTAATCTCAATTATGAGCGACAATTCAGCTTTGATATTACGTATTCTGAATTTGTTACCAATTGGATGTGGATGAGTGTCGAATCTTCCTTTTATAATATGGAAAACGAATTTAAAGCACTCGAAAGTCAGGTCGATAACGTGAAAAAGAATATTAATGGTGTTTATTTACGAACGCTGAATTATTTAATAATAGATCAATCGCTTACCGCAACAGTTACAAATTATTTTATGTCAAATATTCTGGCCGGTTCTTATGAATACGATCGACCGCAGTATGCTTTAAGTCTTGATCTACAGAAGACCTTTATGAATGGGAGGTTAACGGCGACTTTTAGTACTGAAGATATATTTAATACGATGAATATCCCGCTTACTTTAAAATATGGGAATCAAAACAATACGTTCTTCGCAATGCCAGAATCTCAAAAAATAAGAGTTGGATTACGCTATAAATTCGGAAACTTTAAGTTAAGCGACAACAGTAGAGATATTAATACTGAAGAAGAAAAGCGCTTAACAAAACAATAGTTAAAGCTACACTCTTTTTTTACGTATATAAACTACACACTTACTTAGCAAAACATTGCTTAATTTTGCAAAAAATTTATCGTTTTGTCAAAAATAGGAGATATTGATGTAGGAGACTTCCCGTTGCTTTTAGCACCTATGGAAGATGTAAGTGATCCACCTTTTCGCGCATTGTGTAAAGAGCAGGGTGCAGATGTGGTTTTTACTGAATTTATTTCGAGTGAAGGCCTTATTCGTGATGCTGCTAAAAGCGTGATGAAACTCGATATTTACGAGAAAGAACGACCCGTAGGCATTCAGATCTTTGGAGCAAATCTCGAATCGATGTTGCAAAGTGTAGAGATCGTTGAAGCTTCAAAGCCAGATATTATAGATATCAACTTCGGTTGTCCTGTAAAAAAAGTGGTTTCTAAGGGCGCCGGTGCCGGGATTCTAAAAGACATAGACCTTATGGTTTCCCTAACCGAAGCTATGGTTAAGCATACACACCTTCCTATTACCGTAAAAACCCGTTTGGGTTGGGATCACGATTCTATCAAAATTGTGGAGGTTGCAGAACGTTTACAGGATGTGGGCTGCAAGGCGATTTCCATACACGGAAGAACCCGTGCCCAAATGTATAAAGGTAGCGCCGACTGGAGACCTATTGCTGCAGTTAAAAACAATTCAAGAATGCATATTCCTGTTTTTGGGAATGGTGATGTAGACACGCCCGAAAAAGCTGCTTTAATGCGTGATGAATATGGTTTAGATGGCGCGATGATAGGCCGTGCTAGCATAGGCTACCCCTGGTTTTTTAAAGAAGTAAAGCATTATTTTAAAACTGGAGAACACTTACCACCTCCTACAATACAAGAGCGCATAGATGCTGCCCGTAGACATTTACAAATGGCAATAGATTGGAAAGGTGAAAAACTGGGTGTTTTTGAGACGCGTCGTCATTATACTAACTATTTCAAAGGGATTCCTGACTTTAAAGAATACCGAATGAAAATGGTGACCAGTGATGATTCTATAGATGTATTTGCAGCCTTCGATGAGGTTGAAGAGCGTTTTTCAGACTATGTCTTTGAACATTAGAAACTAAATTTTATTCTTTTTTCAACTGGAAAATTAGTCTTCAATAAGCTTGGGTCTGATGGTAGATGCTGCTAGATAAGAAGCCAATATTCCTAAAATGGAGATCGTTGCAAAAACGGTTATGAAATTTGTAAAGGTAAATTCCATAGGATAGGCAAGCGTAGCTGTAATCATTTTAAGCTTAAATTGAAGTTGAGCGCCTACAACTAATGCTCCCAGAATAATACCGGCAAGACCTCCAAAAATGGTCATCATTGCCCCTTGTAAAAAGAAGATATACCTAATTTCTTTAAGCGTAGAACCCAGGCTGTGTAAGGTTTTAATATTTTCTTTCTTATCGATAATGATCATTATAATGCTACCTACCAGATTAAAAAGAGCGATGATGAGCACTAAAGTGAAAATGAGATAAACCGCCAGATTTTCGGCATTAAGCATCTTGTATAATTTGTCATTGAGCTGAAAGCGGGTTTTTACTTCAACGTTTCCACCCAACATAGCTTCTACATTTTTTTTAACGGCTAGCGGGTCTGCCAGTGGGTCTAACTTAATCTCTAGAGCACTCAATGTGGTGCTGTCATATCGCAACAGATTGCGTACAAATTCAAGATTAGTAAAAATATACTTTTGATCTAGCTCTTCATTAACTTGAAAAATATCTGAAACTACTAACTGAGCACTATTAAAGGCTTGGGTAGGGTCTGAAATTTGGCCGTCACCGGGTCTGGGAACCATTACCCTTAGCAAATCTGTATAATTATTAACTCCCAGAGAAAGTAAACGAGAAATACCAAAGCCAATTGCAGCCACAGGTTCGTCTTCTGTAATCCAATTGCCATAAAGTAGCGTGCTGTCTATAGTATTAACACGCATATAGTTTGCATCAACCCCTTTAAGATATGCAATATGGTTTTTGCCTCTAAATTCTAGAAATGCACGTTCTTCGATAATTTTAGTGAAGTCTGCAACACCCGCTACAGCCGTCAAATCTGTTGCATTTTTATCTGTAAATTGAATTGTTTTTCCGCTTGCGGGAATCACTTTCAAATCAGGATCAAAAATTGAAGAGAAAGATAAACTAAAATCTTTAAGCCCGGAAAAACCGGACAATACGATAAACAGTGCAGCAGAACCTGCTACAATACTAATCGCAGAAATTAGTGTAATAATATTTATAGCATTGTTGCTGCTCTTTGTAAACAGGTAACGTTTTGCGATAAATACAGGAAATTTCAACGTAGGTTCTTCTTATGATTTTTTGCGTCGTGGCAATAAATCTGGATTTTCAATAGGATCTTCGGTACCTTTTAATGATTTATCAATACCGTCAATATATTCTAAAGAGTCATCAATAAAAAATTGTAATTCGGGCATACGGCGTAATTGATGACGCGTACGTTGTGCAATCTCGTGTTTTATAAACGGCTTAACCGCTTTTACCTCGCGCAACATTTCTGCTGCTTTATCGTGAGGAAAAACACTCATATATACTTTAGCTTGTGATAAATCTGTAGTAACACCTACTTTACTTACAGATACTATAATACCTGTAACACCTGTCTGTGCAAGTGCTTTTTGTATAACATCTACGAGGTCGCGCTGCAAAACGCCCCCTACTTTTTTCTGCCTGTTCGTTTCCATATTGCAAAAGTACGTTTTTTAGATACGAAGTAATTGTAAATAATGAGGAGGTGCTTTAGATTAAATTTCTTAATGGCATACCTCGTTTAGGATACATTTTAAATAGTTCTATTTTTATAATCTTATAATATTAGAAATACTATGAAAAAAATAGAACACATAGGAATTGCGGTAAAAAGTCTTGAGGCCTCAAATGTACTTTACGAGAAGTTGCTTGGCAAAGCACCTTATAAGACTGAAGAAGTAGCTTCAGAAGGAGTGAACACCTCTTTTTTTGAAATGGGAGAAAGTAAAATAGAACTGTTAGAAGCAACAAATGCAAATAGTCCTATAGCAAAATTTATAGCTAAACGAGGAGAAGGTGTACATCATATCGCTTATGCTGTAGAAGATATTAAGTCTGAAATGAATCGTTTAAAAAAAGAAGGTTTTGAATTATTAAATGAAACCCCAAAGCAGGGTGCTGATAATAAATGGGTTGCATTTTTGCATCCTAAGACTACGGGTGGTGTTTTAATAGAATTATGTCAGGATAGAGGTATTGAGTTGAAGGAGATCAATTAAATGTTTGCAGTAATAAAAAATTAATGTTATTTTTGCGCCCGCTTTGATGCTTTAAATAGTATTAATGCCGGTCCTATAGCTCAGTTGGTTAGAGCACCTGACTCATAATCAGGTGGTCCCTGGTTCGAGCCCAGGTGGGACCACAACTAAAGCCACTTTAAACTTTAAGTTTATAGTGGCTTTTTTAATATGTCGATTTTTTTGAAATTTTAATAGTTTGAATCGATTCTTCCCATCATAATTTTAATTATAGAGCTTACTATAATATTTTATCGCATTTAGATTGTCCTACATTTCAATTAAGTAAAGATCGTTAGTAATTTTCTTTCATTTTAATTTTGCACTAATAAAATTTAATATCTAATCTTATTTTGCTCAGATAGTATTTCCTCGAGTAATTAACTAGTCTTTTCGATTATAAATGCGACTTTAATTAGTATTTTATTATTGCTTCTCATTAAATTTTAAGCATTTTAACGATATATATTGTTTTTAAACGATAACTGTCTTATATTTACTTCATAACAAAACCTTAAAGCTTTTCTTAAGTCCCCCCAACTTAATATTAGCGTCTTCAACCCCCAATTTTATGAAGACTATATATTTTGAATTTTATGCTAATCTAAAGACTTATTCCTGGTGCTTTAGTCAAGTCGATATATCATTATTTCATAATGATAATCGTTTTATGAATTCCGCTTTTTTCACAAATATCTTTCTGGCAAATATTCTGTTTAATCAATTACATAGATTATTAACTAATAGTCGAAGTATAATTTTAATTATATGATACAGTGTTATGTTGTTTTATTAAATTAAATAAAACAACATAAAAAAAATTGAGGAAGAAAAAGATTACATTATTTAAAATCTATAAATCTAAAAGGTAAAAAATTACGTTTATAAACTGCTTTAGGTTAGATTTTAAAATTTATAATAATAAATTAATACACAAAGTGTTAATTTTAAGTATTTTACGACTAAATGCAAGAATAGTCTTTTAAAGTAATAGGGATTATTTAGTTTTGCGAAAATTTGTTAGATTATTTGGTTTAACGGAATATGAATAAAAAATTCAACACATTAATTTTAATCCTCTTTTTCTTGGGGTTTTCTTTGTTGGGTTATTCTCAGGTTCCACCAGCGCCTCCTCCACCTCCTCCTGTAGGTTTACAGGTTCCTATAGACGATTATATTCCTTTCTTTATAATCTTTGCCTTGATTATTGGAGTTATATGTGTATATAATAAGGAGCGTTTTAAGATTTTAACTCCATAAGGCGTTTTACATACTTTCCTATTACGTCAAATTCTAAATTAACTACTGTTCCTTTTTCAAAAGATTTGAAAGTAGTGTGCTCGTAGGTATAAGGTATTATGGCGACACTAAACTCATTTAATTTAGAATTTACTACAGTTAGGCTTACTCCATTTACAGTAATAGATCCTTTTTCTATAGTTACATTGTTAAGAGTAGGGTCATAATCAAAGGTAAATACCCAACTGCCATCTTTTATAGCTACTTCTTTGCAAACAGCTGTTTGATCTACGTGACCCTGAACAATGTGACCGTCTAAACGTGACCCTAATATCATGGCGCGCTCAAGATTTACAAAATCTCCTTGTTTTAAATCTCCCAGATTTGTTTTAGATAGTGTTTCTTCGATTGCAGTTACCGTATAGCTCGTATCGTCTAAATTAACTACGGTTAAACAAACCCCATTATGAGCGACACTTTGATCAATTTTTAATTCTGGTGAAAGAGAACTACTAACCGTAATGTGGAGATTTTCTCTATCTCTTTCTAATTGTTTAATAGTGCCTAAATCTTCAATAATACCTGTAAACATGATTGCGTTTTAATTGAGTACTTTTACATTTCAATTTACAAAAGAAAGCCAAAGGGGTTTAGCATGAAAGAACAAAATATAAAATTAGGGATCAGTATCGGAGACCTAAATGGTATTGGAGGTGAAATCATTTTAAAAACGTTTGAAGATGTAAGAATGCTTGAGTTTTGTACTCCTGTTATATTTGCTTCAGCTAAGACAATTACATTTCTTTTAAAACACTTTAAACTGGATATAAATTTTCAGGGAGTAAAATCTGTAAATTCGATTATTGAAGGAAAAATTAATGTGGTTAATGTGTGGCAAGATAACCCACAGATTACTTTTGGTGAAGAAAACCTTACAGGAGGAAGCTATGCTATTAAATCGTTAAAAGCCGCAGTTGAAGCTTTAAAGAATAATAGTATAGATGCGCTGGTTACTGCTCCTATACATAAGGCAAATATTCAATCTGAAGATTTTAGTTTCCCTGGTCATACAGATTACCTTAATCAAGAACTTGAAGGTAACAGCCTTATGTTTATGATTACTGAAAAACTTAAAGTTGGGCTACTTACAGATCACGTCGCCGTTCGTAGCGTTTCAGATAAGATAGATGCACCTTTAATTATTCAAAAGTTTAAAACAATACAACATTCGTTAATTCAGGATTTTGGAATTAGTAAACCTAAAATTGCATTTTTGGGAATAAATCCACACGTTGGAGATAATGGGGTTATAGGGAAAGAAGATGATGATATATTAATACCTACTCTTAAACAATTAAGAGAAAAAGGAGATTTAACATATGGTCCTTATGCAGCAGACAGTTTTTTTGGTAGTGGAAATTATAAAAACTTCGATGCGATCATTGCTGCCTATCATGATCAGGGCTTAATTCCGTTTAAAACCCTTTCTTTTGGTAAAGGAGTAAATTATACTGCCGGATTGAATAAGGTGCGTACTTCTCCTGACCATGGTACAGCTTTTGAAATCGCAGGGAAAGGTCTTGCGAGTAATAGTTCTTTTAAAGAAGCTGTATATGCTGCATTAGAGATTTACAAGAGACGCTCTGAGTATGCTGAATTAACCGCAAATGTTTTACAAAAACAGCCGCGTAAAAAACAATTTTCGGGTAGATCACGTAGTAATTAAACCTTTTTAAAAAATTTATCCACACTTAATTAACAGCTAAATAAAAATTTATATCTTTGCACCCGCCTTTTGCGGAAAGATTAGATTAGGAAAGAGAAAGGTAATGAAGCATTTGAAAACGTATACAATTCCATTTGTTGGTTTAAAACAGGGAGAACACGATTTTGAATATACGATTAACGACGCGTTCTTTGAGCATTTTGAATATGATGATTTTAATTCTATTAATATAGATTTAAAAATAGTCCTGAATAAAATGTCTACGTTGATGGAGTTTTATTTTGATGCGCAGGGTAGTGTAAACGTTAATTGCGATATTACAAATGAACCCTACGATCAGCCCATTGATGCCACCTATAAGTTGGTGGTAAAATTTGGTCAGGAATTTAATGATGAGGTTGAAGATATTTTAATTCTTCCTTATGGAGAATATGAGGTAAATATTGCACACTATATATATGAGCTTATAGTTTTAGCAATGCCTGCAAAACGTATTCATCCGGGAGTTGAAGATGGTACTTTAAAATCAGACATATTAGATAAACTCGAAGAGTTAAGTATAAAGAGTAACGAAGAACAGGATAAAAATTCTCCTGAACAAAAAGAAATTGATCCCCGTTGGGATAAATTAAAAGATTTTTTAACAGATAATAAATAATAAACGGTAATGGCACATCCTAAAAGAAAAATCTCCAAAACAAGAAGAGATAAGAGAAGAACACATTACAAAGCTGCAATGCCAAAAATAGGTGTAGACGCTACTACTGGCGAGGCACACCTTTATCACCGTGCTCACTGGCATGAAGGTAAACTCTACTATAGAGGGCAGGTTGTAATTGATGCTACTTCTAGCGAAGAAGCTGCTTAGTAAAAGCATATACTTATAGTAAAACTCCCATTATTTGGGAGTTTTTTTTATTTTTCAGGATGGGCAAAAAAAGTTAATTTTCGAGCCAGTTTGTTCGAATTTTAGTACTTTTCCTTCCATTTTTAAGCGAATAAGACAATTTTTCGCAGAAACCAGATTTATATGAGTAAAATCACTGCTGCCATAACAGCTGTTGGTGCCTATGTGCCAGAATATGTGCTTACCAATGAAATTTTGGAAACAATGGTTGAGACCAACGATGAGTGGATCACTTCCAGAACAGGAATTAAAGAGCGTAGAATATTAAAAGATCCCAATAAAGGAACTTCTTATTTAGCTATTCAGGCTGCTCAAAATTTGATTTCTAAAAGCGGTATCGATCCTTTAGAAATCGATATGGTAATTGTAGCGACCGCCACACCAGATTTGCCTGTTGCTTCTACCGCAGCCTATGTCGCTACTCAAATAGGAGCAACAAATGCATTTTCTTATGATCTTCAAGCGGCGTGTTCTAGCTTTCTTTATGGCATGTCAACGGCCTCTGCATATATAGCTTCAGAAAAGTATAAAAAAGTATTATTGATAGGAGCAGATAAAATGTCTTCAATCATAGATTATACAGACCGTACAACGTGCATCATTTTTGGTGATGGCGCGGGCGCGGCACTTTTTGAACCTAATGAAGAAGGGTTAGGATTACAGGATGAGTATTTACGCTCAGACGGTATAGGCCGTAACTTTTTGAAAATAGAAGCCGGAGGATCTTTATTACCATCTTCTGCAGAAACGGTTGCTAACAATCAACATTACGTATATCAAGACGGTAAAACTGTATTTAAGTTTGCAGTATCTAATATGGCAGATGTTAGTGAACTTATAATGAAACGTAACAATCTTGCAAATGATGATGTAAGTTGGCTTGTAGCACACCAGGCTAACAAACGTATTATTGACGCAACTGCGAGACGTATGCAACTTGACGACAGCAAGGTGCTTATGAATATTCAGCGTTATGGTAATACAACATCTGCAACATTACCTTTATTACTTAGTGATTTTGAAACTAAGTTTAAAAAAGGAGATAATTTAATATTTGCCGCTTTTGGAGGCGGATTTACTTGGGGGTCTATTTATCTTAAATGGGCTTACAACTCTTAATATAAACTAACTAACGTTATCAATTATGGATTTAAAAGAAATTCAGAATCTTATCAAGTTTGTGGCTAAATCAGGTGCAAGCGAAGTAAAGCTTGAGATGGATGATTTTAAAATCACCATTAAAACTGGTGAAGAGGGTAAAGGAGAAACTACTATTCTTCAGCAAGTACCTATGATGGGCAATACGATGCAACAGCCCGCTATGCAACAGCCTGTTGCTCAGCAAGTGCCTGTTCAGGAAGCAGAGAAGCCAAAAGCAGATATAAGTGATAATTACATTACTGTAAAATCTCCTATTATTGGTACATTTTACCGCAAGCCTGCTCCAGACAAACCTACGTTTGTTGAAGTAGGTGCAGACATTAAAGCAGGTGACGTTTTATGTGTTATCGAAGCGATGAAATTATTCAACGAGATTGAAAGCGAAGTGAGCGGTAAAATCGTTAAAGTACTTGTTGACGATTCTTCTCCTGTAGAATTTGATCAGCCACTATTTTTGGTTGACCCTTCTTAATCTATAGAAGAAAATAACGTCAAATAGTTCGTTTAAAGTTTTCTAAACTTTAAACTTTAATGCAAAACAGATATGTTTAAAAAAATATTAATAGCAAACAGAGGAGAGATAGCCTTAAGGGTAATCAGAACCTGTAAAGAAATGGGCATTAAGACTGTAGCTGTTTATTCTACCGCAGATGCCGAAAGTTTACATGTACGCTTTGCTGATGAGGCAGTTTGTATAGGTCCCGCACCTAGTAGCGAATCTTATTTGAAAATTTCAAATATAATGGCTGCTGCAGAAATCACAAATGCAGATGCTATTCACCCTGGTTATGGGTTTTTATCTGAAAATGCTCGTTTCTCAAAAATATGTGAAGAACACGGTATAAAGTTTATCGGCGCTTCACCAGATATGATTGCAAAAATGGGAGATAAGGCAACTGCAAAAGCTACTATGAAGGCTGCAGGTGTACCTTGTGTACCTGGAAGTGATGGTATTATTAAAGATTTTGAAGACTGTGAGCGTATAGCCGATGAAACCGGTTATCCTGTAATGCTTAAAGCAACTGCAGGAGGTGGTGGTAAAGGTATGCGTGCTGTCTGGAAAAAAGAAGAATTGCGTAAAGCTTGGGATTCTGCTCGTCAGGAAGCTTCAGCCTCTTTTGGTAACGATGGTATGTATATGGAAAAGCTTATTGAAGAGCCACGCCATATCGAGATTCAAGTTGTAGGAGATAGTAATGGTAAAGCATGCCATTTATCAGAACGTGATTGCTCTATACAACGCCGTCATCAAAAACTTACCGAAGAAACTCCGTCTCCATTTATGACAGACGAGCTTCGTGAAAAAATGGGTGATGCTGCTGTACGAGCCGCAGAATTCATAAAATATGAAGGCGCAGGTACGGTAGAATTCCTGGTAGATAAACACCGCAATTTCTACTTTATGGAAATGAATACCCGTATCCAGGTAGAGCACCCTATTACAGAGCAAGTTGTTGATTACGATTTAATACGTGAGCAAATACTTGTAGCTGCTGGTGTAGCAATCTCCGGTAAAAATTACTATCCGCAATTGCATTCTATAGAGTGTCGTATTAATGCAGAAGATCCTTATAATAACTTTAGACCTTCGCCAGGCAAAATTACAAACCTTCACGCACCGGGCGGGCATGGAGTACGCATAGATACACACGTTTATAGCGGTTACTCTATCGTTCCTAATTACGATTCTATGATTGCAAAATTGGTAACTACAGCTCAGACAAGAGAAGAAGCTATCAATAAAATGAAACGCGCATTAGATGAGTTTGTGATTGAAGGTATTAAAACAACAATTCCTTTTCACCGTCAATTAATGGATGACCCTCGCTATCTAGAAGGCAATTACACCACAGCATTTATGAATGACTTTGTCATGAATGCACCAGAAGAAGAATAAAACTTCTTAATTATACAATGAAAACCCTGAGCATTACTATATGTTCGGGGTTTTTCTTTTGTGGGCGTTTCCCTACGCAAAGGCTCCGGGCCGGGCTTTCACGGCTCGCTTTCTACCTAAGAAAGGCAGAAGAGCTCAAACAAACCCTTCAATCCCTAACGCTTTAGTTCTATATTTAGAATTAATTTACTAAAAGCAAAACAACAATGACTACAAGGGAGCTGTCTTATTGGGAATATAAATCATGGCTAACTAATATAGATTTTACCATAGTAGGGAGTGGCATCACCGGTTTAAGTTGCGCTTTACAACTACGAAAGCTCTACCCGAAATCTGAAATTTTAATTTTGGAACGCGGTAGCCTTCCGCAGGGAGCGAGTACGAAGAATGCAGGTTTTGCGTGTTTTGGGAGTCTTTCTGAGCTTATTTCAGATTTGAACACACATACCCAAGACGAACTATTAAACCTCGTGCAAATGCGGGTAAAAGGCCTCGCTCTTTTAAGGCAATCATTAGGTGATGCTGCAATAGGTTATGAAAAAAATGGTGGTTATGAGCTTTTTTTTGATGAACAGGATAAGCTTTATGCGAACTGTTTAGAAAAACTAAAAACTATAAACAACTTATTACAGTCTGTATTTAAAGAATCTATTTTTAGTGAGATTTCTAATTCATTTAATTTTCAAAAGATTAAACCCAGAGTTATTTTTAATAAAGCCGAAGGTCAACTTGATACCGGTAAAATGATATACAGTCTTCTTAAAAAGGTTAGAGATCAAGATATTAATATACTTAATAATTGGGTAGTAGATTCTTTTGAAGAAAGTGATACTGGAGTTCTCGTGCATTGCAACGAAATTTCATTTAAAACCCAGAAACTCTTTATTGCTACAAATGGTTTTGCATCACAGTTAGGCATAGATCGGGTTATTCCGGCACGTAACCAGGTTTTGGTAACCAAACCGATTAAAGACTTAAAAATTAAGGGGACTTTTCATTTAGATGAAGGCTATATCTATTTTAGAAATATTGATGATAGAATTCTTTTGGGAGGCGGCCGAAATCTTAACCCTAAAGGGGAACAAACAGATCTTTTGGGCACTACACAGCAAATTCAACAGTATCTTGAACGATTACTCTCAGAAACTATTTTACCAAATACACCTTTTGAAATCGAACACCGTTGGAGCGGAATATTAGGTGTAGGCCATCAGAAAAAACCGATTGTAAAGCAACTTTCAAATAATGTGTTTTGTGGCGTGAGAATGGGAGGGATGGGTGTTGCTATAGGTAGCCTTGTTGGTAAGGAGCTTGCTGAATTATTGACTTAGTTTTAAAAAGACCTCCTGCGTTGTTTTAAGCAACTTAGAAGAATTAAAATAAATTTTTTGACCTTCATATAATCCTTCAATGAGATAGTAACTTCCTTTAAAATAGCTTTTTAAAACAGTTACTTTTAAAGGTGTTTTTGATTCAGAAACACTAAGTTGATGCGGCATTATCAAGTTCTTTGTTCCATTAATAATCAACTCGTTTATATCTCCAAAAAAAGAAGCTACATAGGCATTTTTCGGATTTTTAAATACTTCTTCTGGTGTCGCAGTTTGTATAAAAGAACCATTACGCATCATTTTAATTATGTCAGAAAAGGACAAAGCTTCTTCGCTATCGTGGGTGGCTGTAATACAGGTGATATTTTCTTTCTTTAAATATGCATAGAGATTTCGCCTTAAAGCATTCCTTCTAAAGTTATCTATGTGACTAAAGGGTTCGTCAAGTAATAAAAGCTCGGGTTCTTTAGCAATTGCACGCGCTAAAGCTACTCGTTGTTTTTGGCCGCCACTTAACAGTTTTACGTGAACGTCTGCAAAATCGGTCATATCAACTACTTCAAGAAGTTCATCTATACGCTCCTGGCGCTGCTCCATAAATCTTCTGGAAAGATGTTTTCCTATATTTTCTGAAACAGAAATAAAAGGCATCAGATCAAAATCCTGAGCCAAATATTTTATAAATGGCTCTCCGGGAACCAGATTAAAATCAGGTCCCATCAGTTGTTGTTCACCCCAGAAAATCTGACCATTTTCTAATTGAAGTAAACCATAAATTATTTTGAGCAAGGTGCTTTTACCGCAACCGCTTTCGCCCAAAATTGAAATATGTGTTCCTTTTTCAACTTTAAAATCAAGATTTTTTAAAACCGTTTCTTCAGCGTAGGCGAAGCTTCTAATAGTTACGTTGAGCATAATTTAATATAGTAAGACCCTACAGGTTTTCAAAACGAGTAGGGTCTTATTAAGAACTTAAAGAGTTATCTTATTTACAGATGTGCTTTCCGCAATTAACCCTTTACTTTTTTCTGAATTTTTAAAGGAAGTTCGTCAAATCCCATATTATAGAGTGTAAAAGCATATATATCTGCGGTCTGTTCTATTTGTTTGCTTACGGGAGTTCCCGCTCCGTGACCCGCATCAGTCTCAATACGTATTAACACCGGTGCATCACCTGCTTGCTTTTCCTGCAATTCTGCAGCAAATTTAAAACTGTGAGCGGGAACAACTCGATCATCGTGATCTCCAGTTGTCACCAATGTGGCAGGGTATTTAGTTCCGGCTTTTACATTATGAACGGGTGAATAGCCTTTAATATATTCAAACATTTCTTTACTGTCTTCGGAAGTGCCATAATCGTACGCCCAGCCGGCACCGGCGGTGAAGGTGTGGTAGCGTAACATATCCATAACCCCAACTGCGGGTAGCGCCACTTTCATTAAATCTGGACGCTGCGTCATGGTCGCCCCTACGAGCAAACCGCCATTAGAACCACCGCGAATGGCTAAATAATCACTCGAAGTATAGTTTTCTGCAGTCAAATATTCTGCGGCAGCGATAAAATCGTCAAATACATTTTGTTTCTGCATTTTAGTTCCTGCATCGTGCCATTCTTTCCCATACTCGCCACCTCCACGAAGGTTAGGTACAGCGTAAACACCGCCCATTTCCATCCAGATTGCATTGGTGATGCTGAATGATGGCGTGAGCGAAATATTAAATCCGCCATAGGCATAAAGGATTGTTGGATTCTTACCGTTGAGTTCTAATCCTTTTTTATAAGTGATAATCATTGGTACCTTAGTACCATCTTTTGAAGTATAAAAAACTTGCTTACTCTCGTAATTTTCAGGATTGAAATCAATAGCAGGCTTGCGGAATAATTCTGATTTACCGGAAGCGATGTCGTATTTGTAAATGCTTCCGGGAGTGGTGTAATTGGTAAAGCTGTAATACAATTCGGTTTCTTCTTTTTTAGCACCAAAACCTCCTGCGCTACCAATACCCGGTAATTCTACTTCGCGCACTAATCTGCCATCATAGTCATACTGCTTAATTTGTGAAACAGCGTCCACCATATATTCGGTGAAGAAGTAGCCCCCGGCAGTAGAAGGCGACAGTACATTTGTAGTTTCCGGAATAAAATCTACCCAGTTTTCAGGAGTGGGATTTGAGGCGTCAACCGTAACAATTTTCTTGTTAGGCGCATCTTTATCGGTTACTAAAAAAAGTTTTGAACCTACATTTTCAATAATCGAGGTATTGGTGTCCTCATTGTCTAAAATCGTGATGAAAGAACTTCCCGGTTTAAAAAGATCTTTAATAAATAACTTGTTACCTGAAGTCGCATTACTCGCACTTACTATGAGATACTTGTTATCTTCTGTAGTAGCCGCACCAATATAGCGGTGTTTTTGCTCTGGTGTACCGCCAAATATTAATTCATCAGTTTTTTGAGCGGTATTTAATTTATGGTAATATACTTTATGCTGATCTGTTTTTGCTGAAAGTTCGCTTCCTTCAGGCTTGTCGTAACTCGAATAATAAAACCCGT
The DNA here is from genome assembly GCF_052119605.1 of Leeuwenhoekiella sp. W20_SRS_FM14. Lineage (NCBI taxonomy): Bacteria > Pseudomonadati > Bacteroidota > Flavobacteriia > Flavobacteriales > Flavobacteriaceae > Leeuwenhoekiella > Leeuwenhoekiella sp. W20_SRS_FM14. The sequence goes on along the minus strand of NZ_JBGQOK010000004.1, from coordinate 32,662 downwards.
CATTCTCTTTCCAGGAAATTCCACTAAATTTTATATCGACCAGAGTGTCTTCGGTTATTTCTTTAGTTTCAGCATTCATTACTAAAACCTTACGCCAGTCGCTACCTCCTTCAGAGATACTGTATGCAGCCAGAGAACCATCTTCAGAAAAGCTTAAACCACCTAAGGAAACGGTACCATCTTCAGAAAAGTTATTAGGATCTAAAAATACTTCTGCGGTTGAAGGATCTGCATCGGTTTTATAGCGGTAAATCACATACTGATTTTGAAGTCCGTCATTTTTATAAAAATAGGTATAGTTGCCTTCTTTAAAGGGAGCGCCAATTTTTTCGTAATTCCAGATTTTCTCCAGTTTTTTCTTTATTTCTTCCTTAAATGGAATTTTGTCTAAATATCCAAAAGTGGTTTTGTTTTCTGCTTTAACCCAGGCTTCAGTTTCTGCACTGCGGTCATCCTCTAACCATCGATACGGGTCAGGAACCTGAGTGCCAAAATAGGTGTCAATAGTATCAACTTTTTTAGTTTCGGGGTAAATCATTTTAGAGGATTTTTCTCGTATGGTTTGCGCTTGAAGAATCGTTCCGAAGGAAGCGAAACAGAACATGAGAGTTAATTTTTTCATAGCATTTTAATTGATTTCTCTCAAATATACCTATAAAAAAACCTCCTAAACACAGTGGTTAGAAGGTTTTAACTATTTGTTAGGAAATTGATTTTAGACCAAACCCTGAGCGGTTAAATATTCTGCAATCTGTACCGCGTTTGTTGCTGCACCTTTACGCAGGTTATCTGCAACCACCCACAAATTTAAGGTGTTTTCCTGTGAAAAATCACGACGGATACGACCTACAAATACATCATCTTTACCGTGTGCATAGATAGGCATAGGGTAGGTGTTTGTGTCTGGATTATCCTGTACGGTAACGCCGTCTTGAGCTTGCAGGAGCTGACGAACTTCAGAAAGATCAAAATCATTTTCAAACTGAACGTTTATTGCTTCAGAATGACCACCCACAACCGGAATACGTACTGCTGTTGCAGTAACTGCAATACTGCGATCACCTAAAATTTTCTGAGTCTCGTTAACGAGTTTCATTTCTTCTTTAGTGTATCCGTTTTCTGTAAATACGTCACAGGCAGGAATTGCATTACGGTGAATAGGGTAATTGTAGGCCATCTCGCCTTTTTCCCCATTGTACTCATTTTCTAGTTGCTGCACTGCTTTAACACCAGTACCCGTAATAGATTGGTATGTTGAGATTACTAAACGTTTAATCTTATATTTTTTATGCAAAGGAGCCAGAGCCAATACCATTTGAATGGTAGAACAGTTAGGGTTTGCAATAATCTTGTCTGAAGCCGTTAATTCACCTGCATTGATCTCAGGAACGATTAATTTTTTATCGGCATCCATTCTCCAGGCAGAAGAATTATCGACCACAACTGTACCAACCTCAGCAAATTTAGGAGCAAATTCTAAAGAGGTATTACCACCTGCAGAAAAGATTGCGATATCCGGGCGTGCCGCAATAGCATCATTCATAGAGCTTATGGTGTAGTCTTTGCCTCTATAAGAAACAGTTTTACCTACAGAGCGTTCACTCGCTACAGGAATTAATTCGGTTATTGGGAAGTTGCGTTCAGCTAATACTTGCAACATCACGTGGCCTACCATCCCGGTAGCGCCTACAACAGCTACTTTCATAAATTTTAATTTAGCGTATAAATAATCTCAGCTTTTTAAGTGTTGAGATTTGTATTTTTAATCAAACAAACAGGGGTAAAATACTGTTTGGTTTGAGAGAGGCCAAAAGTAATAACTCCTTCTAAAAAAGGAGACTATCTTTTTAAAAATGTACACATTTGTTTTAAAAGTGACATTTTGTATAATTTCAACCAATTTTGTTAGATATATAACAAAAAAGAACCCCCGGTAGATGCCGAGGGTTTAGTTAAAAAAAATCTGCAGTGCAGCGGTTCGTGCTCAAAGCACGTTTATCGTAAATTATTTCTTTCTTAATTCGTCGCGAATTTCAATAAGTAATTCTTCTTGAGTAGGACCTGCAGGCGCGGCTGGTGCAGCTGCCTCTTCTTTCTTCTTGGTTTTCTCATAACCTTTAAGCAACCAGAAAATTACAAAGCCAATGATAATAAAATCAATCACTGCCTGTAAAAAGTTTCCGTAGGTCATAATAGCACCTCCGGCTTCTACCGCAGCCTCAACAGTTTCATAATTGCCACCGTCTAGTGAGAAAAATAGATTGTTGACGTTTTTTCCGCCCATGAGCACACCTATTACAGGCATGATAACATCTGCTACTAACGAGCCAACAATTTTATTAAAGGCTCCGCCTACAATTACAGCTGTAGCAAGAGCTACAATGTCACCTTTCATTAAAAAGGCTTTAAAATCTTTTAAAAATGCCATATTCAATTATTTAAGTTAGTGTTAAAGAAATGCTAATATAGTTAAAAATAGATTTGTTCGTAAAAATAATTAATCGATTTACTCAATAATACGACGTTCAACCCGCTGAGAAATTGCTGTTATAAGTTCGTACGGGATACTTTTTATACGTGCAGATAATGCTACTGCAGAAGCTTCTTTTCCAAAGACAATGACTTCATCACCTTCTTCGCAATCAATTTTAGTAACATTTACCATAATCATATCCATACAGACATTGCCTATTATGGGTGCTTTTTTTCCGTGTATCATCACATAACCTCGGCCTTTACCATAAGCTCTTGAGATACCGTCTGCGTGACCAAGGGGCAGGGTCGCAGTACGTTCTTTTTTAGCTGCTGTATGAGCCCGATTGTATCCTACAGTCTCACCAATTGAAATCTCGTGAATTTGAGAAATTACCGTTTTTAATGTGGCTACCGGTTTTAGTTTTAAATCTTCTTCCTGAGTATTACCATAACCATATAGACCTATACCCGTGCGCACCATATCAAATTGTGCCTGCGGGTAATTGATAATCGCAGAAGTATTGCTTTGATGCAATATGGGGGAATAGCCCAGGCCATTAATGATATTTTTAGAATTCTTAGTGAAGGTTTCAATCTGATGTATGGTGAATGTTTTTTCATTCATATCCTCACTTGCCACGAGGTGTGAAAACAAGGATTTAATTTTGATAGCACTCGTGGCATTTACCTGTTCTAAAATGTCTTTTTCATTTACATCTTTAAAACCTAAGCGGTTGAGTCCTGTATTAAATTTAATATGTACAGGATAATCTGTTATTTTTTTTTCTTCCGCGGTAGCGATAAATGCTTTTAAAACTCGAAAACTATAAATACTAGGCTCTAAACAATGCTCTATTATTTTTTCAAAATTCTCAATTTGCGGGTGAAGCACAAGTATAGGCGTGTTGATACCAGCTTCACGTAATGCGATTCCTTCTGAGGTATATGCAACGGCAAAATAATCGATGCCTTTTACTTCTAGTTTTTTAGCAATAGCAACAGATTCACTGCCATATCCGTAAGCCTTTACAACCGCCAGCATTTTTACACCTGGGTTCAGTTTAGATTTAAAGTAATCATAATTATGACTTAAAGCGTTGAGGTCTATTTCAAGAACAGTATGTGGCATTTACTCTGTTTTTTTAGGATTTTTAAGTACCTCGGGGTCCTTAACATCTATTGTTTTGAGACGTTCACGTAACATGGCTTTATAGTAGGCGCCTCTGCTTAGCGGTTCGTATTCTTCAGTTTCTCCCAATAATACAAGATCATCACTAGCTGCCTTTCGATAGCTATACTGGGCAAGATTGCCGGTACGAGTACAAACTGCATGAACTTTAGTAACGTATTCTGCAGTAGCCATAAGAGCCGGCATTGGGCCAAAAGGATTTCCTTTAAAATCCATATCAAGACCGGCGACAATTACACGTACACCTCTATTTGCAAGATCGTTACATACTTTTACAATTTCATCATCAAAAAACTGCGCTTCATCTATACCCACAACATCACAGCCATCTGCAAGAATAGGTATGTTTGCAGCAGCAGGAACTGGGGTCGATCTAATTTTGTTGGCATCGTGAGAGATAACTAATTCTTCATCATAGCGTGTGTCAACAGAGGGTTTGAAAATTTCAACCTTCTGTTTTGCAAACTGGGCGCGCTTTAATCTTCTAATTAACTCTTCTGTTTTTCCAGAAAACATAGAGCCACAGATGACTTCTATCCACCCAAATTGCTCCTTGTGATTTACAGTATTTTCGAGAAACATTTTGTATTTTTCAACCTCTTAAAGGGCAACAGTGCTATTTTTTGAGGGCTGAGCAAATTTATTAAAAAGACCAGCAATAAACAGAGCAAACAAAAAACTTATGAAGAAGAAATTAAAATCTGACTTGGTTAGCCTGGCGCATAAGATTTTAAAAATAGATTCCGATAGTGATTATGAGACTTTAAAACACGAAGCTCTTAAAATTTATGAGGCTTTATCTATCATGGCTTATGTTGAATCGCATTTTGAGGGCTCAAAACCTACAATAGGAAAGCGGGAGATTATTGAAGCTTTAGAACAAGAAGATACAGATACTCTAGAAGAAATTATACAGGAAGTACAGGAAACGCAACAAGCACCTCAGCTAAATTTTGAAACTACAAAAGAAGAAACAGACCTCGAGCGTATTGCACGAATAGCAGCATCTAATACAGAACTATTTGAGCGGTTAAGAAAGCCCGAAGAACCAACTGTTGCTCCACAAGTTTCAAATTACAGAGAAGATAAAACTGAAGAAAAAATTAATCAGGCGTCTCTTTACGAGCCTGTGATGGAAAAAATAAAAGACATTGTTGCGCAAATGCCTTCTGAAGCTGATGCCATTGACGAGATGTTTCAAAAAATAACGCAGGAGCCTAATTATCTTAAAAATGACCGAGATGAGATAGGTGAATATGGCCGTCTTCCTGAGTTTGAAGAAAAAGAAACAGCTAAAGAAGAACTAAAACCAAAAAAGTTAAATGATCGTGTGACCAGAGGATTGTCTTTTGGTCTTAATGATCGTATCGCATTTATAAAGCATCTGTTTAACGGCAGTGCTTCAGACTACAACAGAGTACTTTCTCAATTAAATACCGCACGCACAAAAGAGGAAGCTTATAATCTAATAAATACAATGATCAAACCAGATTATAATATGTGGGAAGGAAAAGAGGTTTATGAAAATCGCTTTATGGAATTGGTAGGTCGTAAATTTGATTAGAACAGGCACTATGGCCAAACTTTTTCTGGTTCCCACCCCAATAGGTAATCTTGACGATATGACCTTTAGAGCTATTAAAGTTTTGCAGGAGGCAGATCTTATTTTAGCCGAAGACACCCGCACAAGTGGGAAACTTCTCAAACATTTTGAGATCACAACCCAGATGCACTCGCATCATATGCACAATGAGCATAAAACTGTAGAAAACTTAGTGTCACGTATACAAGGAGGTCAAACCATTGCTCTTATTAGTGATGCAGGGACACCTGCAATTTCAGACCCTGGCTTTTTATTAACTCGTGCTTGTGTAGATGCAGGTATCGAGGTAGATTGTTTACCAGGCGCTACCGCTTTTATACCGGCTCTTGTAAATAGTGGCTTACCTAATGATAGGTTTGTATTTGAGGGCTTTTTACCCGTTAAAAAAGGAAGGCAGACGCGTTTCAAAATTCTGGCAGAAGAAGAGCGTACCATTATTCTTTATGAAAGTCCGCATAAGCTGGTTAAGACTCTTGCTCATATGGTAGAATATTTTGGCGCAGATCGGAAAATTTCCGTTTCACGCGAAATTTCAAAACTTCATGAAGAGACCGTACGGGGTTCTGCAGAAGAAGTTTTAAAGCACTTTGAAGCGAAGCCTCCTAAGGGCGAACTTGTAGTCGTAGTAGCAGGAAAGCCGAAAGATTAAACAGGTTCTATAGTTCTTGTTTTTTGAGGTTGTAATAAATCTATAAGCATGTTTACATCTTCTTTACTATACGTAGATACATCTATTTTAATTGATTTTTTCTTGCTTTTCCATAAGATTAAATGATTCTCAAAAGCTTCGAGATATTTTATTTGAGAATAGCGAAAAGCCTTAGTACTTCCTGTATTAAGTTTAAAATTGATTCCATTTTTAGAATAACGCACTACATTTCTAAACTTAAAAGGAATTAAATAGGGAAGAAAAAGAAGTAACATTCCTAAAGGTTGTATGAGTCTACCTATTGTTAAATTCTCTAAAAAGAAATGACCTGTAATTAATAAAACTGCACCTGTTGCCGGCACCAGAATGCGCCAGAGATGAGATTGATTTATAAAGGTGAGTTTGATTTTTGACGTTTTCATCATCTTTTTTAATTGGAGTTTTCTTCAGAAATTTAAGTAAAAAATACGAAAGCTAAAATAATCTGTAAAACCACACGAATTTGTAACTTCGGCAATCCCCTAATTTTCCTAAGTAATAATCTACTCAACAAAACGGCTATGTGCTTAATAATACGAATATTATGTTTATTTTTTGCTGTTTCAGGTTTTAGCCAGGGTGTTTCTTTTCAGCGGGTTAATGAATATTACCTGCACGGTGACAGTAGGGTAATTGGTAATAATATATTGAGTAGCGACTCAAGAGATGCCTATGATAGGCCCCGAGGTATAAACGACCAGACTGAAATGGTTTATGTAAATATAGATGACGACTCAGACACCTACAGCTCTAGCAGTGCAGATTTAAAAATACCGGCAAATACTAAAATCGTATATGCCGGCTTATACTGGGCTGCGACATACCCTGGTGCAGTAGGCAAACAAAAAGTGCGAGGTGGTCGTATTGTTTATGATTTAAAGAAAAAGAGAGATCGTCCTTTTGATCTGGTTCAATTAAAACTCCCAAATAAAAATGAATATATTCAAGTACAGGGAGAACTGGTTTATGATGGGATGGTAGATGGTAATACCGATTTAAAAAATGCCGCTCCCTATGTTTGTTACAGCGATATAACCCAAACACTTGTTGCTAATGCTGCGGGTTCAGGAACCTATACTCTAGCAAATGTAGCAGCATTAGAAGGGGAGATGTACGGGGGAAGTTCTGCCGGGTGGATGTTATATATTGTCTATGAAGATGCAAAGGCACCTTTACAATACTTTACAAGTTATCAGGGTTTTAGATACATAAGTACAGAGAAACCAGAGGAGTTAGTCTTTAAAAATTTCAGAGCGGTTTCTAAGGGAGATGTAAAAACCTCTGTGATATTAGCCGGTCTTGAAGGAGATCTTGCACTTGCTAAAGATGTGGTTTCGATTTATAGTAATAAACAGAAAAAGTACATACCGCTAAAAAGTAAAGTGCGCTTTGAAAATAACTTTTTTAACAGCAGCATTACGATAAATGACCTTAAATATTTAGAGCGATTTCCTTCTAGTAGTAACACATTAGGTTTTGATTTAGCCCAGATTAAAATACCAAACGTAAAAAACGAAGTCATAAGCAATGATGCCACCAGCGTGAAGCTTCAATTTAAAACAGAAGAAGACCGGCTGTTTGTATTTTTTAATGCCTTTCAGACCGAAATAAGTAGTGATTATTATCAAAATGTTATCGTAGAAGGTAAACCAGATAGTATTGTTGCACAACCCACAGAGCAAATATCAGAAACAAAGGAGTTCTTAGAAGAAAAAGAACGTGTTTCAGAACCGGTTTTGGCAGTAAATCAACCAGAAAATGCAGTACAGGAACGAAGTGAAGACCTATTAGAAATGATCAATGCAAATTCTGTTGAGGTCCCTGGGCTTGTAAGTGGTTATTATGTTGTAAACCACGTTTTTTCTAGTGCTAAAAATGCAGATAACTGGGCTAAAAAAATGGTAGATGCAGGTTTTTCGCCAAAGCAATTTGTGAGACCTTCAAACGGATTTCATTATGTATATATTGATTTTAGTCAAGACCCCGATGCATTATATAATCGTGTTAAAGGCTACCGAAAGATGAAAGATTTAACCAAATGCTGGATGCTTAAAATAAATTTAGAGTAATGCGCTGGACGTTAAAACCCACTCCTAATAAAGTAATTACTGAAGCTTTAGCTCTTGAATTAAAAGTGCCCGAAAAGATTGCGGTGCTACTGGTGCAGCGCGGTATAGACACCTATGAAAAAGCAAAGAAATTCTTTAGACCTTCGCTAGATGAATTACACGATCCGTTCTTGATGAAAGATATGGATAAAGCTGTTGCCCGAATCAATAGAGCTTTTAAACAGGAGGAAAATATTTTAGTCTATGGTGATTATGACGTAGATGGAACGACAAGTGTCGCTTTAATGAGTAGTTATTTATTAAGCCATTATCCTCAGGTTGCCACCTATATTCCCGATCGTTATACAGAGGGCTATGGTGTTTCCTATACGAGTATAGATTATGCCCACGATAATGATATTACCTTAATCATTGCATTAGACTGTGGTGTTAAAGCAGTAGATAAGATTGCTTATGCAAAAAAACTGGGAATAGATTTTATCGTCTGCGATCATCACAGACCGGGCCCGGTTTTACCAGATGCTGTTGCGGTACTAGACCCTAAACGAGAAGATTGCACCTATCCTTACGATGAATTGTGCGGCTGTGGGGTAGGGTTTAAATTAATACAGGCTTTAGAGCAGGAGAAAGGTTTGCCTGCTAAGACGCTAATTCCTTATTTAGATCTTGTGGCGACTGCAATAGGCGCAGATATAGTACCTATAACCGGGGAAAATAGGGTGCTGGCGTATTATGGTCTTCAGGTTATAAATACCTTACCTCGCACAGGTATACGAGCATTAATTGAAAATGTAAAAAAAGACACCCTTACCATAACCGATGTTGTTTTTATAATTGCACCGCGCATAAATGCGGCGGGCCGTATTAAACACGGACTACACGCTGTAGAATTACTCACTGAGCAAGATGAGGCAATTGCACAGGAAATGGCTGTGAATATTGAAAATTATAACGCAGAGCGAAAAGATCTGGACAAACTAATAACAGTAGAAGCTTTAGAGCAGATTACCACAAATAAAGAAGAAGGCTTAAAAACTTCTGTTGTGTATCAAGAAAACTGGCATAAGGGTGTTATAGGTATAGTGGCCTCACGCCTCATTGAAACCTATTATCGTCCTACGCTGGTTTTTACAAAAAGTGGAGATAAACTAGCTGCCAGTGCTCGTTCTGTTAAAGGATTTGATGTGTATGAAGCCCTTGAAGCTTGTAGTGAACATATAGAACAATTTGGTGGGCATAAATATGCTGCTGGCCTCACACTAAGTGAAGCTCAATACCCTGGTTTTAAAGCAAAATTTGAAGAAGTTGTATCGGGTAGTATAGATGAGCGTTTGCTTATTCCTGAAATAACTATTGATGCTTGTCTTGAACTACACGAAATTACCGCAAAATTCTATAGAATTTTAAGGCAGTTTGCACCCTTTGGGCCGGGAAATATGTCTCCTGTTTTTATGAGTAAAAATCTAATAGATACGGGCTATGGTAAATGTGTAGGGGCAGATGAAGATCATTTAAAATGTACAGTTACCCAAAGCAATAGTGCAATTCAAATAGGAGCTATAGGATTTAATCTGGGAGCGAAATGCAATCTTATAACTAACAAAAAACCATTTAAAGCTGCTTATTCTCTTGACCTTAATGAATGGAATGGTAATGTAAGTATTCAACTAAAACTGAGAGATATTCAGGAATAATTCAATTCTATTTAGATTAATTCTAAACAAGGTTTTATATTTGTGTAAAATCGGGTTTATGAAACATATTAAGATCATCTATCGCAACGAGTCTGGAATTTCTTTTTATTGGAAGACAGCTAACGTCAATATTCTTAAAGCGCAGGTAGTTTTTAGGGATATAGGTTTTTATTTTACGGTAGATCAACTTAAATTATTTGCTTTTCAAACGCAAGCAGCAAAGAGTCAGCACAAATGTAAAGATTGTTTAAATCCTAAAGAGTGTAGATCATTACTTCTAAAAACACCTTCAGACTGCATAGATCTTGCGGTAAATAAGCAGGATTTAGAAGATATACAGGATCTTTTAGATCAAACTATTTTGAGAATGGAAGCTCAGGCGTATATGCAAACAGCCCTTAATTAGGGTTAAATTCTTTGAGTTCAAAAGAGGTGCCATCGTATACGCCGTAGGTGTAATGAACGATCCAATCTCCTAGATTGTGGTAGGAAGAGTTTGAACCAACCTCAATTTTCATAGGTAAATGCCTGTGCCCAAATACAAAATAATCATAATGGTTAGTTTCCAACTTTCGCTTTGCATAAGCAGCAAGCCATTCATTTTCTTCACCTAAAAAAAGGTGGTCATCATCACCACTTATAAGCTTGTTTTTTACTGAAAGATACTGCGCAACGCGTACGCCGATATCAGGATGTACCCATCTAAAAAGCCATTGAAAAACGCTCGATTTAAAAACCTTTTTCATTCGTTTATATCCCTTATCCCCAGGGCCTAATCCATCGCCGTGACCTATAAAAAAACGTTTGTCATTAAACTGAAAAACCTGTGGGTTGTGATACACTGGTATGTTTAATTCGGTTTCGAAATAATCGTGCATCCATAAATCGTGATTGCCTACAAAAAAGTAGATAGCGATACCCTTATCACGCAAATCTGCAAGTTTACCTAGAACTCTTACAAAACCTTTAGGAACAACTGTCTTATACTCAAACCAAAAGTCAAAAAGATCTCCCAATAGAAAAATAGCAGCAGCATCTTTTTCAATTTCATTAAGCCAGGCTACAAATTTTAATTCACGCGGTTTACTGGCTTCTGCAGTAGGAGCACCCAGATGATTGTCACTAGAAAAGTAGATTTTTTTTCCTTCGGGTATTTTGGCTTGCAAAATGGGTTGCTTCATACCGTAAATTTAGGATAAAGTTGAGATGAATTTAACGAAGCTTAATTGTCTGAGGCATACCATTCTGCAAAACTACTGTCTGTTTCCTGCAGTTTTAAAGAGAATAGGCTAATGTTTTCAGGAAGGTATCTCTTGATTTTTTCTGCAAAGTCAATCACCATCATTTCACTGGTAGGCTGGTAATCTACAAGAAGAACATTGTGCCCACGGTCTGATAATTCTTTAGCAAGTTCAACGTGCGGTGTGTTTTTGTTGAAAACCGTAGCGTGATCAAACACATCAACAATTTCTGTTTTTACAATTTTTTTGAGGTCTCCAAAATCGATTACCATACCAAATTTGACATTGTCACTTTGCGAAATAGGGGTGCCTATTACAGTTACCGAAAGTTTGTAACTGTGCCCGTGTACATTGCGACATTTACCGTCGTAGCCGTATAATGCGTGACCGGTTTCAAATGAAAATTGCTTGGTGATGCGTATGTTACTCATACTTATTTTTTAAATTTTCTTATAAGTACCACTACAATTAATGCGATGGCAAAAATAACATAGATTCCGGTACCACTTATAAATTCTAAAAACTCCATTTTAATTCTAATTAAGAGTGTAAAAGTAGTAAAGTATATGCCCCAAGCCTAAAAATTAATGTCAAGAAAAAAGTTTGTGTTTTTCTATTGTTTTTTGCACGTAATTTGCGGCCATGGAAACACAACTTTTTGAACAGCTTAATTTTACAGAAAATCCTGTTTATGAGCTGGTTATATCAGATATTTTAGATAGGGGTTATAGTATCGTAGATGATTTTTTTGACACTTCTGAGATCGAAGAATTACGACAGTCTTTAAAAGATGTATATGAAGCAGATTGCTTCAAAAAAGCTGCCATAGGAAATAGGCTTAATGAAGAGATTGATAAATCTATACGAGGGGACTTTATTTTGTGGATTAATGAAGCCGAAGGTCGCGCCGTTGAGCGTAGATTTTTTGCTAAAATTAATGATCTCGTTGCTTATTTAAATCGCACGTGCTTTTTAGGGATCTTGCAGAAAGAATTTCATTATGCTGTCTATCCCACAGGAACTTTTTACAAAAGACACCTAGATACTTTTCAGAATGATGACCGTCGTAAATTGTCTATGGTGTGCTATTTAAATGACGATTCCTGGATTGCCAGTAATGGCGGCGAGCTCACCCTGTATTTACCTTCTGAAACTGGCGAGACAGCTTTAGATATCATTCCCAGACCTGGGCGTATGGTCATTTTTGAAAGTCAGGTTTTAGAGCATGAGGTTAAACCGGTATTGGCATCAGAGCGTTTGAGTATAACAGGTTGGTTGAAGACACGATAGGTTTTGAGGCTCTAGCTGTCAATTTTTGGTTTAAAGCGTTTTCTAAATTTTAAGATTAAAGCAGCACTGCGCACAACCATCCATACCGTAAAAGCAATCCATACCGCATAGAGTTTTAAATCAAAATAATCTGCGATAAATATAGCGGGTACAAAGCCAAAAAAAGTTGCAGCCATTAATACGTTGCGCAGGTATTTCATCTCACCCATACCTTTAAAAATTCCATCAAAAATAAAAGCAAGTGCATTTAACGGCTGCATCAGGATCACAATAAAAAAGATTGCGGTAAAACGAGCGATAACCTCAGGTTCTTTGCTAAAAATCAAACCCAGCTGTTCATAGAAAATTACAGCAATAAGCATTAATCCACCAGAAATAATCAAACTGTATTTTGTGAGCTTTTTACTAAGATCCCAAAGGCTCTTATAGTCATTAGCTCCCAGAAAACGACCGGCCAGAATATTACCTGCTGCGGCATACCCATCTATAAAAAAGGCCGAAAATAACCAGATATTTATTAAAATGGTTTGTGCTGCGATATAGGAGGCACCATAGCCGGTAGCAAATGAGTTTGCCAGATACAGCGCCAAATTAAGCGCAATGGTGCGCACAAAAAGGTTAAGTGCCATACCTAGGAGTCGCCAAAGTTCTGGGTGAACCGGAAGTTTTAATTTGAGACTCACCTTAGTTTTTGACAGCACTAAAATAAGTGATAGAATAGCCATAACTCCCTGTGCAATTAAACTTGCATAGGCAGCACCTTCAAGTTGCAATGCCGGGATGTAACCTTCAATACCATAGACAAGCGCAAAATCGAGTAGTATATTTAGCCCGGCTCCTATGAGGGCGACCACCATAGGCCAAAATGTATTTTGAAGTCCTCTAAAGATGCCAAATACGGCAAAAGTGAATAATGTTAATGGAAAGCCCCAAACCCGAATCGAATAGTATTGTACACAATATTCTAATATGAGACCCGATGCGTTATATAATGAAAAAATACCTTCTATAAACGGAAGAGTACTTACTAAAATAACAACGCTTAGTAGGATATTAAAATAGATTGCCTGTGCCGGTAATGTGCTAATCTCATCTATTTTATTTGCCCCATAATATTGTGCGATAATAGCTTGCAGGGCGCTACGAGTCTGGCCTAAAACCCATATTAAAGCTGATAAGAATGAACCTACGATACCTACAGCTGCAAGTACTTCGGTGGCATTAACGGGAACGTTACCTACTACGGCTGCATCTGTAGCAGAAAGTATAGGCTCTGCTATTCCCGCAAGAAGAGCCGGAATGGCAAGGCGGTTAATGTTTTTAAAAGAGAGGGTATTTGTTTTTGACATAAAGCATAGCTTATTGCGAAAATACCACTTCTTAGTTGCAATACTTAAAATACAAGTTCGTAGCAGTAAAACGGAAACTCGCTTTGCTTCGGAAAATAAATTTCCTGAAGCTTATGATAGCCGCGTTTTGTGTAAAATATATTGTTTCGGGGGTTTTTACTAAAGGTGTCTAGCCGTACTGAAACATAATTATTCTCTTTAGCAAAACTTTCAGCAAAATTCATAAGTTGCTGCGCAATGCCCTGACCTTGTGAATCAGGATGCACAGCGAGTCTATGAATATAAATAGAATCAGCGTCTCTGGGAGTAAGCCAGTTAACCTGCTCATAGATTTCATCTTTTAAAGTAGAAATCACAATGGTACCTGTTATTTTTTCTCCTTGAGCAAAAACAAAGAGCTCGTCACGTTTTATGTCTTCTTCAAAGGCCTGATGAGACGGGTAATGATCATTCCATTGATATATGTTGTTCTCAATCATAGCCATTGCACACGCACGGGTAAGATTAAGAATTGATTCTATTTCTGAGAGTTTTGCCTTGCGTATCATAGATAAGCGTTAATTTTACTCAAAATTGAGATAAAGCTTGTAAAGATGAAAACTATTTTCCTTCCACTTGGTAATCAAACTCTTTCAAAAACCAATGTCAAGTATATTCTTGAACTGGCACGTGTGCTTAAAGCAACGCTTTATATATCTAAATTGTACAAAGAGCCGGCGCGATCTGGGGGTTTACCTAAAACGCTTAACGTTTCTCAAATTACAGCTCAGGAAATAGAAGAGCAGTTGAGCGCTTTTAATACGGAAGGTATAAAAGTAAGGGTAAAACCGCTTGAAGGAGATGACTGGGTAGAGGCAGTGGGGAAATTTCATCAAAAAACAAACCTTGATTTAATAGTGCTCACACCGAAACATCACAACGTAAATCAAGCAAACTTTTTAGGTAAAACTGCAGGTAGTTTGCTTAGAAATACTGAGACTGCCGTATTAGTCATTCCAGTTGATTATGAGTATAAACCCATAAGTCGTATTCTTATGGCTGTAAAGTCTGGTATTGTTCACGATAAACGCACATTAGATCCTTTACGTACAATTAAAAAACGCTATAAGGCAGATGTTAGGCTTTTACAAATTAAGACCCCTAATTACTTACCAGAAGATTCTGAATTTGATGCAAACTTAGGCGAACTCGTCGACACTTATAAATCTACAGAGAATGCTACTGTTTTTCAGGGTTTGCTAGAGCATCTTAATGAAAATAAACCTGATATGATTTGTGTTTTTAAACGCAAACGTGGCTTTTTTGAAAAGCTTTGGGACGATGACTCTGTAAAAAAGGCCGACTTTGAAAGTCGGACACCACTACTGGTCTTAAAAGAACAGCAGTAAGAATATTGTAAGCGCATTTATAGTATATTTGCGCCAGTAAAGGGGATGTAGCTCAGTTGGCTAGAGTGCTTGACTGGCAGTCAAGAGGTCGTGGGTTCGAATCCCATCTTCTCCACAGAAAACCCTGTTATCTCAATGATAACGGGGTTTTTGCTTATAATCGGGCTGCAATCGTATTCTTGATGAGTATTAAAGTCGCTAATTTTAAAATATCTTTTTCCGCATTTAGAAAGGCTTTTATTTTTTCTGTAAGTTCTATCGAATGCGGATGCTTAAACAATTTGTTTTCACTGATTTACTAAGATATTTTTCTGTTTTCTAAATGACCTTTCGTAATATTAAAATGTAGAGTCTGCTGTAAACCTGAAGTTTTTGCTTCTTTAAAATTAGATTCTTAAGGTGACAAGCTTGTCAATTCATTTTACGCTTTTCAGAAATTTCAGATAAATGTGCGCCCTTTTCATCATCAAACGTTTTGGTTTTAGGACTTCCTATTATTTGAGAAGCGTATACTCCCGAGTGTCCTGAAAATAGATAAGCGGTGCTACACGCTAAGGCGATAAAAACTCCAGATTCTATCCCAAATAACTCAATACCCATAACAGTACAGGCGATAGGTGTGTTTGTAGCTCCTGCAAATACGGCTACAAATCCCATTCCTGCCAGCAAATCTATAGGCAACGGCACAAACCAAATTAGGGCATTACCCAAGGTTGCTCCTATATAAAATAAGGGTGTTACTTCCCCACCTTTAAAGCCTGCCCCGAGCGTGAATGATGTAAATAATATTTTAATTAAAAAGTCGTACGAGTTCATTGACATCGTAAATGAAT
Organism: Leeuwenhoekiella sp. W20_SRS_FM14; assembly: GCF_052119605.1. Classification (NCBI taxonomy): domain Bacteria; kingdom Pseudomonadati; phylum Bacteroidota; class Flavobacteriia; order Flavobacteriales; family Flavobacteriaceae; genus Leeuwenhoekiella; species Leeuwenhoekiella sp. W20_SRS_FM14. The sequence continues at coordinate 16,843 of NZ_JBGQOK010000004.1, read as the reverse complement.
CTACAATGGTAGGGATTCCTAAACCAATGTATTTTGTTGTACCTAGGGCATATACCGCTATTGCAATTATTGCGCCGCCTACAAATGGTCTAAGCGGAGGATATTTTATATATCTTTTAAATAAAGCACTCCAAAAGTGTGTAGATTTTGAAAAAAGCATGCTTACCAGTCCAAAAATGATTCCGGCTAGTAATGCCCATATTAAATTCTGGGGATTCATAACTGTGATAGAATCTATATGATACTGGGTGTGTGTGACATTCCATAGGGTACAAAAATAATCGGCAAGTACTGCTGCTAAAAAACTGGGAACAATAGCATCAAGACGTATTCTCCCCAATATAAGTACTTCTAAAGCAAATATCCCTCCAGCTAATGGAGTTCCAAAAACGGAAGCAAAACCGGCACTAATACCTGCAATAAGTAAAATTTTGCGATCACGGTTTGAGAGGTTAAAGATTTTTGTAAACTGGTCTGCAACTGCCCCTCCTATTTGTACCGCAGTACCTTCTCGTCCTGCAGAACCTCCAAACAAATGAGTCGCTAGAGTGCCAAAAAGAACCAAAGGCGCCATTTTAAATGGAATAATTTTTTTGGGGTTGTGAAACTCTTCAAGCAGTAAATTATTCCCTTTTACAACACTATTTCCAAATAAATGGTAAGATAGGCCCACTATAAATCCACCTAGAGGGAGTAAAGCAATAATCCAAAGGTGAGCCTCTCTATAATTTGTCACCCAATCGAGACTAATTAGAAAGAATGCCGATATGCTTCCTGCAATAGCACCTATTAGTGTACAGATAAAGAGCCATTTTAAAAGATAAAACAGGGCAGGAAGTTGCTCTATCGAAGAAAATGCGGTTTTTAATTTTGATACATTCATACTGCCGTATATATACTATTCTACATTAGCTGTAAGCCATTTTGAAGCAGAATGCATAGCTATTCACAAAGTCATAGAAGGTAAACCTTGCGATTTATTTAAGCCGTAAATATACTAGAAATCGTAAGCAATAGATCCGTTTAGTTCTTCGGAATGGAAATTTGGTAAATTTTAAACTTAATTGTTTTGATCAAAAAGCATTTTTATATGTGGCTTATTAATTTCGATAATAGTAAACACGCCAAGAATAATTCCTAAAATACCCGATAGACAATTGAGAATGGCAATTACAAGTACAAATGTATAATTGCGGGTTTGCCCTATATATTTTGCGGCCATTAAGGTTAGAATACCTACTATTAAACAAAGGATAAAACCAATGCTCATTACGATATTTAAGACGCTCATTACATCAATATTTGCATCAGGCATTGTCGTAGATTCATTAATAAAAATATTTAAAAAGGCTAAATAACCCACAAAAAACAAAGCAGCTAATAAGCTTAAAACACCGTTAACTATGTACAGGACTCTAAAGGTGTTGAGGTTGTTTGATACTACTTGCATAATTGAATGATTTATTTATTGGTAGTTACTCGTAGGCTATTGTTACAATTACTTCTGTAAAAAGAGAAACCCCAACAGAATAAACTGTTGAGGTTTCTCAAATAATTTAATTGGGTGTTTTAAAAATTATTTTTGAGCTGCTTTCCAAAAATCGTTTTCAAAATTGATATCTGTGATGATTTTATCAGGATCAAGTTCAACTTTATTTACTGTTTTAGTAGTTTCTAATAAGTAGTTCCAGGTATTGCCACGTTGCCAGATTTCTACAGGAAGCGCTATTCGTTCTGTTGTATTGTCATCAAATGTAACTTCCATTTTTACAGGCATAGGTACTTCTCCTTTATTTGAAATACTAATGATATAATTACCTTCAGTCTGTTTTACAGTGTCTATAGCGATATCAATATTACCGGTGCCGTAGAACCATCCTTTCCAGAACCAGGCAAGATTTTCGCCGGCCACATTTTCTATATGGTTGAAAAAATCTTTAGGCTGGGGATGCTTGTACGCCCAGTGTTTTATATAAGATTTAAATGCATTATCAAATCGTTCTGGTCCTAAAATATACTCACGCAACATAAATAAACCTTGTGCAGGTTTGTAATAAGCGGTCATACCTAAGTTTCTTAAATTAGTAGCATCTGGGTAGGTATCTATACCCTCGCGGTTAGGACTGTTAAACCAGCCTACAGTATTGCGTACTTTACTAAGATTTGCAGGATACTCACCATTATTAAATTTTAAAGTACTGTAATGGTTTATAAAGGTGTTGAAACCTTCATCCATCCACGCATAACGACGTTCGTTTGAGCCTACAATCATAGGAAACCAGTTGTGACCAAACTCGTGATCTGTAACTCCCCATAAGCTTTCGCCTTTAGATTTCCAGCTGCAAAAACTCAAACCGGGATATTCCATACCGCCTATTTCTGCGGCTACATTAACAGCAGTAGGGTATGGGTATTCAAACCACATGTTAGAATAGTTTTCAATCGCATTTTTTGTGTATTCGGTAGAGCGAGACCATGCATCCTGACCAGAACTTTCAATAGGATATACAGACTGTGCAACTGCTTTTTTTCCGCCGGGTAAATTTATTTTAGCAGCATCCCAAATAAAGGCTTTTGAAGAGGCAAAGGCCACATCACGCGTGTTCTCCATTTTAAAATGCCAGGTTAATGTGCCGCTTTGTTTTGCACGCAATGACATATCATTGAGTTCTTCAGGATTTATAATATAAATCGTTTTATCGCTATTTTTAGCTTGATCCATGCGATCACGCATTTTTGAAGACATTACGTCTTTTGCATTTTGTAATTCGCCTGAAGCCACTACGATATGATTATAAGGTGCTGTAATTTTAAAGTCATAATCCCCATAATCCAGATAAAATTCACCTGCACCTAGATATGGCTCAATATTCCACCCCTCAATATCATCAAGTACTGCAGCTCTGGGAAACCATTGTGCTAAAGCGAAAATAGTTCCGTTTTTTGTATCAACCCGTCCCATACGGTCCATTCCATCTTTAGGTATTTTGTATGTAAAATTCATTGATACCGTCGCTTCACCACCTTTTGCAGGAATGGGCTCGTCAAAAAACACTTGCATGCGGGTATCTGTAATAATGTGTTTTGAAGAAGTGCTGCGTTTTACTTTAGCAGCGAGATTTGTTATGGTATACCCACCGTTTACATCACCATTATAGCGATTGCCAGAGATAGGAGTGGTAAGCGTACCTCTAGATGTTTCTGTAAAACGGTTTTGCTCCAGATGCATCCAGATAAAATCTAGGTCTTGTGGGCTGTTGTTTGTATAAGTAAGGGTGACTTTTCCGCTAATAGATTGAGCCTGCTCGTTTAATGTAGCTTCAATAACATAATCGGTTTCATTTTGCCAGTAATGTTCACCAGGCTGGCCGGTTGCAGTGCGAAATTCATTACCACTGTGCTCTAGAAACTCGCTAAAAAGAGGCTGGTTATTAATTTTGGTTTCTTGTGCCTGAATACCTGATATGGTACCAATAACTAAGGTTGCAAAAGCAATTTTTTTGCTTAAATAATTCATTTACTAAATAGATTAGATTGAGCCTTAAATGTAAAAGTTCTATTCCTATTTCAGTAAAATATAATTGAACAAAAAATGTTAATCCTGAACAAATTTTATACCTGCTGTAATGATGTTTGAGCTCAATCCAGTATTGCGCTTGTAGTTGTAATACTTAAGATCTATACTTTTTAAACCAAATTGAAAGATGTGGAATTTTGTAAAGATATCTGTATAGTTTGCACCGAAGCCAAACTGATTTGCATCATACGCAGAGAGGTCAAAATCTGAGGTGTAAAACTCATCTGTAGAAGCGTGTTGCTCATAACCTGCAAATTGATCTGCGGCGGTTTGCGTATAATATCTGTAAGATGGATACAGCGTAAATTTATCTATAATTTTTATCGGAATTTCTAAACTTGCTGTATGTGAAGTAATCCCCCAGTCGTCTGCATAAAAACGGTAATAAGAGCGTAGCACCACTCTTGAATTTAAGTAACAATTTAATCTTCCGCCGGCGGCTATTTTTGATCGCGTATCAGGTAATCGCTCGATATCATCTGCAAGCTGAAAATCTTCAACCATAACATCTGGTTTATCGCTAAAATAAACACGTTGAAACGGGGTTGAAAGTAAACCACTTTGCTGAACTAAATCTAATGCTAACGATGCCTGTAATTTTTTAGATAGTATTTGAGAGAACCCAAAACCTACAGCATAAGAGTTTCTATTTGTATTGTCAAAAGGTATAAATTGCGGATTGTAATTTGCATCTCCGTAAACGCTTCCTGGGCGTAATTCAATAGGATAAATCGCTTTCCAGGAATCTAGGTAGATATTACCATTTACACTTAATTCTGTGTTTTTCTCATTAAATAACCAGGTGTAGCTTCCGCCAAAACCTACTGAGAAGTAATCATATTCTGAAGAGACAGATGCTTTTGCTGTCCATATTTTATTGCGATCATCACTGCTATGGCTGTAAATACCGTTTATGTTAGACCATATATCACTGCTAGAAGCGCCAGATGAAGCCTGAAAAGCATTTGCAGCATTGCTACCATCAAACGGATTGATGTTACTGGAGGAAGCAGATGTGTATGCAGAAACCCCCGCATCTATAGTTAACACATCATCGTCGTTTAGCGGTATTGAAATTACAATCGTACCCGTAGCATCAGTAAGTTCTTCTGTACCTAAACCTCCCGTTACAGCAGCGTTAGCGCCATCCTGAGCATAATAGCTACTTAAAAAATCAACTTCAGTAGTTTCTAAAACTCTTTTTTTATATGCTTCTTGATTTTCTTCCTGTGCATGTACTGCAGTGAATGAAAGTACTAATAAAGCCCCAAAACTTATTTTAAATAATTGCATATGCTTATATAAATACTCATTAATTACAACCGCAGCCACCACCGGTTTTACCTCCATTAGCACCTACCGCCGCTTCTCTATAGGAATGAAAGGTAGAAACATTGCGATCTGCCGGCTTATCTGAAAGAACCATATCAGGATCATTTATTGCTACTTTCTCGTACTCTTTTACCGCAACACAACTGGTGAAGTACAAGCTAAGAGAGCTCAACAGAAGAATTTTTTTAATCATGATCTTTAATTTCTATATGGTCTGATTTATATATTTTACCGGTATCGTCAATTATAATACACTCAATATTAGGCAATTGATTAATCCTGTTAAGTCCCACCTCAATCCCCATAACAAATACAGAAGTTGCTAATGCGTCTGCTAATTCAGCCTTTGGAGCAAACACAGTAGCACTTATAATTCCGGAAGCAGGATACCCTGTTCGCGGGTCTATAATGTGACTATATCTTGTATCATTAAAAGATACGAACTTTTCATAGTTGCCAGATGTTACAACAGCACTATTTATTAAAGGGAGTAACGCAAAAACCTTATTTTTATTCATAGGGTTTGTAATCGCAACTTTCCATGTGCTTCCATCAGGTTGCTTTCCCCAGGTATTCATATCTCCTGATGCATTTATAATACCTGCAGAAACACCTTTAGAAATCAATAGCGCTTTAGCTTTATCTGCAGCATAGCCTTTGCCTATTGCGCCAAAGCCAATTTTCATTCCCGTATCTGGCAAAAAAACGGTGTGTGAGGAAGCATCTAATTGTATTTTATTAAAACCTACGCGATCTACAGAAGCGGTTATCGTTGCTGCATCTGGCATTTGGGTCATACTTCCATCAAACTTCCATATTTTATCCATCGAGGCGTAGCTAATGTCAAAAGCACCATCTGTAAGTTTAGAAATAGAAATTGCTCGTGTGATGAGGTCAAATAATTCTACATCTACTGCAACGGCTTTAATACCGGCATTTTTATTTATTGCTGAAGTTTGAGAATTAGCATCCCATGAAGAAATTAGTTTTTCAATACGTGTAATTTCGGCTATAGCCAGATTTATAGAAGCATCTGCCTTCTCCTGATTTTGAGCAACAACCGTTATATCAAAACGGCTTCCCATTAGCTTTAAAGTTCGCTTAAATGTTTGTTGTGCATTTAAGTTAAAACTTAAGAGCAGAATTAAAATAGGGAGTGTGTGTTTCAAAATTTTACTTTGTGAAAGCCTCAAGTTTTTTAATGTAAGCCTCTGGAGTTGTCTTCTCATAACCGGCTTGTCCAAGAACTTTACCAGCATGATCTAAAACTACCACAAACGGAAAATACCCATTTTTGTTATAGGTTTCGGCAAGTTTATTGTTACGTGCTTGTTGATCTTCAGGTAATGCATTTTTAGTTTTTCTAGGAAAATCTGCTTGAAGCATTACAAAATGATCTTTAGCATATTTTTTAAATGCTTCTGTTGACCATATTTCTTTATCTAACTTAATGCACGGCGCACACCAGTCTGAGCCTTGAAAAACGAGTATAATAGGTTGATCTAGCTTAGCCGCTTCCTTTTTTGCTTCAGAAAAATTGGTTTTCCATTCCTGAGCATTTGTGCTAAACACGATTAGCGTTGCGAATAGCGTGAAAAAAATGAACTTTTTCATAGGGATTTTTATTTTTAATTGAATATTTAAAAGTAGTCCTAACTACCTCAATTTGTTAGTTAATTTCAAAAGCTATGCCGCGTTTGCAAGTGTAGATTTTAAACCTCTTTTTCTACAAAAGCAGTATTTATATCTAGTATTTCATTAATTAACTTAAGAAGATAACTTTCAAAAGTTTCCAGAAGCTCTGTGGTTACTGAAGCGTTTTGGTCTTTATTAAGTTTTAAAAATCCGGCATTTAAGTTTTTAAATGAAATTATACCAGCTTCGGTGAATTCTGGAAGACCTTCACTTTTATAAAGCATCAAAGCATAACACAAAACCTGAAAAGCTTTAGACTGTTTGTCGTAATCTGTAATTAGATCTTCCCATTCTTTAATTACGAGATGGTATTTGTCTACTTTACCTGTTTTGTAATCAAGAATGCGCAAAACATCGTTTACCCGGTCTATTCGGTCAACCGTACCTTTTAGTACAATGCCTTCCCCAATAGGCACACTGTATTTCGATTCAAGTGCTTTTATTATGATTTCATTTCCGTCGCTAACATCACGCCGCTCTTGCATTAAAAAATTACGAACAAATTGTTTAGCGACATTAAAAATAATCAGGTTTTTACCAGTATCTATATGGACTGCATTATACCAGATGTCAAATTGTTTGCGCACTTCTTTATCTACTGAAGACATCATTTTTTTTAAAATATCTGCAGTAAGTATCGTATTTATATAGGGCTCATAAAGTTTTTCTAGCGTTTCATGAACAACGGTTCCTAATGTGTTGTGCGCAATAATATCTTCTACTTCATCTAATTCTTGTATTCCTAAAACGTATTTATAATAAAAATCTACAGGATTTCTTATATAGGTGGTTAATGCAGAAGGGGAAAGGCCAGATTGCGCATGTTTTTTAATAGCTTCTATTATCTGAGGCGTTTTCTCAATATGCTTGAGTTTTTTTGGTTTTAAACTTACAGAAGCGCTTGCGGTTTGTTCGCTGTAGGTATACTTAACCTCTGGGTCTGTAGCAAGTTGAAGTAGAAATCTGCTTTTTTCACCACTATTTAAACCGCCTGCTTCATTATTGAATAAAAGGTTTATTTTTTCTGAACGCTGAAGCAATCTAAAGAAGTGATATGCATAAATGGCATCTTTCTCTCTGTAAGTGGGCAGTTTATATTCAATTTTTAAATCAAAAGGAATAAAACTATTTTGACTCTTACCAGAAGGGAATGTCCCTTCATTGAGCGATGTAATGATTATATTTTTAAAATCAAGTACCCGAGATTCAAGAACTCCCATTATTTGAAGTCCAGAATAAGGATCACCCCTAAAATCGAGCGTCTCTTTACTTAAAAGCTCTCTATAAAACTGTTTAAGGGTTTTTATATCTCCCAGATACGTGTAGCTGTCGTTAAGATTTTTAAGTTGCGTAAAGAGCTCTAAAAAGGCGTGTAAAAATTCTAATTGCAACCAGTTTTTCTGCGGAAGCAAAATTTCTTTCAACATCTGGATTGTTCCTAAGATTGAAGTAAGTGCGTTCTCGCTATTATTGAGCCACGAATTGAAAATTAATTTTAAAGCTGCTGCATGCACTGCATCATTTTCTAATCGCAGCGGATTTATATAAACCAGATTTTTTTGAGTGATTTCTTTTTTAATCTTTAATCGTGCGTCACCTAAGAGTAGAATGGCATATTGCTGATCGAGTATAGAAAGAACATCTTTATAATAATACCCGCTTTCCTGTCTGTTGAGTTGTAACTGAAACCAATTTTCAAAAAATGCAGCCTGTGCAACTTGTTGTAAGGGTAACCCCATGGTTACATTGAGCGCTAAAACATTTGAGGGCAATGAGTTTAACAGCGGAAGCAATAGTGCTTCGTCTCCTAATATCACGGCGGTATTTTCTAGTTCTTCCTGAGAGAGTTTTGAAAGTAGCTGTCCAGTATATTTAATCTGTCCTATGTTTTGAGAGATCCCGGTTGCACATATCGTTTTTTCTGAATTGTAATAGGAGACCTTTTGAGGAATTATAGAATTTGTAGCATTTAATTCTTTCCAGTTTTTGAGGTATCCTTTTATAAAAGTGCTGGCAACGTGATTCTCATCCTTTAAAAAGTAAGGATCTATATCCCAGTAAATTTTTGTGGTAGGTCGTTCTAAGAATTTTTTTATGATGGTTTGTTCTGCATTGTTAAGTGCGTTAAAGCCGCAAAAAAGATAATTCTGAGTATTCTCTTTTAGGTAACTGTCAATAGTTTCTACCGCTTTTCTATAAAGCATTCCCTGATAACCGAGACCAAGATTTTCTAAGTGTGTTTTATAGTTGTTATAATACAGTTCAATAGATTTCCAGAATATGAGATAATTTGAGACTAGAGTAGAAGTTGTATCTGTTGACCAGTGATTGAGTTCTTTAATTGCACTTAGGTAGTCAAAAAATGATTTTGTAGAAATGAGGTATCGGTCTATTTCATTAAAATCTCCCAATAAGGTTTGTCCCCAACCTAAAAAGTTTAAAAAGGGTTCGGGTTCACCTTGATTAAATTGTTTTCTATAAATGTGATAGAGCTCTACTTGAAGTTGAGTTTGAGAAGCAGGTACGAGCCCTGAGATATCTTCTACAAGTTCTTCTATGCTCAAAGTTTTTGGTAAAAAGCATATCTCGTCTTTGAGCTTCTTTTTTAAATTTTTAGTAAAAAAACTTCCTGCTCTTTTAGATGGAAGTACAATCACTGTTTGAGAAAGGGGTATTTCTGAATTTAACAGGTCTTGTATAATCTCGTCGATGAATGTTGTCATATGCTAAAAATAAAAAACGCCCCGAATAAACGGGGCGTTTTAAAAATATATTGTAATCAGATTTAAATCTGAATGTATCTTACTTTAAAGTAAGTTTTACACGTCTGTTAAGTTGCATACCAGCAGCTGTAGTGTTAGGAGCGATTGGCTTCTCTTCACCATAAGCGTGAATCATTAGATTATCTGCATTAGCACCTTTAGAGATTAAGTAATCTACAACAGATTGAGCTCTTCTTTCAGAAAGACTCATGTTGTATGCGTTACTTGCACGGCTATCAGCGTGACCTTCTACTTCAAACTTAGCGCTAGGGTATTCTTTAACAATTGCAGCAATTCTGTCTACAGTTGCAAGAGAGCTCTTACGGATAGTAGCTTTATCTGTATCAAATAAGATACGACCAGCTTCACCGTTTAATTCTTCTAATACAGCAGCGTCAACTTCTGGACAACCATTGTTAGATGCAGGACCAGCTACGTTAGGACATTTATCATCTTTGTCAGCAACACCGTCACCGTCAGTATCTACAAAAGGACAACCGTTGTTAGATGCAGGACCAGCTTCGTTAGGACATTTGTCTTCAGCATCGATAACACCGTCACCGTCAGCATCAGGACATCCATTAGTTGCAGCAGGACCAGCTACGTTAGGACATTTATCTTCGTTGTCAGCGATACCATCACCGTCAGAATCAGGACATCCGTTAAATTCTGGTAAACCAGCAACCTCAGGACAAGCATCTTCAGAATCTTTTATACCATCACCGTCTGTATCAGGACATCCGTTGAATTCTTTAAGACCTGGAGTTTCAGGACACTCATCATCTTTGTCATATACACCATCACCATCAGTATCTTTTCCGCCAAAAACGAAACCTACACCAACAACGTGTTGCATATGTCTTGTGTAATAAGTACCAGGCATCATTGCGTGCTTGTAAGTAGAAGATAAGTCAAGGTTGATGTTGTCGCTTAACCAAACTTTTAAACCTACAGTACCGTTTAAAGTTCCGTGACTTGGCTTATCACCAATAAACACGTAACCACCACCACCACCTAGGTAAGGGTCAAACCAACCGCCTTCTCCAAAAAGAGCATCACGGAAGCTATATGAGAACATACCATCAACTGCGTAATATGCTAAATCGTCAACAGGTAAATCACCCATCTTGTCGATTTTGTTGATAGATCCACGTACACCCAAAGCAAAACCAGCACCAATGTAACGACCTACATATAATGTAGAAACTGAAGGAAGAATATTCCAGTGATCAGAAACATTATAAAATTCATCAGGAAAACCTCCTGTTAATGGTCTGTTATCTGGTGGATATACAGGGTAGGTATCTACCGCGTTTACACCAATACTAACCCCCCAAGGGTTATTCTTGTCTTGAGCATTTGCCTGGCTCATACCTATAAAGGTAAGGGCTGCAAATAAAAATAATTTAGTAAGATTTTTCATGTTAAGTAAGTAAAATTTAAGTGTGTTAATTGAAGCAAATGTAATTTGTTAAAAACTAGCAACAAAATCAAATCTAAGAAAAATCAAATAATTGCTTATTTAGTATAAATCTTCAAATTGATTTGTTGCTAATCAGTAACATTTAAGTTTAATCTATAAGTGAAATTTCAACTCTACGGTTTTGTTGTCTACCAGCAGCAGTTGCATTATTTGCAACAGGCTTAGTTTCACCAAATCCTTCTGAAGAAAGTCTTGAAGCAGGTAATCCTTTTTCAATTAAATAGTTTTTAACTGAAGCTGCACGTTCGTCAGAAAGCTTAAGGTTGTATGCGTCACTTCCTTGACTATCTGTATGACCCTCTATTAAAAATCTTGTATTAGGATATTCCATCATTGTACCCGCTACAGTATTTAAAGTTTCAAGTGACTCTTTACGAATTGTAGCTTTATTTAAATCAAATAGTACAGTTCTAACCTGAACATTAATTTCTTCTAACACCTCAACAGTTACTTCTGGGCAACCATTGTTTGCTACTGTACCAGGAACTGTAGGACACTCATCATCCTTGTCTAATACACCATCATTATCTTTATCCTGATAAGGGCAACCATCATTAGCTGCAGGACCAGCTTCATTAGGACATTTATCTTCAGCATCAGTTACTCCATCACCGTCAGCATCAGGGCAACCATTTAAAGCAGGTAAACCAGCTACATTAGGACATTTATCATCTGGATCTGCAATGCCATCACCATCTGTATCAGGGCAACCATTAAATTCTGGTAAACCGGCAACTTCAGGACAAGAATCTTCAGAGTCTTTTATACCATCACCATCTGTATCAGGACATCCATTAAATTCTGGTAAACCAGGAACATCTGGACACTCGTCATTTTTGTCAAAAATACCATCACCATCAGTATCGGTACCTCCAAAAGCAAAACCAATACCGGCAGTATGTTGCATATGCTTAGTATAGTTATCTTCAAATGCATGCTTGTAGGTTGTAGATAAGTCTAAACTTATAGACTCTCCTAACCATATTTTTAAACCTACAGTACCGTTAGCAGTACCGTGGCTTGATAAATCACCTACAAATACATAACCACCACCTACTCCTAAGTATGGGTCAAACCAGCCACCTTCACCAAAAAGAGCATCTCGGAAACTGTAAGAGAACATACCATCTACTGCATAATATGCAAGATCATTAGCTGGCACATCACCAAATTTCTCTATTTTATTAAGAGAACCTCGTACACCAAATGCTAAACCACTACCAATGTAACGGCCTACATAAAGAGTAGAGATAGATGGTAGAATATTCCAATGGTCATCTACATTATACATTTCATTAAGAAATCCTCCTGTTAGAGGTCTGTTATCTTCATTTACGGGATAAGTGTCAACAGCGTTAACTCCTACACTTATATACCAAGGGTTATTTGCATCCTGAGCAAATACAGAGTTTACTCCTATAAATACTGCAAAAAACAAAAACAATATACTAGTACTTTTTTTCATATTTCTAATTGATAAGTTATTCAATACGGGGGTAAAAGTAGTTTGTTAAAATTTAGATACAAAACGGCAATTGATAAAGTTTTATTAAACCTTTATTAAGAATTATACAAAACCAAGAAAATTTATTAACTTAAATATTTAGCAGAGCAAAGGTTAAAGATCATAAAATCAAATAGTTGTATTGAAATCTGTTGTTGTTGTTAATAAGTGTGATTAGATAAATTTTATATTTTAATTAAGGTGTGAATAATTGAATTTCATCATTTAGATATACTATTAATTGCTTCTTGATTGTATATCCCATTGCTATGAGTGCCTGGGCATAAGAATTTATTTGTTTACTATGTGCCTCATTTTTTAATCCGGTTTTATAATCTAATAGCCAGGCTTCATTCTTGTCATTAAGTTCCAAACGGTCTGGTCTAATAGTTTTACCTTTTAAGTTTATATCTCGTTCATTTAAAATAAAATGGGCACGATTAAAGAATCCCTCGGGTTTCAACTTAGCTATGAGTTCTTTTAAATTATTGTTTAACTTTTGGTAATTAGCTGTATCAATTAATCCTAAAGTTAAAGCTCGTTTAATAGCTAAATCAACATCCTCTTCTACTTCAATATTTTCCATAAGTTCGTGGATGACATTACCGAGATTTATAGCTTCAACAAGTTCTGTGTTCCATAGAGAATCTGCCTGGGTAACCATAATTAAATTGTGTTCTTCTTTAGAAGTACTCATTAATTCTAAATTTTCTGAAGATTGAATTAGATCTTTTGGCGTTGAAGTTCGTTTTTCATTGCCTATGGAATAATAGGGAGTATCTTCAGTAAAGTTGGGATCCTGATTTACGAAGTTCATAAATAGATCAGAAAATGTTTTTGGCTCTGCTTTGCTAAGCGCCCCTTTATTAGTAATAATGTGTAGTTGTTCAACACTACGCGTTAAGGCAACATAAAGAATATTAATATTATCCAGTTGTTGTAAACTTCTTTTTACGTGGTAAAGTGCCTCTGTCTGCTCATTGAATTGGGTGAGCTCATTTTTTTGACCTATTAATAAGGCCTTAAAATCTAAGAATTCACCAGCGTTGGGTAAATACCAATTATAAGAATCAGAATTTCTAGGATACAAATCGCTATCTGCAAACGGATAAATAACAACCGGAAATTCTAAGCCCTTCGCTTTGTGAACCGTCATTATTTGTACTGCCTTTGAGGCGGGAGGTGTACTTATGCTTAGCTTATCTTGTTTGCGCTCCCACCAGGTAATAAATTCAGGAACACCGCCAGAATTTTTTTGTGTAAAGTCATAAATAGCGTCTAAAAAGAATTGAAGGTACGCTCCTCCGCTTTTTTGAAGGTTAAAACTTCTTACAATGTATTCTACAGCTTCGTAAAGAGGTAATGTAGCGCATTGTGTAAAATCAAATTGAGAATGAATACCTAACGCATTTTTTAATAGCTCTGAACCATTAAAAACTAAATTGTTTTTATAAAAGGCATGGCGATTTTCAATATTTAGAAATTCTTCAGCAAGATATTCTAATAGTTTTATGCTTATAGCTGTAGATTCATTTTCAATTGTATAATGCAGAAGATTTACTATAAACTGCACTTGAGAAGATTGTTTTAAAAGTAAACTCTCACTGGATATTACCGGTATATTTTGTTCCTGTAAGCGTTGGGCTATAGCTACACCTTCAGAATTTTTTCTAACCAGTATACAAAGCTCATTAAGTGTAAAACCATTTTCCAGGCACGAATAAATAGTCTTGACCACCTCGTCTAGATACAAAGACACAGCTTCCTCTTTATTTACAGCATCTATAAATGAAATAGCAACATAACCACCTTGCTTTGTATTTACGCGTTGTGCGTTCCCTTCGGTATATATTTTTTTATAGTCTACATTTTCAAAAACATCTGCAAGTTTGCTAAAAAATGTATTGTTAAATGTTATAATCTCGTCATAACTTCTATAATTAAAGGGAAGATTTATAACGTCTTTATTTTCATTCTGAAACGGATTTTTACCGTTAGATAACTCTATAAATTGAGCTGCCTCGCCACCACGCCATCTATATATTGCCTGTTTAGGGTCGCCTACGAGCATCAGACTATTTGATAAATCTTCAGTTTGATTAACACTAACCGCATTGTCTATTAAGGGCACGAGATTTTCCCACTGTAAGCGCGAAGTATCTTGAAATTCATCTATAAAGTAATTTTCATAACGCTCACCCAGTCGCTCGTAGATAAAAGGGGTAGGTTGATTTGCTATATTTTTATTAATAAGTTCATTAAAGTCTGAAATTAAAATGAGGTTATTTTCGGCTTTAATTTTATCTACTTCCTCCTGTATTGCTTGTAAAACAGATAACGGAGTGATTTTTTTATACAGTTCTTCCTGAAAACTCAAATTTAATATGTCGTGTTTTATCACATTAAACTGAAGAGCGATTTCTGGTGCAATCTGGTCTAAAATGTCTTTTACAGGCTGCTTTTGAGTTTTAGTATACATAGGTTCCTCACCCAAATTTGCAACCCAGGCCGAAGCAGTATTAATAGCAAAAATGCCTTCACTAATTTTTGTTACTGCTTTGGGCAAATATTTTCCTTTAAAATGGCCTTCTTCGAGTCCGTTTGAGGCAATAAAACCAAGCAATGATTTCGCTTTTTCTAATATTCCTTTTTCAAGCTGTGAAGAGCTTTTTTTTATAAACTCTTTTAAGTCTGCAAAATCCTTCAATGATTTACCCTCCAGCATTTTTAAATAGGCTCTGTCATTTTCGCTTAAAAGCAGTCTACTAATCTCATAAAAGTCTCTTGATATATCCCAGCTTCGGTCACTGTCAATTTTTTCTAAGGCATAATCAAGAAGCACTTGTGTTACTAAATCATCTTTACCCGCTTTGTCAATTAATTTATCTACAGCCTGCTCTAAAACATCTTGAGTATTAAGTTCAACTTCAAAATTTTGTGGAATTTTTAAATCGTGCGCAAACGTACGAATCACCCGATGGGTAAAATTATCTATAGTTACCACATCAAATGATGCAAAATCCTGAACGATATTCTTTAAGAGGCGCTTTGATTTTTGCTGAATTTCGGTTCGTTTTAAACCGGTCTCTTCTTCAATTGAAAGCAGCATTGGACCCGGATTATCAAAAATAGCATCTTGAGTAAACGCCTGTAGGTTGTCTACAATACGCAACTTCATTTCGGCGACCGCTTTATTTGTAAATGTTATGGCGAGAATGCGGCGGTATTTAAATTCATTTTTACTTTTAAAAAGAATTAGAAGATAATTTTTAACTAGAGCAAAAGTTTTTCCTGCGCCAGCTGAAGCATTGTATATAGAGATAGTAGGTAGATCTTGCATAGATTCAAGATGGTAAAAATGTTAATACTAATTATATGAGAGTGTTATAAGCGATTAGTATTTAAACCTTAAGACTTTTATAACACGTGTTGTTTTTAATACGGGTGCTGAATTGCTATCTTTGGGGAACAACTATTATATTAACGAAAAAAATAAATAAAAATGTCATTTCAACTTCCAAGTTTAAAATATGCCAAAGATGCATTAGAACCTAGTATAGATGCACAAACCATGGAAATTCACCACGGTAAACATCACGCAGGTTACACCAGTAAATTAAATGCAGCTATTGAAGGTACAGACCTTGAAGGTAAAACTATAGAGAATATCTTAATAAATCTAGATATGTCTAATAGTGCTGTACGTAACAATGGTGGTGGTTTTTATAATCACAGTCTCTTTTGGGACATAATGTCTCCAGATGGAGGTGGCGAGCCTACAGGAGAGTTAGCTGAAGCTATAAATGCTGCATATGGTTCTTTTGAAGCATTTAAAGATAAATTTAGTAGCGCAGCAGGAAGCCAATTCGGTTCAGGTTGGGCTTGGCTTTGTGTTCACGTAGGCGGTAAAGTAGAGGTTTGTTCTACACCTAATCAGGATAACCCGTTGATGCCAGAAGTAGGCTGCGGTGGAACTCCAATTTTAGGTTTAGATGTGTGGGAACATGCTTATTATCTAAAATACCAAAATAAGCGTCCAGATTATATTGATGCATTTTTTAATGTGATCAATTGGAAAGAGGTATCTAGCCGATACGCTCAAAATAAATAAGAAACATTAATTTGTTTTATTAACCCGGAATGCTATTCCGGGTTTTTTTATGTTCAATTTTATGAGTTTTTATAAGTTGGAGGATATGGGTTGTGAAATGTTATTACCGAAGCAAACATGTAACTGAATCAAATTAGATATATGCACAGACTTGTCTCCCATTAAGATTTGGTTTTCAAAAAGGTGGAATAATCTGAAAGGTGAGTACGGCTCGCTGTGAGTTATTGACTTTTAAAGCTACAGGGTTTTACCGGACAATTGGTATTCAAGGAGATTTTTAGGAAGCTCGCCACCCCAATTTAGGTCAAATAAAAAAGGTGGAATAATCTGAAAGGTGAGTACGGCTCGCTGTGAGTTATCGACTTTTAAAGCTACAGGG